>NZ_JBFADM010000061.1:0-50775 GCF_040641355.1 Streptomyces sp. NPDC020996
ATCCCGCCCCCCCGGCGGCCGGCGGCGGCGTGCCGCCGGGAGCGGCCGGTGACGGGTTCGCAGGTCACCGGCCGCTCGGCAGGGCGGGGCGGCAGGGCGGGTTGGCATGGCGGGTTGGCAGGGCGGGGCGGCAGGGCGGGCCGGTCAGTGACCGGCCGGGACCAGGGGCAGGTCCAGACGGCCCGCCAGCTCGTCGAGGGTGGCGCCGAAGGTCTCGCGGACCGCGACGCCCTCCGGGGTGATGTCGAAGACCGCTAGGTCGGTGTAGACGCGGTCGACGCAGCCCAGCCCGGTCAGCGGGTAGGTGCACCGGGGAACCAGCTTGGGCGCGCCCGTCTTGGTGAACAGCGTCATCATGACGAACACCTTCTTGGCCCCGATCGCCAGGTCCATGGCCCCGCCGACGGCGGGGATGGCGTCGGGTTCGCCGGTGTGCCAGTTGGCGAGGTCGCCGGCCGCGGACACCTGGAAGGCGCCCAGCACGCACACGTCCAGGTGGCCGCCGCGCATCATGGCGAAGGAGTCGGCGTGGTGGAAGTACGCCGCTCCGGGCAGCTCGGTGACGGGGATCTTGCCCGCGTTGGTGAGGTCGGGGTCGATCTCGTCGCCATGCGCGGCGGGCCCCATGTTGAGCATGCCGTTCTCGGTGTGGAGCACCACCCCGGAGTCGGCCGGCAGGTGGTCGGCGACGAGGGTGGGCTGGCCGATGCCGAGGTTGACGAAGGCGCCCCGGGGGATGTCGCGGGCTATGAGTGCGGCGATGTCGTGCTTGCCCAGCGGGCCGCGCACCTCAGTGGACTGTGCGTTCGTGCTCATGCGGTCGTCTCCTGCACCACGCGGTCGACATAGATGCTCGGCGTCACCACGGTCTCCGGGTCGATCGTGCCGGTCTCGACGATCTCGCGGACCTGCGCGATGACGGTGGTCGCGGCGGTCGCCATGACCGGCCCGAAGTTGCGGGCGGTCTTGCGGTAGACGAGGTTGCCCATCCGGTCGGCCCGGTGCGCGCCGATCAGCGCCACATCGCCCTTGATCGGGTACTCCAGGACGTAGGTGCGGCCGTCGATGACCCGGGTCTCCTTGCCCTCGGCCAGCAGGGTGCCGACGCCGGTGGGGCAGAAGAAGGCGCCGATGCCGGCCCCGGCGGCGCGGATCCGCTCGGCGAGGTTGCCCTGCGGCACGACCTCCAGCTCGATCTCGCCTGCCCGGTACAGGCCGTCGAAGACCCACGAGTCGGCCTGGCGCGGGAAGGAGCAGACCACCTTGCGGACCCGGCCCTTCGCCAGCAGCGCGGCGAGTCCGGTGTCGCCGTTGCCGGCGTTGTTGGACACCACGGTCAGGTCCTTGGCGCCCTGGCGGATGAGCGCGTCGATCAGTTCGACGGGCATGCCGGCCATGCCGAAGCCCCCGACGAGGACCGTGGAGCCGTCCTCGATCCCGGCCACCGCCTCGTCGGCGTGATCACACAGTTGTACGGTCATCGGTTCTGCTCCGTGACGTTCTCCAGGACGACGGCGAGTGCCTGGCCGACGCCGATGCAGATGGCCGCGACACCCCACCGCTCGCCGGACTCCCGCAGCCGGTGGGCCAGCGTGCCCAGGAGCCGGCCGCCGGAGGCGCCCAGCGGGTGGCCGAGCGCGATGGCGCCGCCCTTGGCGTTGACCGTCTCCGGGTCGATCTTCCAGGCGTCCACGCAGGCCAGCGACTGGACGGCGAACGCCTCGTTGAGCTCGACCGCGGAGACGTCGGACCAGGAGATGCCGGCGTTTTTCAGGGCCCGGTTCGCCGCCTCCACGGGTGCGAAGCCGAACTCCTGCGGGTCCAGTGCGAAGACGCCGCGGCCGGCGATGCGGGCCAGCGGGTCGGCGCCGATGCGGTCCGCGGCGGCCCCGGAGCCCAGCAGCACGGCGGATGCGCCGTCGCTCAGCGGGGAGGCGTTGCCCGCCGTGATCACGCCGTCGGTGCGGAACACCGGCTTCAGCGCGGCGAGCTTGTCGACGCCGGACCCGGGCCGGATGCCCTCGTCCCGGCTGAGCGTGCCGCCCTTGGCGTCGGTGGCGACCGGCGCCACCAGGTCGTCGTAGAAGCCGGCGTTCCAGGCGGCGTCGGCGAGGTCGTGGGACCGTGCGGCGAACTCGTCCTGGCGCTCCCGGGGGATGCCGAACCGGTCGGCCAGCTGCTCGTTGGCCTCGCCCAGCGAGACCGTCCACTCCTTCGGCATGCGCTGGTTGACCAGCCGCCAGCCCAGCGTCGTGGACACCGCGGTCACGTCCCCGGCGGGGAACGCGCGCTCGGGCTTGGGCAGCACCCACGGGGCACGGGTCATCGACTCCACGCCGCCGGTGAGGACGATGCCGGCGTCGCCGGTCTCGATGGCGCGGGAGGCGATGATCGCCGCGTCCAGGGAGGAGCCGCACAGCCGGTTGACGGTCGTGGCGGGCACGGAGGTCGGCAGCCCGGCCAGCAGGACGGCCATCCGGCCGACGTTGCGGTTGTCCTCGCCGGCGCCGTTGGCGTTGCCCCAGACGACGTCGTCGATCTCGCCCGGATCCAGCGCCGGCGTCTTGGCCAGCACCGAGGTGACGGCGTGGGCCGCGAGGTCGTCCGGCCGGATGCCGGCGAGGGCTCCCGAGAACCGTCCGAAGGGTGTTCTTGACGCTGCGTACAGGTAACTGTCGGTCACGCCTTCACGGTAGGCGCCCTCCTTCATCAGGTCCAAGACCTAGTAGTGAGTCATTGATAAGCAGGCGCTATAAAATGGCGCCATGGAACTGCGTCAGGTCCGCTACTTCCTCGCCCTCGCGGAGGAATGCCACTTCGGCCGCGCGGCGGCCCGTCTGCACGTCGCGCAGCCGGCCCTCTCCCAGCAGATCAAGCAGCTGGAGCGCGAGCTGGGGACCGCCCTGTTCACCCGGTCCACCCGGCACGTGGAGCTCACCGAGGCCGGCCGGCACCTGACCGGTTACGCGCGTACCATGGTCGCCGAGGAGGAGCGGGCGCGCGTCCACATGGCGGAGCTGGCCACCGGCCGCGCCGGGCGGGTGTCCGTCGGCTTCATCGGCACCGCCACCTACGACGTGCTGCCCCGCGTCGCCCGCACCGTGCGTGCCCGGCTGCCCGGTATCACCCTGGACCTGCACGGGGAACTGCTCACCCCGCAGCTCGTGGACGGCCTGCTCACCGGCGCCTACGACCTCGCGGTGTCCCGCGCCGGCACGGCCGAGGCCGAACGGGTCGACGTCACCCCGCTGCGGACCGAGCCGCTGGTGGCCGTACTGCCGGCGCACCATCCGCTGGCCGCCGACCCGCGGATCTCGCTGCGGGCGCTGGCCGGCGAGACGTTCGTCATCCACCCCTCGCAGCCGCGGTCCGCGATGTACGACCGTGTCCTGTCCGCCTGCGGCCGGGCGGGTTTCCAGCCCGCGTCGCTCGTCGAGGTCGGCGAGACGGCCACCCTCGTCGTCCTGGTGGCCGCCGGACACGGCGTGGCCCTGGTGCCCCAGTCGGTGCAGAGCCTGCGGCTCGACGGCGTGACCTACGTACCGCTGACCGAGACGGAGTCCGTCGATCTCGTCCTGGCCCGCCGGGCGGAACGCAACTCCCCGGCGACGCAGCAGGTCGCCGCGGTGATCGAGGAGTGCGTCCGCGGCTGAGCGACGCCCGCCGCGACCCCGCGACGCGCAGCGGATGCGTCAGTCCTCCCGGCCGGAGCCCGTGACCTTTCGGGGGCAGCGACTGAGCACCGGACCGACGGGCCGGTGCGGACGCCGTCGGACGTCACCTCGGTGTCCGGGACGGTCAGCGTCCTGTGGGCGGAGCCGCCCGCGCTCGCGGCGTCCTCGAGCGCGGGCGGCCTGCCTGCCTCAGGACCCGCCGCGCTCGCGCGGGATCTTCTGGCCCGCCTCGATCGCCACCGTAAGCCGGTTCTCCGCGGGCGGCAGCGGGCAGGTGGCCAGGTCCGTGTACGCGCACGGGAGGTTCACCGCGCGGTTGAAGTCCAGGACGACCGTGCCGTCGGCGGCGGGCGGCTCCACGGTCAGGGAGCGGTTGGCGGCGTAGGTGGTGACCCCGGAGGTCGCGTCGGTGAACAGCACCATCAGCCGGCCCTCGCCGGGTCCCGGGAACGCGGTCAGGGACAGCTGCCGTCCGTCCAGCGTGAACTCGATCCTGCCCGGGGCGTCGTACACGTGCTCGAGCCCCTCGACCGCGGCGCCCACGGTGGTCGGGCGCGGCTCGTCGAAGGGAAGGTAACGGCCCGTCACGACCCAGCGCGGGTGCGGCGGGTAGGCCGGGGTGCCGCTGAAGCCGGCGCGCAGCGGCGCGTCCGGGTGCCGGGGGCGCACGATGTCGTTGCCCCCGCGCTTGGCGACCTCGATCACGGTGTCCCCCCACAGGGCGTTCACGCCACCGCGTTCGGGAAGCACGCCGAAGCGGTGCTCACCGCGCACCGGGGAGCCCTCGACGATCAGTTCCTCGCCCTCGTCGAGGGTCACGACGACGCCGTCGCGCCCCGTGTGCCAGGCGCCGGGGGCGTCGGGGAAGCGCTGCGGCCGTTCGTCGAGCCAGTGCAGTCCGGTGACCGCCAGGAAGCCGTGCGGGTCGGCGAGCCGCTCCTCGTGCGCGCGGTACCAGCCGAGCCAGTCCTCGGTGAAGGCCTGGAGGTCCGCGGTGGTGACGTCAGTGGTCATGAGGGTTCCTTCGTTCCGCGAGGTCCGGTCGAGGTCCGACCTCGCACGGCTGTACCGGTATGGGCGGGCGGCGGGCCCGGCGTGTTCACTCACCGGCCGGTCCGCCGAGCAGTGCCACGTGCGTCGCCGGTCCGCCTTGTCGGATGCGTCGAGCGCTGCGCCTGCTGTCATGCCAGTCAGAACCGTCCGCGTCCGAACCCGCATTCCGGTTCGTGTGTGACAGCTTCTTGTCAGTCATGTGTACGGGACGAAGGAGTGCCTCCCGCGCGACACGGGCGCCGGACAGACGGAAGGGCTACCGCTCTCCCGCCCGGCCCGGCGTCGCACTGCCGTGGATCCCGGCGCACATCCGCCCGCTCGCCCACACGCACAGCCGCCCGGCCGGGGGCCGCCGACCCAGGGGATGACGTCCCCTGGCTGCCTCGCCCGGCGTCGCGCATCGTGGAGGCATGACTACGAACCACCCCACCCACTCACCGGCGACGGCCGCACGGGTCGCCGTCGTCACCGGCGGATCACGCGGCATCGGACGGGCCGTCGCGCACCGGCTCGCCGGCGACGGCCTGGCCGTCGTGGTGAACTACGCCGCCGACGCGGCCGCCGCCGAGGAGACGGTGGCGGCGATCACCGCGGCCGGCGGACGGGCCATCTCCGTGCGGGCGGACGTGGCGGACGAGAAGGAGGTCGCCGCGCTGTTCGACCGGGCGGAGGAGGAGTACGGCGGCGTGGACGTCGTCGTGAACTCCGCCGGCCGGCTCGCTCTGTCGCCGATCGCCGACCTCGACCTGGCCGCGTTCGACGCCCTGCACCGCACCAACGTCCGCGGCGCGTTCGTCGTCGCCCAGCAGGCCGCCCGGCGACTGCGTGCGGGCGGCTCGTTCGTGGGGTTCTCGACCTCCGTGGTCGGCACCCAGTTCCCCGGCTACGGCGCCTACGTGGCCGGCAAGGGCGCCGTCGAGGCGATGACGCTGATCCTCGCCCGCGAGCTGCGCGGACGCGACGTCACCGTGAACACGGTCGCCCCCGGGCCCACGGCCACGGATCTGTTCCTCGCCGACAAGACCCCCGAGCAGATCGACCGGCTCGCCAGGACCCCGCCCCTGGAACGGCTGGGCACCCCGGAGGACATCGCCCGCGTGGTCGCCTTCCTCACCGGCCCCGAAGGGCACTGGATCAACGGCCAGATCCTGCGGGCCAACGGGGGCCTGGTCTGACGGCTCGCCGGCCGCCCCGTTCAGTCGTTTGCCCCGCTCCGAGTGCACTGCTCCCACCCGTCGCTTTGACTGGCCGCGACGACGGGAGGAAGACTCCGATGGAGCGAGAGCAGGACCTGGACCGAACGGCGCCCACCTCGTCGGCGGCCGTCCGGGAAGCCGTCACCCGTGGCGCGGACGCGCCGGCCACCCCCGCGGTACCCGGCCCGGCCGCACTCGGTGCGCAAGGCCGCTGGTGGCGGTGGCCGGCCGCGGCCGCGGCGGTGTTCACCCTCGCCCAGCTGCTCCTCGTGCCGCCCCGCCTCGGCCTGGGCTGGGACGAGGTCATCTACGTCAGCCAGGTCGGCCACCACGCTCCGACCACCGCCTTCAGCGCGCCCCGCGCCCGTGGCGTCTCGGTGCTGGTGTGGCCGGTGGCGACCCTCACCTCGTCGACCGTCGCGCTGCGCGTCTACCTTGCGGCCGTCTCCGGACTCGCCCTGTTCCTGGCCCTGCGGGCCTGGCGCGGACGGCGTCCCCCGGCGGTGCTGGCACTGGCGGGACTGCTCTTCTCGAGCCTGTGGGTCACCGTCTTCTACGGGCCGCAGGCCATGCCGAACCTGTGGGTCGCGCTCGCCGCCCTCGCGGCGGTCGGCTGCTTCCTGCGCGCCGCGGACGACCCGCACGCGCGCGCACCCCTGTGGGGGCTCGCCGGCTGCGCCGCCGTGACGGCTCTGATGCGGCCCACGGACGCCGTCTGGACGGCGCTGCCCCTGCTGGCCGCGCCCGTCCTGGTACGCCGCTGGCGGCGCCCGGCGCTGTTCGCCGCGGTGCTGCTGGGGCTCGCCGCCGGGGCGGCCGAGTGGGTCGCCGAGGCGTACGTGCGCTTCGGCGGCCTGGCCGAGCGGCTGCACCAGGGCAGCGAGTTCCAGGGCGGCCTGGGCTGGCACATCGCCGTCGGCGACCAGCTCCGCTCACTCGCCGGGATCAGCCTGTGCCGCCCCTGCCAGGCCCCCTGGCCGAGCCCCGTCGTCTACCTGTGGTGGCTGGCGCTTCCGGTCGCCGCGGCCGGCGGGGTGACGCTCGCCCTGAGATCCCGCAGCAGGCGCCGCCGCGCCGACACGCTGCTGGTCACGGCCTGCGCGGTGACCTCCGCGGTCCCGTACCTGTTCTTCATCGACTACGCGGCGCCCCGCTTCCTGCTGCCCGCCTACGCGCTGTTCGCCCTGCCGGTCGCGGACTGCCTGGCGTGGGCGGCGTTCGCGGCGGCCGGCCCCCGGTGGCGACGGGCGACCGCCTCCCTGGTCGCCCTCGGGTTCCTGGGGCACCTGGCCGTCCAGTACGCCGTCCTCCACCACATCGTCGTCCGCACCGACGCCAACCACCGGGACTGGAAGCGCATCGCCGACGGCCTGCGCCAGCTCGGCGTCCGGCCGCCGTGCCTGGTGAACGGCCCCGCGACGATCCCCATCGCCTACTACGGCGGCTGCCTGTCCATCGCCACCACGGGACCCAACGTCAACATCACCACGGCCGGGATCGCGACTGCCGCCCGCGACCACAACGTCGCCGCCCTCGTCGCCCCGGGCGGCCGCCCGCCCGCCTTCGCCAGGTCCTGGCCCTCCCGCCCGCTGCCCGCCCCCGGCTCCCTCGCCGGCTACCGGGTCTATCTCGCGCCGCGCCCGTAGGGAGCCGACGTCCGGCCGGGCACGGCCCGGCACCCCCTCGCCGAGGTTGTTTCATACCTTACTGTGATGGTTTGTCGTAATCTGGCTACGGCACTCGGATCTCCCCGCACGTGACCCCGCCCCCTCCGAGGCGGCCGTCACCGCGGGAGACACGCCGGCCGGCCGGCGCATCGGGACCCGGCCCGGCAGCCCGGCAGCCGGGCGGAACAGAGGGCGGTCGATGACGACGATCGGCGTGGAAGAAGAGTTTCTGCTGCTCGACCCGGTCACGGGCCTGCCGGTGCCACAGGCGGACAAGGTCCGCGTCGCGGCGGGCCTGGGACACCTCGTGGCCGACCAGGAGGTGCAGTACGAGCTGCTCCAGGCGCAGGTCGAGGTGGCCACGCCGGTGTGCGGCGCCCTGGAGGAGATCGGAGGCCACCTGCTGCGGCTGCGGCACGCCGTGGGAGTGGCCGCGGAGGAGCACGGCTGCCGGATCGCGGCCTGCGGGACACCGCCCGTGCGGCACGGTCGTCCGGTGGCCGTCACCGACCAGGCACGGTACCGGGCCATGGTCACGCAGGCGCCGCAGCTGGTGGCGGAGCAGCTGGTCAACGGCATGCACGTGCACGTCGCCGTCCCCGGACGCGAGGAGGGCGTGCAGGTGCTGAACCGCCTCCGGGTCTGGCTGCCGACACTGACGGCCATGTCGGCGAACTCCCCGCTGTGGGACAGCCACGACACCGGCTTCGCGAGCTGGCGCACGGTGATCTTCAGCCGCTGGCCGGTCAGCGGCGTCCCCCCGCACTTCCACGACGTCGCCGACTACGACCACCGCGTGCAGCGCCTCCTGGAGAGCGGACTGATCTCCGACACCGGTCAGCTGTACTGGCAGGCCCGCCTCTCGGACCGGTACCCCACCCTCGAGGTGCGGTGTCCGGACGTCCAGCTCCGGGTGGACGACGCGGTGATGCTCGCGGGGATCGTCCGCGCCCTGGTGGACACGGCCCTGACGGAGGTGGCCGCCGGAGCACCCGCCCTCGAGTGCGCCCCCGAACTGCTGCAGGCGAGCATGTGGCACGCCGCCCGCCACGGCCTGGGCGGCACCCTGGTCGACCCGATCGGCCGGCCCCGCCGGGCCGGAGACGTACTGTACGAGCTCCTGCGGTACGTCGCTCCAGCGCTCGACATGTCCGGCGACACCCGGCAGGTGACCTCCCTGACCCACCGGCTGCTGCAGGACGGCACCGGCGCCGACCGGCAGCGCGCCGCCCTCGCCGAGGGCGGCCTGCGCGCGGTCACCGACCTGATCAGCGCCCAGAGCAGCATGACCTGACGAGGCGGCCCCCGGCCGGTCCGGCGTGCTCACCGCCCCCCGGACCGCGGTGCGGGCAGCCGGGTGACGGACGGCGGGGCGGGCACGGCGGCCGGGACGCGTTCCAGGACGCCGCCCGCGAAGACGTCGTACAGCGGCAGGGTCTCCAGGTGCACATACCCGATGTGGCAGTCGCAGGAGGCCAGCGGGCACGGCCGGGGGCGCAGGGCGGCGCGGTAGGAGCCGTCGTAGAGGTTGCCCAGTTCGTCGCGGACGAAGTGGCAGCGGCGTACGGTGCCGGCGCCGTCCACCGAGACGACGGTGTCGCCGGTGCGGCAGGGCAGCCCGGCACTGGCGTGCGGCCGGCGACTGTAGGGGAACAGCGGGTCGAGCGCGGTCCACTCGTCGGCCTCGGCGTCGCGGTAGGTGTGCCCCTCGGCCGCGTTGATCCACAGGTAGACGTGGCCGGGCAGATCGGCGCGCAGCCTGCGGGCCGCCTCCAGGTGCTCGGGCAGCCCCACGACGCCGACGCTGAAACGGACACCGAGCCCGGCGAGTTCGCGGCACTTGGCGAGGAAGCGGTCGTAGGGCGTCTGCCCCGGGTGGTAGGTGCACCACAGGGCGAGGGTGGCGAGGTCGGCCTCGGCGAGCCAGCCGGTGCGGCAGCTGAGGTTGGTCTGGATGGCGACCCGGCGGATGTGCGGCAGGTGGGACAGCTCGGTGAGGGTGCGCCGGTACCAGGAACGCACCAGGCCCTCGCCCCACGGGGTGAACAGCAGGGAGAGACGGTCGTCGCGCTGGGTGCCCGCCCACCGCGCGAAGCGTTCCAGGGCGGCGCGGTCGGCGCGGAGCTGGTCCGTGGAGTCGCGCCGCTTGGCGAACGGGCAGTAGGGGCAGTCGTAGTCGCAGGAGGCGAGCGGGCCCCGGTACAGGACGGTCAGGTCCATGGCGGGTCGGTCACTTCCTGTCGTAGGCGGCCATGGCGGCCCGGACGGCCGGGGAGAACAGTTCCGGGCCGATGGCGTCGGAGTGGGCGAGGCCCTCCGGGGTCAGGCGCAGACGGGCGGGACCGGTGTCGGCCAGCCAGCCGCGGTCGGCGAGGCGCTGGAGTTCGGCGCCGAAGTCGTCGGCGGGGGCGCCGCCGAAGCGGGCGCGGTAGTCGGCGGCCGCCAGGCCCTCGGCCTGCAGGAGGGACTGCAGGAGGTGGCGGCGGCGCGCCTCGTGGGCGTCGACGCGGTAGCCGATCTCCGCACGGGCGAAGTCCGTCGTGGCGACGTAGGAGTCGATGATGCCGCGGATCTCGTGCATGCCGACCGCGTAGTCGAAGGAGTAGTGCAGCGTGCTGGTGTACGAGCGGGCGCCGCAGCCCAGGCCGATCATGCCGTCGGTCTGGCAGGCGTAGTCGTCGGCGCCCTGCTGCGGGGCGTCGGCCCGGCGGAACATCCGCATGGATTGCTGGGTGTAGCCGTGAGCGAGGAGGTGGTCGCGGCCCGCGCGGTACAGCCGCAGCCGTTGCTCGTCCCAGGCCGGGTCGGGTCCGGGAGCGGTGCGGTGCCGTCCCAGGCCGGTCAGCGGGCGGACGTACAGCGGGTACAGATAGAGCTCCTCGGGCCGCCAGGCCAGGGCCGCGTCCAGGGACTGCCGCCAGGTCCGCTCGGTCTGGCCGTCGATGCCGTAGATGAGGTCGATGTTGAGCACCGGGACGGAGGTGTCCCGGATGCGGGCGAGCGCGGCCTCGACGTCGGAGCGGCGCTGCGGGCGTACGGCGGAACGCGCCTCGGAGTCGACGAAGCTCTGCACGCCCAGGCTGAGGCGCGTGGTGCCGCGGTCCGCGAGGACGGCGAGCCGGTCGGCGGTGGCCGTGGCGGGCGAGGCCTCGACGGACAGGGGGACGGCGCGCAGGTCGGCGCCCATCCGCTGCTCGGCGATGTCGCAGAGGCGCTCCAGCTCGGCCGCGGTGAGGAAGGTGGGGGTGCCGCCGCCGAAGGCAGCGGTGGCGAACCGGACGTCGCCGGGGCCGCCGAGGGCCTCGCGCACGGCGTCGGCCTGCCGTGCCAGCGCGTCCAGGTAGGCGCCGGTCAGGCCGTCGGGGGCGCCGATGCGGGTGAAGAGGTTGCAGAAGCCGCAGCGGACCTCGCAGAACGGTATGTGCAGGTAGAGGGAGAGGGCGCTCTTGTCCTCCGCCGCCCACAGGGACCGCAGCGGCGGACGGTCCGGCAGCGCGCGGTAGGCGGTCTTGTGCGGGTAGGCGTACACGTAGTGCTGGTACGGGCTGGTGAGCTGTGCGGTGGTCATCGGACGGCCTCGGCGGGGTCGAGGAAGAAGTGGGCGTACGGCACGGTCCACACGGACTCGTGGCCGAGGCGGTGGCCGGTGAAGCCGTCGTCGCCGTAGGCGGTGCCGTGGTCGGAGCAGACGATCGCGAAGCACCGGCGGCGGGAGCTCGCGGCGGCGAAGAGGCGGCCGATGTGCCGGTCGACGTACTCCAGCGCGGCGGCGTGCGTCTCGCGGGTGTCACCGGCCTCGCGGGTCGCGCCGGGCAGGTGGAACCAGTTCGGCTGGTGCAGGGCGGAGACGTTCACGAAGAGGAACAGCCGCTGCTCGGCGGGCAGTCGGGCGACGACCTGCTCGGCGCGGGCGATCTGGTGCTCGAAGGAGTGGGGCGAGGTGACGCCGAACTCCGTCTCCCAGTGGGACTCCTGGAACAGGCCCGGCAGGACCGAGCCGAGCGGGCCCTGCTTGTTGAAGAAGCCCACGCCCCCGATGCACACGGTGTGGTAGCCCGCCTCCGCCAGCCCGGAGACCAGGTCCGGGGTGTCGTGGACGAAGGTGCCGGCGGCGGTGGTCTCGCTGCCGGCGAAGCGCGCCGCGAACAGCCGGGGATGCGGTCCGGGCGTCGCCGGGGTCGGCAGGAATCCGGCGAACATCGCCTGGTGGGAGGCGTAGGTGAAGCTGCCCGGCGCGTGCCGCTTCTCCCAGGCGCCGCCGGGGAGACGGCGGGCGAGATGCGGGATGCGTCCCTCGGCCGCCAGCTCGGCGGCCACGTCGTAGCGGAGCGTGTCGAGCGTGACGAGGAGGATGTCGTGGCGGCCGACGACCTCGTTCATGTCGGGCTCATCGGGTACGGGCACGCGGTGTTCCTGTTCTGTGCGGGTGGAGCGGGTCGTGCGGGTGGACCGGGTCGTACGGGTCGAGCGGGCCGGAGTGTGGTCGGGACGGGCCGGGCGGCGGGTCGTGCGGGTCGGTCCGGGCGTGCGCGCGCAGGGCGGCCGTCACCTGCGCGGCGTAGGTGTCCAGGCCTTCGGCGCCGCTGCCGGGCAGGCCGGTCAGCCGGGGCAGCAGGTCCCCGAAGGCGTTGACCTCGCCGACGAACGCCCTGCGCCAGCCGACCGCCGGCAGCAGGTCCACGCCGACGCACAGGGTGCGCGGGAAGCAGGCCGCGGCCCGCTCGCACACCCCCAGCACGTCGGCCCAGCGGGCGCCCGCCGCCTCGACGGCCTGCCGGGCCGCGTCCAGGTCGCCGCGGCTGCCGCCGAGGTGGAGGTTGGTCAGCGGGGTGCGGCTGGTGCGGACCACGGCGTGGGTGGCCCGGCCGGCCACCACGACCACCCGCAGGTCGGCGACGCGACCGTGCAACGAGGCCTTCGGCAGCCAGCGTTCGAGGTGCAGCCCGTCGGGCGCGAGCGCGTCGACGATGCCGGCGATGTCCGCCTCGCGCTCGTAGCGGCGCACCTTCAGGGAGTTGTGCAGCCGGCCGTCGGCGGCGATCTCCACGGAGGTGGTGGCCCTGATCCGGCCGCCGCCGCCCGCCTCGACGGCGAGCACCCCGGACGCGGACGACCCGTGGGCGGGCTTGACGAACAGCCGGGGCATGCGGTGCTCACGCATCAGCGCGCGTACGTCGTCCCAGCCGCGCACCCGGGCGCCGTCCGGACCGGACGTGGGCGAGGCCGGGACGGGAACCCCGGCCGCGCGCAGTACGCCGTGGCAGCGGCGCTTGTCGAACAGCACGGCGAGGTCGTCGACGTCGTCCAGGCGGATGCCGCCGCGCAGCGTGCGCAGCGCGGCGGTGAACCCGGCGTACCAGCGTGCCGAGCCCTCCACCCGGGTGGCGTCCGAGGCGCCCCTGAGCAGCCGGTCGACCTCGGCGTTCTCGCCGGGGGAGTCGATGCGGACGATCTCGTCGGCGGCGAAGTCCGCCCCCTGGTCGCGCAGGACGCCCGCCCAGGGCACGACGCGCGGGCCGGGCAGACCGGCCGCGCGCACCGCGTCGGCGAACAGGGCCACCCGGCGGTTCTCGGGGTTGCCGACCACGGCGAAGCGCGGCCGGGGGCCGGGCCGCGTGCTCACTCGCCCACGGCGACGTAGCGCCAGACCGTGCCGTCGTCCTCGGTGTCCTCGTCGGCGTCGCCGCGGGAGAGATCGACCTCCACGCCCGCCGGTTCCAGCGTCTTGAGGACGCGGTCCACGAAGGACTCGCTCAGGTAGTGGTGGTGGAGGTCCAGCTTCTTCAGGTGGGTGAGCGGCTGACCCCCGAGCAGCGCGCCGGCTCCCTCGTCGGTCAGCACGCCCATGGACAGGTCCAGCACCTCCAACTGCGCGACGACGGGGGCGGAGGCGAGGGCCGCGGCCACGGCGTCCTGCATCTCGCTGTTGCGCAGGGCCAGATGACGCAGCCGCGGCAACCGGGCGCCGGACAGGATGGGCTCCAGGTCGGAGACCTCGCTGTCGCCGCCGTAGTCGGGGGTGCCCAGCCACAGGTCGAGGTGGACCAGCGCGGGCAGGTCGCAGGCGCCGATCCCGCGCACCACATGGCCGGGCAAACCGCCCGCCTGCACGACGAGTTCGCGCAGTCCCTCGTGGCGCACGCCGTCGAGCCGCAGGTTCGACCCGCCGCGCACCCCGAACATCTCCAGCGCGGGGAAGCCGGTCAGCAGCGGGGTGACGTCGGTCTGGGTGATCCAGGAGATCTCGCACTCCTCCATCACGATGTCGCCGAAGAACAGCGCACGCAGCGCGGGGAAGCGGTCCCGCGCGGCCACCAGCGCCGACACGACGGCGGTAGGGGCGCTGTCGTAGGCCTCCTGCCAGCCGCCCACGATCAGGGCCTGCACCCGGGTGGTGTCGACGGCGGCGCAGAAACGCGCGAAGGCGTCGGTCCACGGCTCGTCTGCGTCGTACACGTCGCTGGTGATCCGCCAGGCGACGGCGTCCGCGTCGGGCAGGTTCCCGGCCTCCGCGTCGGGGCCCGGGAACGTATGAGCGGGCAGCCGGTACAACGCGTCGAGATGGCTGTTGATGGTCATGCGGCTGCTCCTGGGACGAGGAATGGGTGTGGCTGGTGATGTCGGCAGTTCTACCAACAGGCACTGACAACGCCCTTCGCCGGGGCGGGATCCGGGGCGTTGTCAGTGCCGGCCCCTACGGTCTTGGTCATGAGGCCGGTGCGCTGTGCACCCGGCGGTGAGGGGAGAGCCATGTACCGGCAGGGAGACGTGCTGATCGTGCCCGTGACGGAGGAAGCGGTCCCGGCGCACGTGGCACACGCGCCCAGGGAACAGCGGGACGGGCGGGGCCGACTGGTGCTGGCGCTGGGCGAGGTCACCGGGCACGCCCACGCGGTCGTCGGGCCGGGCGAGCTGGTGCGTGAGCCGGGCCCCCTCGGGCCGCTGCTGCTGCACCTGCCCCAGGGCGGCCGGGTGGTGCACGAGGAACACGCGGCGATCCCGCTGCCGAAGGGCTGGTACCGGGTGATCAGGCAGCGGGAGTACGTGCCCGGGTCCGTCCGGATCGTCGCCGACTGAACGGCGAGTGAGGGAGGGCGAGATGACGGACCGAAACTTCGTGGAGGGGTACATGGACATGACGGGCACCGACGGGACGGACATCGACCAGGCGGCGGCGCGGGACACCGCCGCCGAAGGTCTCGACGCGTGGCGGGCGTGCGCGTGGGCGACCGGCCCCGCCGACCGGGCGGCCGCCGAGGAGGGCGTCCGGCGGGCGTACCGGCGGGCGGGGCTCGCGGAGCCGGAGCAGGTGGTGTGGGCCGGCTCCCCGCGCGCGGCCATAGCGCTGATACGGCAGCTCGCCGACCGCGGACCCAGTGTGCGCGAGGCGGTGCGCACCGCACCCTGGGCGCTGGAGAGACGCCGGCTGCACGCCGAGCTCGGAGCGGCGGGCTGGTCGGCGCACTGGGCGGCGACAGGCGGACGGCTGTGGGCGTCCGTGCAGGCCCTCGTCGACCGGATCACCGCCGGGCTGCTCGAGGAACTCGTGGGCCGCGACACCGGCAAGGAGGCCGCGGAGGTCCGGCTGCTCCTCCTGGACGCCGTCCTGGGCCAGCACGACGCGCCATGGCTCGCCGCGTTCCCCGCCGACGCCGGCCCGCTCGGCGCGCTGGCCGAGGTGAGCCGCGGCGCCGGCTGGTGGTGGCCGTACGAACGCGTGGCGGTGGTGTCCGAACGGCCCGTGGCCCTGCACCGCGACGAGGCCGGCCGGCTCGACTGCGGAACCGGACCGGCACTCGCCTACCCCGACGGTTTCGCCCTGCACGCCTGGCGCGGCATGCCCGTCCCGCCCGCCTTCGTCGCCGAACTGCCCTCCCTGACACCGGAACGCATCCGCTCCGAGGAGAACGCGGAGCTGCGCCGGGTGATGCTGGAGTACTACGGGTACGACCGCTACCTCGCGGACTCGGGCGCCCGGCCGGTGCACCAGGACGAGACGGGCACCCTGTGGCGGATCGACTTGGCCGACGACGAGCCCGTGGTGATGGTCGAGGTGCTCAACTCTACGCCGGAACCGGACGGCACCCGGCGCACCTACTGGCTCCGGGTGCCCCCCTCCACCCGGACCGCCAAGGCGGGCGTCGCCTGGACCTTCGGCGTGCCGGCCGCCGAGTACGCGCCGGTGCGGGAGACCTGACCCGGGCCGGCGGCGGAGCCGGGCCGCAGAGGCGCCGCCGTCGTACCCCGGACAATGCCGTCGCGGGCCTGACCCGGTGTTTTACAGTGACCTCACTTGACCTGTTCCGGCGACCCAGTGACCTGTGGGGGACACGCGAACCATGCCGACCGAAACGTTGGAGTTCCAGGTAGAGGCCCGTCAGCTGCTCCAGCTGATGATCCACTCGGTCTACTCGAACAAGGACGTCTTCCTGCGGGAGCTCGTCTCCAACGCCTCCGACGCGCTCGACAAACTGCGCCTGGCCGCACTGCGCGACGACAGCCTCGAGGCCGACACGTCCGACCTGCACATCGACATCGAGATCGACGAGGACGCCCGCACGCTCACCGTGCGGGACAACGGCATCGGGATGTCGTACGACGAGGTCGGCAAGCTGATCGGCACCATCGCCAACTCCGGCACGGCCGCCTTCCTCAAGGAGCTGAAGGAGGCGCAGGACGCGGCCGGGGCCGAGGGGCTCATCGGCCAGTTCGGCGTCGGCTTCTACTCCGGCTTCATGGTGGCCGACGAGATGACCCTGGTGACCCGGCGGGCGGGGGAGAGCGGCGGCACCCGCTGGTCGTCGCGCGGCGAGGGGACGTACACCCTGGAGACGGTCGCCGACGCGCCGCAGGGGACCGCCGTCACGCTCCACCTCAAGCCCGCCGACCCCGAGAACAACCTGCACGACTACACCTCCGCCTGGAAGATCAGGGAGATCGTCAAGCGGTACTCCGACTTCATCACCTGGCCGGTCCGGCTGGTGCCCAAGCCGGGCGACGGCGAGGACACGCCCGAGCCCGAGACGCTGAACTCGATGAAGGCCCTGTGGGCGCGCCCGCGCGAGGAGGTCTCCGACGACGAGTACCACGTCCTGTACAAGCACGTCAGCCACGACTGGCGCGACCCCCTGGAGACCGTCCGCCTCCAGGCCGAGGGCACCTTCGAGTACCAGGCCCTGCTGTTCCTGCCGGAGCACGCCCCCGCCGACCTGTTCACCCGGGACTTCCGGCGCGGCCTCCAGCTGTACGTCAAGCGCGTGCTGATCATGGACGACTGCGAGGCGCTGCTGCCGCCCTACCTCCGCTTCGTCAAGGGCGTCGTCGACGCGCAGGACCTCTCGCTCAACGTCTCCCGCGAGATCCTCCAGCAGGACCGGCACATCCGGATGATCCAGCGCCGGCTGACCAAGAAGGTCCTCTCCTCGGTCAAGGAGATGCGGGCCAAGGACCCGGACAAGTACGCCGTGTTCTGGCGGGAGTTCGGCGCCGTGCTGAAGGAGGGCCTGCTCAGCGACCCCGACAACCGGGACGCCCTGCTCGCCGTCGCGTCCTTCGCCAGCACGCGCTCCGAGGACGAGCCGACCACGCTGCAGAGTTACGTGGAGCGGATGAAGGACGGCCAGGACGACATCTACTACATGACCGGCGAGTCCCGGCAGAGTATCGAGAACTCGCCGCACATGGAGGCGTTCCAGGCCCGCGGCATCGAGGTCCTGCTGCTCACTGACCCCGTGGACGAGGTGTGGGTGGACGCCGTCGGCGAGTTCGAGGGCAAGCGGCTGCGGTCCGTCGCCAAGGGCGAGACCGGCCTGGACGCCGTGTCGGACGACCAGGCCGACGACGGCGAGAAGGAGAAGCGGGCCGAGGAGTACGCCGGTCTGCTCGGCTGGATGAAGGAGCAGCTGGCGGAGGACCTGAAGGACGTCCGCCTGTCGACCCGGCTCACCGTCTCCCCGGCCTGCGTCGTCTCCGACACCCACGACCTCACCCCGGCGCTGGAGAACATGTACCGGGCGATGGGCCAGGAGGTCCCGACCACCAAGCGCATCCTCGAACTCAACCCCGGCCACCCGCTCGTGCGGAACCTGAACAAGGCCTACCAGGAACGCGAGGACCGCTCCGGACTCGTCGAGACGGCCGCCTTGCTGCGCGACCTGGCGGTGCTCGCGGAGGGCGGCCAGCCGAAGGAGCCGGCACGGTTCGTGAAGGCGGTGGCGGAGCGGTTGGAGCGGACGCTGTAGCTCCTCCGGGCGGGGTCCCCGGCTTGCGGAGCCTCACGCGGGCGAGCCCGTCCCACACCTCCCGGACGCCGGCCCCGGTGTCCGGGAGGCGGGGCCGTCCGGGTCAGTCGCCCGCGCGCAGGAAGCGCCGCTGGTGCACACGGGCGCGGCGTACTGCGTCGGCGCCGGGCGCCATGAGCCGCCGGTCCCGGCGGACCAGCACCGCCGTACCGCTCGCGACGATCATGACGGCGACGACGAGAGGCGCGAGGAAGAAGACCATCGACTGCTCCTGTGGACCGGGCCGGTGCGGGGTGTGCCGGGGGCCCCGAGTTCCGTTCTTGTAGCCGGTGCCGGGCACTGTTGCCAGCACCCGGCACCGCAATCTCCCCCTGTTTCCGCCGACCACCATCTTCGACCTGGCATGCTCACAGCGCATTGCCGTGTTCCGGCAATCTTGACGGCTCGTTGATGCCGGACGCCGACTCTGCTCTCCGCCGGGATCGCGGTGCCGGGACGGCGAGGGCGGCCTGCGATGATCCCCTGCAGCGACGCTTCAGGCGCCGCGGCACGTCCGTCAGGCATGCCCGGCCGGTGCCGGACATTCGCGGGCGGCGCGTGACGGACATGCGTCAAGAACACAGGAGGAACCGGTGACAGGGCGGGAGATCCCGGACGAGTACGTGGAGGGCTACGACCGGACGGTGGCCGACGCGTCCGCGACGGGACGCCGCCTCACGCGGGACGAACTGGAGGCGCTGCGCACGCGGGGAGAGGCCGCCGCCGAGGCGGGCATCGGGCTGCGGGCGCTCGTCCGCCGGCACCTGTCCGTGACCCGTGAGCGGTGGTCCGCCCTGTCCGCCGCGGACGGGCACGCGGTGCTCGCCGCCGTCGAGCAGGCGATCGACGCCCTGGCCGAGGGGCACGAGAGGGCTCAGCGGCTCGCCGTGCGGCAGGAGGAGGCCATGCGCCGGGAGTTCGTCGACGACCTGCTCTACGGCCGCAGCGACCTGGGCCGCCTGGCCGAACGCGCCGAACGCTTCGGGCTGCTCCTCGCGCGCGCCCACGCCGTCGGCGTCGCCCAGGGCGGGGAGCCGGTGGAGGACACGCACCCGGCCACCCGGCAGGTCGAGAGTGCCGTGACCGGCCGGTTCGGCGAACGGCGCATCCTGCTCACCACGAAGGACGGACGGCTGGTCTGCATCGCCCCCGGGGACCAGGACGACGTCCTGACCTTCTTCGCCGAACAGGCCCTCGCGGCCACCGGGGGCGGCCGGGTCGCCATCGGGCGCGCCCACCCGGGTGCCGGAGGAGTCGTGCACTCCTACGAAGAGGCGCTCAACGCCCTGGAGTTGGCCGACCGGCTGCACCTGCGGGAACCGGTGCTGCGCCATGCCGACCTCCTCGTCTACCCGGTGCTGACCCGTGACCGGCAGGCCATGGTCGACCTCGTCGACAACACCCTCGGCCCGCTGCGCACGGCACGCGGCGGCGCCGGACCGCTCGTCGACACGCTGACCGCCTACTTCGACGCGGGCTGCGTCGCGGCGGAGGCGGCCCGCCGTCTCAACCTGAGCGTGCGCGCCCTCACCTACCGCCTGGCCCGCATCCACAAGCTCACCGGCGCCGACCCGGCCGACCCCGTGCACCGCTACACCCTCCAGACGGCGGTGATCGGCGCCCGGCTCCTGGGCTGGCCGGACGACGACAGGTGACGACCCCGGCACACGCCCGGCGACGACGTGCACGGCGAGCGTCACGAAAGGTGTGGAGGAGTCGCGGGCGGGTACACGCAGCGAGCGGCAGGGGAGTGCGGCGCAACGCCTGGGGAGGTCGGCGCCGCTTCCCCTGCTCCGTGCGCACACGGTGAAGGCGGGGCGGCCTCTCTCACCGGAGGATGCGCGTGACCATCGCGTCGATCAGGGCGTCGAGCCGGTGCTGTGCGAGGAGTTCCGGGACGGTCAGGTCACGACGATCAGCCCCAGCATCGCCAGGTAGAGCATGACCAACCCCGGCGCGGTCGCCGGGCAGGCCGCTGCCCAGGTGGAACGGGAGCCGGGGCGTCCGCTCTCCCGGCGAGCGCCGCGTCGCCCCTGTCATCCGGAGTGGAAGCGCACCTCCGGGTAGCGGGCCGACGGTCCGTCCCACAGGCCTTCGTCGTCACGGCCGCGCAACCAGCGGTCGAAGAAGGCGGCGAGGTAGGCGCGTTCGGCGGTGATCGCGCGCATCGGTGCGATCGTGCCGATGTTCTCGACGACGGTCGTCCGCGGGAGGCCGAGCCGATCGGCGATCTGCGGGATGAGCGCCTCGGCGTCGGTGTACGTCGCGTGTTCCGCGCCACGCAGGGTCAGGCACCGGCGCCAGCCGTGGCTGTTCCGTCACAGCGAATCCCAGGAGGGCACCGTGCCGAGGTCGTTGCCGTCCTTGCCGATCAGCAGGAAAGGGCGGTCGAGGCCGTCGGCCGCGACGGTCGAAAGACCGCCGGGGGTGCTGTCGTCCTGGACGTAGGCGAGAACGCCGTCGAGGTCGGCCGCTGCCGCGATGCGCGGGTCGTCGTGCATCGCCTGCAAGGCGGTGAAGCCGCCTGCCGACTGGCCGAACATGCCGATCCGGTCGAGGTCCAGCGTGCCGCGCAGATCCCGCGGGAGCGCACTCGGCAGTTCGTCGAGGAGGAAGCGGGTGTCGGCCACCCGTACGGCCAATGTCTTCCGCAGGAGCGCCGTGATGCGGTCCTGGTCCGGGTACGCCTTGCCGAACTCGGCCGGCAGGACGGTCTTCTCGACGCGGCCGCGAGGGAACTGAACGGCAGCGGCGTCGTAGGTGTGGTCGAGTGTCACCACGACATGGCCCCGCGATGCGAGGTCGTCGCACAGCGTGCTGCCCAGGGAGCGCGGGTCCCCGGCCCCGGGGGAGTAGCAGACGACCGGGTACGGGCCCCTCTCCCGGTCGGCCGGGGCCCCTTCATGGGCGTGGGTGCGCGTGGCCGCCCAGTCGACCTCGTCGCTCGGCACATCGGTGAAGTTGTTCAAGGCGGCGAATCCGGCGGCCTCCCCGGCCGGCATCTGGGGCGCGTTCGGGTACGCGCCCGTGTCGCGGGCCGGGCAACGGACGCTGACCATGAGTTCCCGGTACGGCTGCGACGTGATCCAGGGATCCGGACGTGAGGCGTCGACGAGGTGCAGGGACACCGTCCCCACGGGGTGCGGCCCGCTGAGTGCGGGCAGCTTCAGCCGTACGAGCCCGGCGAGCCCGCCCCTGCGCGGCGCGGCGGAAGCGGTACGCACGGAGGCGGCGGACAGGGTCACGGCAAGGGCCGACAGCAGGACGGCACGGCGAGTCTGCAAGGTGAGGTCTCCTCGTCCTTACGCGTTCGGTGACTCCCCTCACCTTCGTGGAGCGACTCCGCCGCCACCATCCGGCGGGCCCGCCGACGCGCAGGGGGTCAGCCGTACCCCCTGCCGGGACGCGAGACGTGGCCCGAGGCAGCCAGGCGGTGCCTGACTGCCTCGGGCAGGGGGCGGCCGGCGCCCGGGAGGACCTCGCGGTTACCGGACGACCCGGATGTGGAACGTCTCGGTCTCGGTCGGGGACTGGCCCTGCCGGTGCTTGATGAACTTCAGGTCCACCTCGCCCGCGGTGGGCGCCCGGAAGGAGAAGACACGGACGCCGGGTGATCCGGGGCGGTCGGGGAAGCGGATCGCCGTCTCGTCGAACACCTTCTCCATCTCGACGGACGTCGAGTAGTCCCAGAAGTAGCCCGTGCTGCCGTTCTCCTCGAGCGCCACCGTGATCTGCCCTTCGGGCGGCACGGGGAAGTGCCCGTCGTTGTCCCTCTCGCTCAGCACCAGTGATTCGCGGACTGTCGTGGGTGCGGCCATGTTGCTCACCTCGTCGTTCGCGCTGTGTGTTTTCCCCCGAGCGGATGTCCCCGGGTGTGCCACCCGGCGTTGCTCCCACCATGCGCGCACCCGCCCCTCCGGCCGCAACGGAAGATACGCCGAAAGGGTGTATCGCGACTGTGTTGTGAGTACCGCGGGCGGCGGCGTCGGAAGGCCCGGTCAGCCGTCCAGGGCGACGCCCGCGCCGCCGAGTGCGGGCACCGTGATCTCGTGCCGTCCGACGGCTGGTCCGGAGCGCCTCGTGAGCCCGGACCCCGCCGAAGCCCTCGCCCTCTTCGCCCAAGTCCAGCCATCCTGACCGCCGAACGCGAGAACCGACGGCTCGCCTTCTTTGCCCGGCGGCGGTTTGACGGCGTGTTGCCGGGAAACACGTCCGGCGAACCGACAGCAAGGAGACATTCTGCTATGGGCATTATCGCGTGGATAGTCATCGGCCTGCTCGCGGGCGCCATCGCCAAGGCGCTCATGCCGGGCAAGGACCCGGGCGGAATCATCATCACCATGCTCATCGGTATCGCCGGAGGGCTGCTCGGCGGATTCCTCGGCAAGGTGATCTTCGGCGTCGACTCGATCGACGGCTTCTTCGACCTGTCGACCTGGATCGCGGCCATCGTCGGCTCCGTCATCCTGCTCGCGCTGTACCGGCTGTTCACCGGCCGCGGGCACGGTCGCGGACGTCATCACGTCCACGCGTAACAGGTGTGGGCCGCCGGGTCGGCCCGGCTGAACGCACAACAGGAGAAGGCGCATTCGACGAGCGCCCCCGCCCGACGGACGGGGGCGCTCGTGCCGCTCCCGCTCAGACGCGGAAGAGCGTACCGATGTACTCCGTCAGCAGCCGCTCCTTCAGCCGCGACGGCAGTGCGTCCAGCAGCATCAGCACCGGTGCCGTCCGTGACGGCAGTCCCCGCCCGCCGCCCAGGCCCGCGAACGCCAGGACGCCCGCCACCTCTTCGGGGGTGAGCGCGTCGGGGTCGAGCGTGGCGGCGAGTTCCGCCAGCGCCGGGTCGACGGTCACCGGTTCACTCGCGCGCGCCGCCGCGACCGACTCGGCCAGATCCGCGAGCAGGGTCTCGACCTGGTCGCCCGTCGCCGGGGTCAGCGTCAGGTGCAGGTTCGGGGGCAGGCCGTCGTGGGAGAGCTGCGGCTGGAGGTACCAGCCGCGTTCGCGCATCTCGTCGGCCACCCGCAGCGTCCGCCCCAGATCGCCGGCGCCGTCGGCGCCGGTCACCGTGAACGCGACCAGGCTGCCCGCCGGTTCGCCCAGCACCCGGACCCCGTCCGTGGCACGCAGTCCGGCCAGCACCAGGTCGGCCGCCCGCGCCACCTGCCGGGCCAGCTCGGTGTAGCCGTCGTGGCCGAGGTGGTGCAGGACCGCCCACGCCTGGGCCAGCAGCCCGCCCGACTTGGTGCCCTGCACGGTCGGATTCACCACCGGGTAGCCGGGCCAGTCCGCGTGCGCGAAGTACTGGTGGCGCCGCAGCTCGGCGTCCCGGTACAGGACCACGGACGCCCCTTTGTCGGCGTAACCGTACTTGTGCAGGTCCACCGAGACCGAGGTCACTCCGGGCACCGAGAGACCGAACGGTTCGACCGTACGGCCCATGCGGGACAGGAACGGCAGGAACCAGCCGCCGATGCACGCGTCGACGTGGCACAGCACGCCCCGCGCCGCGGCGGCCGCCGCGATCTCGGTCACCGGATCCATCACCCCGTGCGCGTACGACGGCGCCGACGCGACCACCAGGACGGTACGGTCGGTCAACGCGTCCGCGACGGCCGCCGCGTCGGCACGGAACGTCACCGGATCGACGGGCACCACCACCGTCTCCAGGCCCAGATAATGGGCGGCCTTGTGAAAGGCCGCGTGCGCGGTGGACGGCAGCACCAGCTGAGGCCGGGTCACCCCGCGGACGGCACGCGCGTGATCGCGGGCCGTCTTCACGGCCAGCAGGATGGACTCGGTGCCGCCGCTGGTGAAACTGCCCTGCGCGCCCGGCGCCCCCAGCACCGAGTTCACCGCGCCGACCACGTCGTTCTCCAGCCGGGCCACGCTCGGAAAGACCGTGGGGTCAAGGCCGTTGACCGTGGCGAAGACGCCGTACGCGGCGGCGGCCAGCTCGTCGGCCTCCGGCAGCCCGGCGTCGTAGACGTAGGCGAACGTCCGGCCGCCCCGGGTCGGGGCGTCGCCCGCGCGCAGTTCGCGCAGCTCGGCCAGCAGCGCCTCGGCCGGACGGCCGGCGGGCAGCGCGGAGGCGGTCTGCGCCGGGGTCCGCCCGGGCGGCTGCTCGGTGGTCTGCTCGGTGGTCTGCCCAGCGGTCGGCGCGGCGGGCTGCGGGGCGGTCTGCGGGGCGGTCCGCGCGGCGGGATCGGCTGCGGGCTCAGGGGGCACGGCGTCTCTCTTCCTGGGTGCGGGCGGGGTCGGGGCTGAGTGACTCCGTGACGGCGGCGACGGCCGCGGGGCCCGCGGACGGCGTGGCGTCGCCCGGCTCGCCCCGAGGCACCTCGCGGGCGAGCCGGGCGGACTCCTGCCCGTAGCGGCGCAACAGCCAGAGCGCGGCCAGGGAGAGCAGCGCCGGCAGCAGGCTCATCCCGGAGGCGATGCCGGTGAGGGCCGCGGCGGGCTGCGCCACCTCCTCGTCGGCGTCGGAGGAACGGAACCCCGTGGCCGCCAGGACGAGAGCGAACACCGCGGGTCCGGTGGCCATCGCGAGCGTCTCCGCCGCCGTCCACACTCCGGTGAACGTCGCCGCACGGCGCCGCCCGGTCCGCACGGCGTCCGCCGACTGCGTCTGCGCCAGCAGCGTCAACGGCAGCAGCTGGAGACCCGCGTAGGCCACCCCCACCAGGGCCACGGCCACGTACCCGACGGCGAGGTGCGTGTACCGCGTCGCGAACAGCAGCACGGCGGCGGCGGTGAACAGCACCGAGGCGCACCACTGGGCGTAGTCGGCGCCCCGGGCGCGGGCGAGCCGGTTCCACAGCGGCGTCACCAGGATCAGCGGGCCGATCATGCAGGCGAACAACGGCGTGACGGCGCTCGCCGAGCCGAGGACGTAGGTGGCGAAGTACTGGGCCCCGGCGAGCATCACGCCCACCGCGAGCGCCTGGACCGTCCACATCCCGGCCAGGGCCGCGAAGGCGCGGTTGTCCCGGGCCGCCGCGAGCTGCGCGCGCAGCGACCCCTCCGCCGCGCTGCGCGCGACGACCGGCGCGTGCCGGGTGGCGCGCCAGGCCCCGAGCATCCCCGCCGCCAGGAAACCGGCGACCAGCCCGCCCATCGCCCGGTAGCCGGCCGGGGTGTCCCCGTCGGCGTGGGCGACGGCGGGCGCCAGCGCCCCGGACAGCAGGATGGCCACGCCGAGGAAGCCGACCCGCCAGCCCAGCACGCGGCCGCGTTCGCCGGGATCCTCCGTCATCTCGGCCGGCATCGTCACGTACGGCACCTGGAACACGGCGTACGCGGTCGCCGCGAGCAGGAACAGCACGGACACGTACCCGGCGGCGACCGTGCCGTGCAGCGGGGGAGCGGCGAAGATCAGCGCGAACAGCGGCGGCAGGGTCAGGGCGCCCGCCAGCAGGAAGGGACGGCGCGAGCCGCTGTGGGCGCGGCTGCGGTCGGCGGCGGCGCCGACCAGCGGGTTGATCAGGACGTCCCACGCCTTGGGCAGGAAGACCGCGGCCCCGGCGACCGCCGCCGGCACGGCCAGCACGTCGGTCAGGTAGTACAGCAGGATCAGTCCGGGGACGGTGCCGAAGGCGCCGGTGGCCAGGGAGCCCAGGCCGTACCCGATCCGCACGGTGCGCGGCAGCGCCGTCCCGGCGCCGGCGGGCGAGTGGCTCCCGGCGCCGGACCGCGCCGCGGGACGGCCCGGACCGCGCGGGTCGGGGGCGGGGCTCTGCTGCATCGGCATCCAGGACGGTCGTCGTGGCGGGCGTGGGGTCGCGCAGAGCATGGGGCAGCGGAAGCGCGCTCGGCAAGAGCCGGGCCGCCCCTTTCACCGGCGGGTGCGGCCCAGCTGCGCCATGATCTCGGCCAGTTGTCCGCGCGCCCACTCGTACGGCCCGGGGTCGGTGTGGCCCCGGTAGACGGTCTCGATCACCATGACGAGCATCAGGTGCAGGCAGTACAGGCGGCGGCGCACGTTCTCGGTCTCGGTCAGCGGGGGATGCCCGTAGCCGCGCATGAAGTGTGTGGGGTCGCCGAAGCCGGCCAGCTGGGTGCCGGCGAACCCGACCTCGATGAGCGGGTCGCCGAAGAAGGCCCGCTCATGGTCGATGAGGCAGGCGATCCTCCCGTCGCGGACCATGACGTTGCCGTCCCACAGGTCCCACTCCACCAGCCGCGGCTCGCTCACCTCGTCCAGGCTCGCGGCGTGCTCGGCCAGCACCTCGCGCACGGTGTCGTAGTCCCAGCCCAGATCGACCCGGCGGCGTTCGCCGTCAGCCAGCACGTCCTCGACGATGCCGGTGAACACCCGGCGCCAGGAGGCGTCCCCCGGGCCGGCCAGCGGTCCGAACGCCGTACCGCGGACGGAGTTGATCTCACGGTTGGCCGCGCCCACCTGCTCCTTGTAGGCGGCCAGTTCCCCGGCCGCCAGTTCCGGGCCGACGACAGCGAGGTTGTCGCCGTCGACGAACGGCATGAAGAACCAGTCCGCGCCGCACAGTTCGCGGCTCAGGTCGGCGAAGTCGACGCGGGGGACCGGCACGGACGTGTGCTCGGCGAGCAGGTCCAGCATCGCCAGCTCGATCCCCATCGCGCCGCGCTCGTAGGTCAGCACCTCCACCTCGGGCGGAGGCGCGATCTTCAGGACGGCCTGGTAGCCGTCCCGCAGCCGTACGCGGTAGGCGACGTTGAACAAGCCGTGGCCCAGCTCGCTCACCCACCCCTCGCCCACGGGCGTACGGTCCGGGCCGTAGGCCCGTTCGACCATGGCCCGCAGGACCTCCGGCGACTGCCGGTTCTTCGTGATGCTCTCCACGCCCACTCCCCGCCTCCACACCCGACACCGCCCGGCCACTGCCCCCCGGGCTCACACGCCTGCCGGGCGACGGTTCGCCCGGCAGCGCGGAAAACGAAATCACGATCTTCCCCGGTTCGGCCAGTGCTCGTCGGGTCGGTGTCCTTCAGCCCAAGGGGCCCGCCCGCTCAGGGGGTTGGTCTTCGCGGGTCGCGAGGCGGGGCACGCGCGGACCGGTTCATCGCCGCCACGCGCGCGAAGGCCGGGATCAGCGTCCTGACGGCCGGGGATGTGCGGAGCCGGCCGACACCCGCTCCTCGATGGCGCGTCGGACGCGGACGGTGAGTGCGTCCAGCCGCTCGGAGGCCGTCGCGCGCGGCGCGGCCGGCGCCCGGACGCGGCGGGCCGCCGACGGCAGTTCACCCAGGTCCGCAGCGAATCTGCGCCGGCTCTCGTCGAGCGTGGACCGGTGGCCGGTGCGTCGCCCGTCCCGCATCACCGTCTCCAGCAGCGGTCTGCCGTCGTCGGGTGGCCGCTCGTCGGCCAGAGCGATCACGTCGGTGTACCCGGGGCGGCGGAACACCTGCTTCGGGGCCGGTGCCGTCACCTTGGCCGAGGAGAGCTTCATCACCGGCCGGCCGTCGTACTCCACCATCTTGTAGGCGGAGTCCAGGAAGGGCGCGTCGGCCGAGACCCCGACACGGGTGCCGACGGCGTAGACGTCGATCGGCGCGCCGCGGCGGACCAGGTCGTCCACGGCGTACTCGTCGAGGCCGCCGCTGGCGGTGATCCGTACGTCGGGCAGGCCCTCGCCGTCGAGGACGGCCCGTGCGCACACCGCCAGCGCCCCGAGGTCGCCGCTGTCCAGTCGTACGGCCGAGCCCGGGCCGCGGTCCAGGTCCCGCAGGACGCGCGCCGCGACGCGCACGCCCTCCTCGGTGTCGTAGGTGTCCACCAGGAAGGTCACCGGACCGGGGTGGCAGCGTGCGAAGGCGCGGAATGCGTCCTCCTCCGTGGCGAACGCCTCCACGAAGGAGTGCGCCATGGTGCCGACCGCGGGCATGCCCACGGCGGTCGCCGCGGCCACGTTGCTCGTCCCGGCGAAGCCGACCAGCCCGCCGAGACGGGCCGCCTGGAACCCGGACTGCGGCCCGTGGGTGCGCCGCAGCGAGAAGTCCACGACCGGATGCCCGGCCGCGGCGAGCACGCAGCGCGCGGCCTTCGAGGCGATCGTGGTCTGGTGGCTGAGCTGGTTGAGCACGTACGTCTCGGCCAGTTGCGCCTGCGGAAGCGGCGCCGTCACCTCCAGCAGGGGCTCTCCGGCGAGCACGATCCGCCCCTCCGGCACCGCCCGCACGCTGCCGGTGAACTCCAGGCCGAGCAGCGGCTCCAGATCCCGTGGCGGCCGGTGCAGCGCGGAGGCGAAGGCGTCGACGTCCTCGGGGCCGACCCGCAGGCCGGACAGGTAGTCCAGGGCCGACTCCAGCCCCGCGGCGACCAGGAAGCCCCGTTCGGGAGGCAGCTCGCGGACGAAGAGGCTGAAGGTCGCCGGGCCGGTCATGCCCTCCCGCAGATAGGACATGGCCATCGTCACTTCGTACAGGTCGGTGGTGGTCGCATCGGACATGGTCGGCACCTCCTCGGCCTTCGCCCGGCCGCGCCGTCCGTCACCGGCTGAAGCACGCGGACCACAGGGGCTCCACCAGATCTCTCTCGGCGTCCCCGCGCGCATGCCTTCTCGGTCTCTTCCGGCGTCCCCGCACGCGTGCCTTCTCCGGTCCGGCACCACAGGAGCAGGCCCGCCCACCGAAGCCGGCCTCCGGCCGTTCCCCGACCGCTCTGTCCCACCATCGAACGGCGGAGCGGGCCGGTACAGGGCCGAAGGTCCCCGCGGGGGCCGGCGTCCGGCCTCGCCGGGCCGGACGCCGGCCCGGCCCCGTGACCGATCCCTCCGGCCGAGGTGCAGCCGGGGCCGGGCTCGGCGACTCTGGAGACCGGGGGCAGTGGCGGGAGGAGCGCCCATGCACTGGGAAACGATCCACAAGGACACCGCACCGGTCGTCGCTCCCCGTCTCACCGACTACGACCGGACACGCTCCGCGTTCACCTGGTCGCAGGCGCGCACCGCACTGGCCGGGCTGCCCGGCGGCGGCCTCAACATGGCCCACGAGGCGGTCGACCGGCACGCGGGCTCGGACCTGGCGGACAAGGCCGCGCTGCGGTGCGTCGCCCGGGACGACTCCGTCACGACCGTCACCTACGCGGAACTGGCCCGCCGTACGGCCCGCTTCGCGAACGTCCTGCGCTCCCTCGGCATCGGCCACGGGGACCGGGTGTTCACCCTGCTCGGCCGCTGCCCCGAGCTCTACACCGCGGTGCTGGGCACCCTGAAGAACACCAGCGTGCTGTGCCCGCTCTTCTCCGCCTTCGGCCCCGACCCGGTGGAACAGCGCCTCAGGCTCGGTGACGCGCGGGTCCTGGTCACCACCGCGGCCCTCTACCGGCGCAAGGTCGCCGAGCGCCGGGCATCGCTCCCCCGGCTCGAGCACGTCCTGATCACCGGCCCCGGCGCGGAGGACCTGCCCGGCGCCACGTCCTTCGACGACGTGCTGTCCGCCGCCCCGGACACCTTCACCGTCCCGCCGACCTCGCCCGACGACATGGCCCTGCTGCACTTCACGAGCGGCACCACCGGCACCCCCAAGGGCGCGGTCCACGTCCACGAGGCCGTCGTAGCCCACTACGCCACCGCCGCGTACGCGCTCGATCTGCGCCCCGAGGACGTGTACTGGTGCACCGCCGACCCCGGCTGGGTCACCGGCATGTCGTACGGGATCATCGCCCCGCTCGCCCACGGCGTGACGGTGGTCGTGGACGAGGGAGACTACGACGCCCGGCGCTGGTACCGGATCCTCGGCCAGGAACGGGTCACCGTCTGGTACACGGCCCCCACCGCGCTGCGCATGCTGATGCGCGCCACCCCCCGCCAGGGCCCGTACGACCTGCCGCGCTCCTACGACCTGTCGGCCCTGCGCTTCATCGCCTCCGTCGGCGAGCCGCTCAACCCGGAGGCCGTCGTGTGGGGCCGCGACGTGCTGGGCCTGCCGGTGCACGACAACTGGTGGCAGACGGAGACCGGCTGCATCATGATCGCGAACTACGCGGCGTGCGAGATACGGCCCGGCTCGATGGGACGGCCGCTGCCCGGCGTAGACGCGACCGTGCTGGAGCAGGGAGAGGACGGCCGGGCGCTGGTCGTCGACGGCAGGGTCAGGCAGGTGCGCAGCCCGGACGTCGAGGGCGAGCTGGCGCTGCGTCCGGGCTGGCCGTCGATGTTCCGCGGCTACCTGCACGACAAGGAGCGCTACGACGCCGCGTTCGCCGACGGCTGGTACCTGACCGGTGACCTGGTGCGCCGGGACGCGGACGGGTGGTACTGGTTCGTGGGGCGGGCCGACGACGTCATCAAGTCGGCGGGGCACCTGATCGGCCCGTTCGAGGTGGAGAGCGCGCTGATGGAACACCCGTCGGTGGCCGAGGCCGGGGTGATCGGACGGCCGGACCCGGTCGCCGGGAACGTCGTCAAGGCGTTCGTGTCGCTGTGCCCCGGTGTCGAGCCGACCCCGGACCTGGAGCGGGACCTGCTCGCCTTCGGCCGCCGCAAGCTGGGCCCCGCGGTGGCTCCCCGGGAGATCGCGTTCGACCAGAACCTGCCCAAGACCCGCAGCGGGAAGGTGATGCGCCGTCTGCTGCGGGCCCGGGAACTCGGGCTGCCCACCGGCGACCTGTCGACCTTGGAGGCACCCTCATGAGTGTGGCCCGCACCCGTACGCGGACGGACCCGGCACACCCGAAGCCCGCCGCGCAATCCGGCGCGTCCGCCGCGAAATCCGCCGGGAAAACCGCTGAGAAGTCCGCCGCGGACGCCGGGAAGTCCGCCGCGGACAAGGAGAAGACGAGCACCGAGCACCGCAGGGACCTGCTGGAGGCGATGCTGCGCATCCGGCGCTTCGAGGAACGCTGCGTGGAGCTCTACAGCGCCGCGAAGATCCGCGGTTTCGTCCACCTCTACATCGGTGAGGAGGCCGTGGCCGTCGGCGTCAACGAGGCGCTGACCCCCGAGGACGCGGTCGTCTCCACCTACCGGGAACACGGTCACGCCCTCGCCCGCGGTATCACCGCCGAGGCCCTCATGGCGGAGATGTACGGCCGGACGACCGGCTGCAGCGGCGGCCGGGGCGGATCGATGCACCTGTTCGACGCGAGCCGCCGCTTCTACGGCGGCAGCGCGATCGTCGCCGGCGGGCTTCCGCTCGCCGCGGGACTCGCGCTCGCCGACCGCATGCGGGGACGGGCCCACGTCACCTGCTGCTTCTTCGGCGACGGCGCCTTCGCCGAGGGCGCGTTCCACGAGACGGCGAACCTGGCGGCCCTGTGGAAGCTGCCGCTGCTGCTCGTCTGCGAGAACAACCTCTACGCCATGGGCACCGCGCTGGCCCGGGAGCACGCGCAGACCGACCTGGCGATGCGCGCCGCCTCCTACGGCATGCCCGCCTGGGCCGTGAACGGCATGGACGTCGAGGCCGTCGAGCAGGCCGCCCGCCGGGCCGTGGAGGGCATCCGGGCCGGCACCGGGCCGCACTTCCTGGAGCTGCGCACCTACCGCTTCCGCGCCCACTCGATGTACGACCCGGACCGCTACCGCGCCAAGGCGGAGGTCGAGCGGTGGAAGGAGCGGGACCCGATCGGCCTGCTCACGGACCGCATGCGGGAGAGCGGTGAGCCGGCCGGTGAGCCCGGCGACGAGGAACTCGCCCGGATGGAACAGCGGATCGCCGCCGAGATCGACGACGCCGTGGAAGCGGCCGAACAAGCACCCGAGGAACCGGTGGAGAACCTGCTCCGCCACGTCACCAGCGCCCCGGCGGGGACGGCGGGCTGACCATGGATGCCGGCGGAACGCGGGAGGCGAAGACGACCTATCGGGAGGCGCTGCGCGAGGCGCTCCGGGAGGCCCTGCGCACCGACGACCGGGTCTTCCTCATGGGCGAGGACGTGGGGCGGTACGGCGGTTGCTTCGGCGTCAGCCTCGGCCTGCTGGAGGAGTTCGGGCCCGAACGCGTCCGCGACACCCCGCTGTCGGAGGCCGCTTTCGTGGGCGCCGGCATCGGCGCCGCGCTGGCCGGGATGCGGCCCATCGTCGAGATCATGACCGTCAACTTCAGCCTGCTCGCCCTCGACCAGATCCTCAACAACGCCGCCACCCTGCTGCACATGTCGGGCGGCCAGTTGCCCGTGCCCCTGGTCATCCGCATGACCACGGGCGCCGGACGGCAGCTCGCCGCACAGCACTCGCACAGCCTGGAGGGCTGGTACGCGCACATCCCCGGCATCCGCGTCCTCGCCCCCGCCACCCTGGAGGACGCCCGCCACATGCTGGCCCCGGCGCTCGCCGACCCCGACCCCGTACTGATCTTCGAACACGGCAGCCTCTACAACGCCTCCGGCGAACTCCTCCCGCCCACCGCCCCGGTCGACCTCGACCATGCCGCCGTCCGCCGCCCCGGCACCGACGTCTCCCTGATCACCTACGGCGGTTCACTGCCCAAGACCCTCGCGGCGGCGGACGAACTGGCCGCCGAGGGCGTCAGCGCCGAAGTGATCGACCTGCGCACGCTCCGCCCCCTCGACGACGCGGCCCTCACCGCTTCGGTGGCCCGTACCCACCGTGCGGTGGTCGTCGACGAGGCGTGGCGGACGGGAAGCCTCGCCGCCGAGGTGTCGGCCCGCATCGCGGAAACGGCGTTCTACGAACTGGACGCGCCCGTCGAGCGGGTGTGCAGCGCCGAGGTGCCCATGCCGTACGCCCGGCGGCTGGAGGAGGCCGCCCTGCCGCAGACCGCCGACATCGTCGCGGCGGCCCACCGGACGGTGGACTGATCATGGCCGAGTTCACCATGCCCTCCCTCGGCGCGGACATGGACGAGGGCACGCTCCTGGAATGGCTGGTGTCACCCGGCGACCCGGTCCACCGGGGCGACCCGGTCGCGGTCGTCGAGACCGCCAAGTCGACCATCGAGGTGGAGTGCTTCGAGACCGGGACCATGACGGAAGTGCTCGTCGAGCCCGGCACGACGGTGCCGGTGGGCACACCGCTCGCGCTGATCGGGCCGACGGCGGAGAAGGCCGCGGAACCGGAGGGAGCGGGACGGCCGCACAAGCCCGGACGGCCGCACAAGCCCGGGAAACCGGCGAAGGCCGGGAAACGCCAGGCCCCGGCGGAAGCCGGGACGGCGGAGGAGCGGCGACCGGCCCGTCACGCGCCGAAGAAGGCCGCGCCCGCTGAGCCCGCCGTGCCTCCGTCCCCGCCACCGGGGTCCGCCGCGCCGGTTCCGGTGCCGATGCCGGAACCGATGCCGGTTCCGCCCGCCGATCGGCTGCCCGGCCACTTCGAGGCCGGCCCCCTGGTCCGGCATCTCGCGGAACACGGCGACGTCGACCTGGAGACCCTGCACGGCTCCGGCCCGGGAGGGCGCGTCACCCGGACCGACGTCGAGCGGGCGGCGGCCGCCCGGGCCGCTCCCGGGCCACCGCGCGTCCGGGCCACCCCGTTCGCCCGGCGGCTCGCCGCCGAACTGGGCGTCGACCTGGCCACGGTGACGGGGACGGGCAGCGGGTCCGCCGTGCGGGCCGCGGACGTACGCCGAGCGGCCCCCGGCCCGGCGGCCCCCGCCCCGGCAGTCACGGCCCCGGTGGGCGCCGAGACCGTACGCCCTGCCGCGCGGCCTGCCGAAGAGCGGGCGGCGGGCATGCGCCGGGCGATCGCCGTCCTGATGAGCCGCGCCAACCGGGACATCCCCCACTACTACCTCTCCACGACCGTGGACCTGGCCGCCGCGATGGACTGGCTGCGCGAGCGCAACCGGCGCCGCCCGGTCGGCGAACGGCTGCTCCCCGCGGCTCTGCTGCTCAAGGCGGCGGCCCTGGCGGCCCGGGAGGTGCCCGAGCTCAACGGCTTCTGGACCGACGACCACTTCACCCCGGGCGAGGACGTCCACCTCGGCGTGGCCGTGTCCCTGCGCGGCGGCGGACTCGTGGCCCCCGCGCTGCACCACGCCGACACCCTGGCACTCCCGGAGCTGATGACCGCACTGAGGGACCTGGTCGCCCGGGCCCGTACCGGCCGGCTGCGCGGTTCCGAGGTGTCCGACGCCACGATCACCGTCACCAACCTCGGCGATCAGGGCGTCGAGACGGTCTTCGGCGTGATCTACCCGCCGCAGGTGGCCCTGGTCGGCTTCGGGCGGGTGGTCGACCGGCCGTGCGCCGTCGACGGGCTGCTGGGGGTGCGGCCCGTGGTCACGGTGACCCTCTCGGCCGACCACCGCGCGACGGACGGTGCCATCGGCGCCCACTACCTCACGTCGGTCACCCACCTCCTGCAGAACCCGGAGCAGCTGTGACATGAACCGAACCGATGCACTGGACATGGTCAGGGAATCGATCTCCCGCGTCATCCCCGGCGCCGACGTCGCCGCCCTGGGCCCCGACGACGCGTTCCGCGAGGTGCTGGAGATGGACTCGCTGGACTTCCTGAATTTCGTCGAGGTCCTCAGCGAGCGGTCCGGCGTGCGCATCGAGGACGAGGACACGCCGCGGCTCAGCACACTGTCCGGCAGCGCCGACTTCCTCGTCGCCCACACGGAGTGACGGGCGGCGCCGGACAGGCCCTAAGAGCGCTGCGTGTGGGGAACGGTGATGACCGGGCAGCGCGCGTGGTGCAGTACGCCGTGGCTGACGGAGCCCAGCAGCATGCCGGTGAAGCCGCCGTGCCCCCGGGTGCCCACGACCAGGCCGAGGGCGTGCTCGGCCGCCTTGGCCAGGACCTGCACCGGGTGGCCGTGCACGACCTCGTGGCGCAGTTCCACCTCGGGATGGGCGGCGGTGCGCCCGGCCACCGTCTCCGACAGCAGCCGGCGGCACTCCTCGACGGCCGCGTCCTCGTCCAGCACGCCGAGCCGGGGCGGGTGCCACACGTACAGGGCCCGCAGGACGGCGCCGCGCAGCGCGGCCTCCTCGAAGGCGAGGTCGACGGCGGCCGCGGACTGCGGGCTGCCGTCCACTCCGACCACGAAGTACGGCGGCTGCTGAGTGACGTGCTCCGCCTCGGGCACGACCACCACGGGGCAGGGGGCCTGGGAGATGAGCGGCAGGGCGACCGCGGTGGAGGCGAACAGCTCGTGAAGAGCGCTCAGGTGCCAGGAACCGAGCACGACCATGGTGGCGTGCTGGGCCTGCTCGCGCAGCACCCACGCGGGATGTCCCTCCGCCAGCAGCCCGGTCACCCGTAGTTGCGGATGCCGGGACTCGGCGAAGGCCACCGCCTCGTGCAGCGCGCGATCCCCCGTCGCGTGCAGGGCCGTGTTCCACTCTTCCCAGGACGGCAGCCCGCCGGCCGGCCGGTACCCGGGGGTCGGCACGTTCTGCGCGAGGACCAGCAGCAGGGGCAGGTGCCGTCGGGCCGCCTCGTCGGCGGCCCAGGCGAGCGCGACGCGTCTGCCGGGATCGGGGTCGAGGCCGGCCACGATCGGTTCACGTCCTGGTGCGTGCGTCATTCGGACTCCCGGTGGTCCGGCGCTCCGGGGCGGCTACAGGCCCTGGGAGAGCAGGAGTTCGTGGGCGAACCGGGCGCCGCGTGCGGCATCCTCGGGCGCCGCTTCCTCGGAGGGCACGTTCTCCAGGCCACGGGCGAGTACCCGTACGGCCTCGGCCAGGGTCGCGACCTGTGCTTCCAGTCGGCTCAGCCGGGCTTCCGGTCCGAGCGGGGCGTTGGGTTCTCCGGGCTGGTGCTGAGTCATTCGCTCTTCCTTTCGAGGTGGTGACGGACCGGGCCGCCGCTCGGCGGGGGCGATCACGGCCGGCCAGCCACGCGTGCCGGCCTCTCCCGGTCGCGGCGAGGTGCCGCTCGACGGCGGGCGACCCTCGTCGCTCAGCCCGTGCGTGCGCGGGGTGCGGGCAGGCACCGCCGCTCCGGCCGCCCCGGCAGCGCATGCCCTGCCGGTCACCGCTCATAGCCAGTAAACAACGGTCGGCCGATGCCCGCAGCGAACGGGACCGCCTCCCGGACGGGGTTCAGCTGCGCAGGCCGCGCGCGGGAAGGATGACCCGCGCCGACGACTTCAGTGTCTCCTCGTCGTTGGCGAAGGCCGCCAGGGCCTGGTAGTCACCCGGTTCCCCGCCGGCCCACGGGCGCGTGGTGAAGACCAGACAGGCGACCCCCTGCTCCTCGGCCGCGGTCAGCCACCCCTCCGGCGGGACGAACTGCACGGTGATGTGCGGCATGGTGAAGACGGCGGACCCGGGCACCACGAGCAGGCTGACCGGCAGGTCCGATCGCCGGGTCGCGTCGAAGACGTCGCCGCCCACGGTGAGCCCGGCGCTCAGCAGAAGCTGCTCGACGGCTGCCGACGAGTGCTCGCGGTCCCCGAGAGAACAGGCGAGGAGGTAGGGCAGGTCCCCTCGGTCGGTGGGCCGGTTCCAGGCCATGATGACGATCTTGCCGAGATCTGAGGTGCGCAGGGACGGCGTCTCACGCGGGATTGTGGTCACGGCGGGAATCTATCGACGCGCCGGCTCCGCCCGGCCCGGCTCTCACCCCAATGGCCGACCCCCGCGCGGCCGGGTCACACGAACGAGAGGTCGACGCCGTTGACGGACCCGCTGACGGACCCGCTGACGGGCGTGCCTCGCCACATACTCGTCGAGAGGCTGCGACACGCCCCAGGCGCGGTGCATCACGCGTGTGCCTGATCGGCACGTACGCCCTCGCGCGGGCGGCGTCACCGCCCGCGCCCAGGCCCTCCAGGCCCTCCAGGCCCTCCAGGCACTCCAAGCACTGACGAGCCGCGGCCGGGTCGCCGGCCGGCCTGCACGGTCGCAAGGGCGGCATCGGAACCCAGGACCACCGGAGCCGCCGCTCGACCACCCGCACGGGTGGCGGTCGGCGCCGGCGCGTCCCCCGCCTGGCCCCGCGAGCGGCCCGGAGATGCCCGCTGGGGGTATGTACCTCCCCGACGTCGACGACGCTCGCCACCCAGGAGCAACTCAGGAGTCCTGTCATGCCGACCCCCCGCACCGGACACCCAGGTGCCGCGACCCGCCGCAGAACCCGTATCCGGCCCGCGCTGAGCGGCGCCGTCTGCCTGCTCGCCCTCGCCGGCGCCGCGCTGAGCACGGCCCCGCGATCCACCGCCGCCCCCCGCACCGACACACCCGGCACCGGCACACCCGGCACCGGCACCGGCAGACCCGCCCGCACACCAGGCACCGACGCGTCCCGGCAGTCATGGCGGGTGGACCTGTCGGCGCTCGGCGCCGACGGCTTCAACGTCCGCTACAGCGGCGGCGCGCTGGGCGTGAGCGACCGTTCCCTCAGTCCCGCGTCGCTGGGCCGGGACCGCGGATACGCCTCCGCCGTACTGCGGGCGCACCATCTCGACCGGCCGGTGAACCGGGTGACGGTGGACCTGGACGCCGCCGTGCCGGCCGGCGCGAGCGTGGTGGTCGACGTCCGCGGCCGGGACGCCGACGGCGTCTGGTCCGAATGGCGGCAGGCGACCGCGGGCACCCCGGCCCGACTGCCCCGCCCGGTCGGCGACGTGCAGGCCCGGCTGACGCTGTGGAGCGACAAGGCCGGTGCCGCGCCCGTCGTCCGCCGCCTGACGCTGACCGGGGACGACACCGGCGCCTCGCCCGCCGAGCCCGCGGCCTCCGCCTTCTCGGCCCGCGTCTACGCCACCCGCGAGGGACTGGTCGGCCGCACCACCGCCAACGGACACGTCATCACCAGCGACGACCACTTCGTCGCCCTGCCCTCACGGCGCGCCCTGTCGCCCAAGGGCAGCGGCCAGTACTCGGTGCAGGTGTGCGGGCCGGCGCGCTGCGAGACGGCGCCCGTGTGGGACGTCGGCCCCTGGAACACGCACGACGACCACTGGAACCCCTCCACGCAGCGCGAGCAGTGGAGCGACCTCCCCCGCGGCCTGCCCGAGGCGCAGGCGGCGCACCAGGACGGCTACAACGACGGAGAGGACGAGTTCGGCCGCCAGGTCGTCAACCCGGCCGGCATCGACCTGGCCGACGGCACCTTCTACAACGTCGGCCTGAACGACAACGGCTGGGTGACCGTCACCTACCTGTGGACCGAGGACGGCGGCACCAAGTCCTTCCCGGCCTGGGGCACGGACGTCCCGATCCCGGAGGCCACGTCGCTCACCCCGGCCGCTCTGCCCCGTACCTGCGCGGTCCTGCCCGCGTGTCACAGACCGGCGGGCCGTGTCGTCCAGGAGAGGAAGGCAGAGACGTTCACCTCGGGAAGGCGATGATCACGCGGGTCTTCGTGGCAGGCGGGACCGGGGTCCTGGGGCGGCGGCTGGTGCCGCAGCTCCTGGTACGAGGCCACCGGGTGACGGCCACCACCACGACCGCGGACAGGCTGGGCCTGCTGCGGGGGCTGGGCGCGGACGCGGTGGTGATGGACGGGCTGGACGCGGCGTCGGTGGGGAAGGCGGTGGCCGACGCCCGGCCGGAGGTGATCGTGCACCAGATGACCGCGATCTCCCGGACGCACGCCGGAAAGCCCGACGTCAAGCACCCGGACCGGTGGTTCGCCCTCACCAACCGGCTGCGCAGGGAGGGCACCGACCACCTGCCGGCAGCGGCCGGGGCGACCGGGGTGTCCCACGTCGTCGCGCAGGGCTGCGCGCCCTGGAACGGCAACCGTGAGGGCGGGTGGGCGAAGGCCGAGGAGGACCCGCTGGACGTGCTGGAGGGCACGGCGGCCCAGGCCGGCCTGGAGACGCTGCGGTACGCCGAGGAAGCGGTCCTGCGAGCCGGCGGCGCGTTCCTGCGCTACGGCGCGTTCCACGGTCCGGGCGGCGTCGACGACCAGGTCGAACTGCTCCGCAAGCGGCAGTAACCGCTCATCGGGCGGGGCACCGGCTACAGCTCGTGGCTGCCCCACCTGGCGGCGTGCGCGGGGGCGTAGCGGCCGATGCGGGTCCCGGTGCGGCTGGCCCGGCTGCTGGCCGGCGACCAGGAGGTGGTGATGATGACCGAGGGCCGCGGCTTCTCCAAGGCCAAGGCCAAGCGCGAACTCGGCCGGCAGCCGCGTCATCCGTCGTGGCGGACGGGCTTCGAGGCGGAGCCGGCCCGGCCTGCGGCGCCGGCCTGACGGGCGGGCCTCGGGAACCGTGAGCCCGCCCGACGAGGACCTCAGGGCCGTGCCGCTCCGGCGCGCAGGCCGTCCATGACGAGGTCGAGGAGGCGGGCGGCGCGTGGCCGCCAGTCCTCGGAGGGGGTGATCTGCCACAGCCCGGCGATGGCCAGGAGGAAGTCGTCCGACGTCACGCCGGGGCGGATGGTGCCGGCTTCCTCGTTGGCGCGCAGAAGGAGCTCGGCTGCCTCGGTGACGGGGGTGGGAGCCGGTTTGGCGGGGCCTCCCGGGGTGCTGGTGGCGAGGCGGATCGCGTCGGCCAGGCCGGCCTTGGCCATGGCGAATTCGGCCAGCCGGTCCATCCAGGTGCGCAGCGCCTGCTGCGGCGGCAGCGCCTGGAGCAGCGGGGCCGCGCTGTCGGCGACCTGCCGCATCTCGTGGCGGTAGAGCTCCAGGACGAGGGTCTCGCGGTTGGGGAAGTTGCGGTAGAACGTCCCCTGTCCGACGCCGGCCTTCCTGGCGATCGCGCTGAGGGGTACGTCCGGGCGTCGCGTCAGTTCGGCCAGGGCGACATCGAGGATGCGCTCGCGGTTGCGCTGCGCGTCCGAGCGCAGGGGTGCGTCCTTGTGGTGCTGCACTCGTCACTCCTAGGGCCTGTCCGGCGGATCATGCCGCAGACGCGGGCTGCAAGGCGCCGTTGGTTCCCTCCGGCCTGATCCGCCGGACAGGCCCTGGCGGGCCCGTGACCCAACCCGGTCCTTGCTAACCGGACAGCTGTCCGTTACGTTTCTGTCGAGCGGACGGTTGTCCGGTTGGGCTCACCATAGCCGTGGCCGCGACCGTACGGCAGTCCGCGCGCACCGCCGCGCACCGGTGCGCATCACCCGCGGCGGAGACCAACTTCAGCTTCAGCGCCCCATCGCACCCACGACGCACCTCCCGGCAGCCACCGCGACCCGCCGCCGGTCCCGTCCGGCCCGACTGCGCGCACGTCACCCCGCGTCACCCGAGTCGTCACGCAGTCACCACACCTCAGCACGCATCTGCACCCAGCGAAAGAAGTCGCTCATGGCCTTATCGACGTCCAGCGTCATCACCCTGCACGTCAACGGCGAGAAGTACACGCTGCCCGTCGACCACCGCACCACCCTCCTCGACGCGCTGCGCGAGCGTCTCGATCTGACCGGCACCAAGAAGGGCTGCGACCAGGGCCAGTGCGGTGCCTGCACGGTTCTGGTCGACGGCCGCCGGACCGTGGCCTGCCTGCAGTTCGCGGTCGCCGCCGAGGGCCGGGACATCACCACCATCGAGGGTGTGGCGGACGGTGATCGGCTCCACCCGGTACAGCAGGCCTTCCTCGACCTGGACGGCTACCAGTGCGGCTACTGCACACCCGGGCAGATCTGCTCGGCGATCGGCGTCCTCGCGGAACACGCCGCCGGGTGGCCGAGCGCCGCCACGGGCGACGTACGGCCCGAGGCGGGGCCACCCCCGCTGAACGCGGAGGAGATCCGCGAGCGGATGAGCGGCAACCTGTGCCGGTGCGCCGCCTACGCATCGATCGTCGACGCCGTCGCACGGGCCGCCGAGGCGCGGACCACGGCACGGCCGGACGCCGAGGAGGCCGCAGCATGAGGGAGTTCGCCTACCACAAGGCATCTGACGTGCCGGACGCCGTCGCCCTGCTCGACGCCGATCCGCAAGCGCGCTTCCTGGCCGGCGGGACCAACCTGGTCGACCTGATGAAGAGCGGCGTCGAGCGGCCCGCCCGGCTGGTGGACGTACGGCAACTGCCCCTGGACCGCGTCGAGTCGACACCGGAGGGCGGACTGCGCATCGGCGCGACGGTCACGAACGGCGACCTCGCCGCCCATCCGGAAGTCCGAAGCCGGTACCCGATGCTGGCGCAGGCGGTCCTCGCCGGCGCCTCCGGTCAGCTGCGCAACATGGCCACCGTCGGCGGCAACCTCCTGCAGCGCACGCGCTGCGCCTACTTCACCGACCTCACCAAGCCGTGCAACAAGCGCGCCCCCGGCAGCGGCTGCCCCGCCGTCCAGGGCGAACACCACAACCACGCCATTCTGGGCGCCTCCAGCCACTGCGTGTCCGTGCACCCCTCGGACATGGCCGTCGCCCTGGCCGCTCTCGACGCGGTGGTGCACTACGAAACCGCCGACGGGCCGGGGGAGTTGCCGATCGGCTGGTTCTACCTGCCCGTCGCGCGGACCCCGCACCGCGAAACAGCCCTGCCCGCCGGCGCGCTGATCACCCACGTCAGCCTGCCGCCGGTACCGGCCGCCGCCCGCTCCCGCTACCGCAAGGTGCGCGAGCGGGCCTCCTACGCCTTCGCCACCGGCTCGATCGCCGCGGCGCTCGACGTCCGCGACGGTGTCGTGCACGAGGTGCGCCTGGCCTTCGGCGCGGTCGCCTCCCGCCCCTGGCGGGCCCGCGCCGCCGAACGCGTCCTGACCGGAGCGAGCGCCGGCGCCGAGACCTTTGCGGCCGCCGCGGACGCCGAACTCGCGGCAGCCCGGCCGCTGCCGCACAACGGATACAAGGTGACCCTGATGCGCAACCTGACGGTGGCCGTGCTGAGCGAACTCCTCGAGGCGGACGCCACCCGATGACCACCACCGAAACCACCACCGAAACCACAGCCGGCCCCACCACTGCCGGCCCCACCACCGCCGGCCCCACCACCGCGGCGGTCCGCGCCGTCGGTACCGCGCACGTCCGCGTGGAAGGCCGCGACAAAGTCACCGGGGCGGCCCGCTACGCGGGGGAGGTCCCCTTCGCCGGCCTCGCCCACGGCTGGCTGGCGCTGTCCACCGTCGCGCGCGGCCGCATCCGGGCCATCGACACCGACGCCGTCCTCGCCATGCCGGGCGTCCTCGCCGTCCTTCACCACGGCAACGCCCCGCGCCTGGAGACCGACTACGTCGGCCTGCTGGGCACCCGGCCCGACCCGACCTGTGCCGTCTTCCAGCACGACCGGGTGCCCCACCTGGGCTGGCCGGTCGCGCTGGTGGTCGCCGAGACCCCCGAGCAGGCGCGCGAGGCGGCCGAGGCGCTCGTCGTCGACTACGAACCCCAGCCCCACGACGTCGACTTCACCGCCGGGCACCCGGACGCCTACCCGCTGGACGGCCACCTGCCCGCCGTCACCGACAAGGGCGACCTGGAGGCCGAACTCGCAGCGTCCGCGGTCGTGCTGGACGCCGAGTACACCACGCCGGAAGAACACCACAACCCCATGGAGCCCCATGCCGCCACCGCCCGCTGGGACGACGGCGTCCTGGAGCTGATCGACTCCAACCAGAGCGCCACCTGGGTCGTCAGCGAACTCGCGAACCTCTTCTCCCTCGACCCGGCGTCGCTGCGGGTGTGCTCGGAACACGTCGGCGGCGGCTTCGGCAGCAAGGGCGTACGCGCCCACCAGGTGGCCGCCGTCATGGCCGCCACCGCCCTCCAGCGCCCGGTACGCGTCGTCCTGACGCGCCGTCAGATGTTCACGCTGGTCGGCCACCGCAGCCCCACCGTCCAGCGGATCAGGCTTGGCGCCGACGCCGACGGACGCCTGCGCGCCCTCGACCACCGCTCCCTCAGCCGGACGTCGACCGTGTACGAGTTCGTCGAACCGAGCGCGGGAGTCGCGCGGGTGATGTACGACGCCGACGCCCACCACACGGAGAACCGGGTCGTCCGGCTCGACGTCCCCAGCCCGACGTGGATGCGCGCACCCGGCGAGGCGCCGGGGTCCTTCGCCCTGGAGGCCGCGCTCGACGAACTCGCCGAGAAATGCGGCGTCGACCCCATCGAGCTGCGCCTGCGCAACGAACCGGACCGGGGCCCGGTCTCCGGCCTGCCGTTCGCCGGCCGCAACCTGCGCGCCTGCTTCGAGGAGGGCGCACGCCGCTTCGGCTGGGCCGGACGCGATCCGCGGCCAGGCAGGCGGCGCGACGGACGCTGGCTGCTCGGCACCGGCACTGCCGCCGCGTCCTTCCCGGCCGGCGCCGGCCCGTCGACCGCGACGATCACCGCCGAGGCCGACGGCCGTTTCACCGTGCGCATCGGCGCGGCCGACATCGGCACCGGAGCCCGCACCGCCCTCACCCTGGTCGCCGCGGACGCCCTCGACGTCCCGCCCGACCGCGTCCGGGTACGGATCGGCGACAGCGCCTTCGGCCCCGCGATGATCGCCGGCGGTTCCATGGGCACCCGCTCCTGGGCCTGGGCCGTCACCGCGGCGGCCCGTGACCTGCGCGAACGGCTGGTCCCGGGCATGGAGATCCCCGCGCAGGGCATCACCGTACGGTCCGACACCACCGAAGCCGTCGCCGCGCTGGCCCAGAAGGAACGCCATTCCTTCGGCGCGCAGTTCGCCGAGGTGGCCGTCGACCCGGCGACCGGTGAGGTCCGCGTGCGGCGGATGCTCGGCATCTTCGCGGCCGGCCGCATCGTCAACCCCCTGACCGCGCGCGGCCAGCTCACCGGCGGCATGATCTGGGGCATCTCCATGGCCCTGCACGAAGAAGCGGCGCGCGACGCGTTCTTCGGCGGCCCGGTCGGCGCCGACCTGGCGGGCTACCACGTGGCCACGCACGCCGACATCCCGCCCATCGAGGCGGACTGGGTGGACGACCCCGACCCCGACGACCCCGTCGGCATCAAGGGCATCGGCGAGATCGGCATCGTCGGTGCCGCGGCCGCCGTCGCCAACGCCGTCTGGCATGCGACCGGGGTACGCCACCGCAGCCTGCCCATCCGCCCCGACCGCGTCCTGACGGCGGGCCGCGGTGCTTGATCTCGTACCGGAGCTGAACCGCTGGCTGGCGGAGGACCGCAGGGCCGCCGTCGCCACCGTCGTGAACGTCGGCGGCAGCGCGCCGCGCGGGCCCGGCGCCGCCCTCGCCGTCGACGCCGAGGGCAGCGTCATCGGCTCGGTGTCCGGCGGCTGCGTCGAGGCCGCGGTCTACGACCTGTGCGCGCAGGCACTGGACAGCGGCGACAGCGTGCTCGAGCGGTTCGGCTACAACGACGAGGACGCCTTCGCCGTGGGGCTGACCTGCGGGGGAGTCCTCGACATCCTGGTCACGCCGCTGCCCGGGGACGGGCCCCGCCGGGAGCTGCTGCACACGGCCCTGGACCTCGCGGCGAAGGGTGAGCCGGTGGCCCTGGCGCGTGTCGTGCGAGGGCCGGCGGCACTCCTCGGCGCCGCCGTGCTCGTGCACGCCGACGGCTCCTTCGACGGCGGGCTCGGCGGCCACCCGGAACTGGACCGCACGGCGGCGGCCGAGGCCCTCGCCGCGCTCGACGCGGGCCGCACCGGCACCGTCGAACTGTCGGAGGACGGCTCGTACTGCCCCGGTGGCCTCACCCTGCTCGTCGAATCGAGCCTGCCGCCGCCCCGGATGATCGTCTTCGGCGCGGTCGACTTCGCCGCGGCGCTGGTCGGAATGGGCAAGTTCCTCGGCTATCACGTCACCGTGTGCGACGCGCGCCCCGTCTTCACCACCCGGGAGCGCTTCCCCGAGGCCGACGACGTCGTCGTGGAATGGCCGCACCGCTACCTGCGGCACACCACGACCGACGCGCGCACCGTGCTGTGCGTGCTCACCCATGACGCCAAGTTCGACATCCCGCTGCTCGAGACCGCGCTGCGGCTGCCGGTCGCGTTCGTGGGCGCGATGGGCTCCCGCCGTACCCACGACGACCGGAACCGGCGGCTGCGTGAAGCCGGCCTGTCGGAGGCCGAACTGGCCCGCCTCAGCTCGCCCATCGGCCTCGACCTGGGAGGGCGCACTCCCGAGGAGACCGCCCTGTCGATCGCGGCGGAGATCGTCGCGACCCGGCGCGGCGGGACCGGCGTCCCCCTCACCGGCTCCGGCCGCCCGATCCACCACAGCCGCGTCCCGTGAGGGTCGTTCACCGCAGGATCCGGGCGGCGCGGGCGGCCGACAGCCAGGCGGGGAACTCGCCCAGCAGCCGGTCGTACAGCAGCCGGTCGCCGACGGCGCGGGGGTCCTTGCCCGCGTGGAAGAAACCGGCGTTGTCGACGACGCGCCGCGCGGGGACGGCCAGTTCGTCGAGACGCCGGAGGAAGGCGAACTCGTTGTCGTCCGGATCCCCGAAACCGACGAACTGCCAGAACATCGGCAGCCGGGCGGCCTTGCACAGGTAGCGTTCGGCGGCGAACCTGCTCGTGGGCCCGCCGTCGGTCTGGAAGACGACCAGGGCCGGGCAACGGCTGTCCGCCGCCAGGTAGTGGTCGACGACGGCGTCCATCGCCCAGTGGTAGTTCGTCCGTCCCATGTGGCCCAGCGTCCGGTGGAGTTCGTCGATCCGGCCCTGGTGGCCGCCGATTTCGAGGTCGGCGACACCGTCGATGTCGGTGGAGAAGAACACGACGGGAACGCGGCCGTCGTCGTCGAAGTGCGCGGCCAGCGTCAGCACCTGCTCCGCCAGGTGCTGCGCCGTCCCGTCCTTGTAGTACCGGTTCATGGACCTCGAGCGGTCCAGGACGAGGTAGACCGCGGCCCGTGCCCCGGACAGACCGTGCTCGCGCACGCTGTCGCCGGCCGTCTTGTACAGGTTCACCAGGTCAGGCGCCGCGTCCCGCACCTTGGACAGGCTGATCGCGGCGCCGTGTTCCTTGCTGTTCACGGTGAGGGGTTCCTTCCGGCCGGGTCTCGGGCCTTGCCGGCCTCGTCCGGGGCGCGGGCTCGGCCGACAGGTCCGCTGTCGCGGGACAGGGCGTCATCATGCACCATGGCGCGCGGCCGCCGGCCCGCACGGTCAGGGGGCCGAGCCGGTGCGGAGTCAGCCGGGGCTGAAGCGGCAGCCGATGCCGGGTTCGGTGATGAGGTGGCGGGGCCTGGGGCTCAGCAGCCAACGCCGCGGCCAGGCGGACCCCGGAATCTTGGCGCCTTCTCAACGCCCCTGGCAGCGGTCTTCACGCGGTCTGACGCGGACGCTCCTGCGCGTACTCTCGCGGCGGACGTCCGCTCGGCTCCCCGCCGGTGCGGCACGGGCTACATTCTCCGGTGTGCGCGATACGGAAACGGTGAGCCGGCCGGGCGGGCTGGCGGTCGGGCGATGACTCTCGCCGCGTCCGGACGCGGCGCCGAGTCCACACATGTTCGCGGCCCCGCACGGCGCCGCGCAGGACGAGCGATGCACCGGGACGGGCGATGAACCAGGCGGCCGAGGCGCGGTCCGTGCCGGGCCGGCGGATGTGGCCGCTGTACGCGGCCGGGTTCACCACGGCCTTCGGCGCGCACGGCGTCGCCGCGAGCCTGGGCGGCGCCGCCGCGGGCGCGGTGACCTCGCTGCTGGTCCTGGGCGGGCTGCTCGCCCTCTACGACGGCGCCGAGGTCGTCCTCAAGCCGGTGTTCGGCACCCTCGCCGACCGGATCGGCGCCCGCCCGGTGCTGCTCGGCGGACTGGTCGCCTTCGCCGCCGCGTCGGCGCTCTACGCCGTCGCCGGCAGCCCCGGCTGGCTGTGGGCCGCCCGCCTCGGTCAGGGGGCCGCGGCCTCCGCGTTCTCGCCGTCCGCTTCCGCGCTGGTCGCCCGGCTCAACCCGGCGGCCAGGCACGGCCGGGCGTTCGGCGGTTACGGCTTCTACAAGTCGGTCGGCTACACATCGGGCCCACTGCTCGGCGGGGTCCTGGTGTGGGCCGGCGGGCTGCGGCTGCTGTTCGCCGTCCTGGCGGTGCTCGGCGCGGCGGTCGCCGCATGGGCCGCGATCGCCGTCCCCGCCGTACCCCCGCTGCCCAAGGCCCGGCAGACGGTGCTGGACCTGGCCCGGCGGCTGGCCGAGCCGGCGTTCCTCGTCCCGACCTCCGCACTGGCCGCGGCGACCGCGGCCCTGTCGGTCGGGGTGGGATTCCTGCCGGTGTCCGGCCGGGCGGCCGGTCTCGGCACGGTGGCGACCGGTGTCGCCGTGTCGGTGCTGGCCGCCTGTGCGGCGGTCGTCCAGCCGAGGGCGGGGCGCGCCCTCGACGAGGGCCGCCTCACCGCCGGGACCGGCATGACGGCGGGCCTGCTGCTGACGGCCGCCGGCCTGGGCTGTGCGATGCTGCCCGGCCTGGCCGGCATCCTGTCCGCGGCCCTGCTGATCGGCGTCGGCACCGGTCTGATCACCCCGCTCGGCTTCGCGGCACTGGCCGCCTCGACCCCGCGGGAACGCCTCGGCCAGACCATGGGCGCGGCCGAACTCGGCCGCGAAATCGGTGACGCGGGCGGCCCGCTGCTGGTGGCGGCCGTCGCCTCGCCGACCACGCTCACCCACGGCTTCGCGGCCCTCGGCGCCCTGCTCGCGCTCGCCCCGGCCGTCGCCCTCGCCCGCCGTCGTCCCGCGGCGGATGCGTGAGGCCCTGGGCAGGGCCGCGGCCGGTGCGGCCGAGGGGCTTCACGATTTCCTGGCGGGCCCTGTGCGCAGCGCGTCCAGGCGGCGCCGGTACTCGTCCTCGTCGATCTCCCCGCGGGCCAGCCGTTCCCTGAGGATGTCCTCCGGGGACGGCGGGGCCGGAGTGCGGGTGTGCTCCTGCGGGCTGTTCAGGGTGCGGAAGAGGAGCACCGCGACCGTGATGATGAGCACCCAGAACAGGATCATGCCGGCCGACATCGCGAACCAGCCCCAGCCGCTGACATCGTGGCCGTACCAGAACATCATCGCCACTCACCTGCTTCGGCTTCGTCACGTGGCCGGGCACGGCGAGCGCACCCGATGACTGCTTGCCTTCACCTCCATCATCCCGCTGCCCGCCGCGGCGGACCGGGGCCGGACGGCTCCGGATCGGCGGGCCGACCAGCCCCTACCGGGCAGGGGTATCCGGCAGCGAGGCGGCGGCGGTACGCAGTCCGCGGCGGCGGCCGCCGGCTCTCCGCGGCCCCCCAGGCCCCGCTCTACCCCTCGGGGGTATATTGGCGGCGCCCCACCGTTTCGCCCCACCGTTTCATCCGAGCACACGGACGGAAGCCATGGCGACAGCCGACCACCGACGTGGCGCCGCTCGCGACGCCACGCCGCGGTGGACACCCGCTGTCGTCGTCGCGCTGCTGGCGGCGCTCGCTGTTCTCGTGCACCACGACACGGCGGCCACGATCACGCACGTGCCGTCCGGCCGGGCCGCGACCCCGATGCACCACACGGCCGCGCCGGCCGGGTCCGCCCCCGTGAGCAGTCACGTCATGCCCACCGGGGTCACGGCTCGGGCGGCCCGGGCCGCTGTCCACGACGACGCCGGAGCGTGCTCCGGCACGGCGATGCGGCACTGCTCCGCCGCCGGCGTCGACAGCGTGAAGCTCGTGCCGCCCGGCCGGCCCGCCCCCGACTGCGCTCCGGCCCACCACGCCGGTGCGGCCGCGCTCCGCGACGTACCGGGCACCGTGGGCCGGGCACCACCCGATCTCCGCGTCCTCTCTCGATTCCTGCTGTAGGCCGCGCGCCCGCGGCTGCGCGCTCACCTGAGCGCCCAGCCCTGCCGGCACGCATGCCGAACCCGAGCGATATCGAGAAAAGGGACAACCTCTGTGAACAGCATCAACCGCCGCTCCGTCCTGCTGGCCGGACTCGGCGTCGCAGGCACGGCCGCGCTCGCCGCCTGCAGCGGCTCAGCCGACACGCCCGCACTGGTCAGCCCGCACGGCTCGGCCGTCGCCGCCGCCGAGGACAACCGCACCCGGACCGGCAGGACACGCGAGGTGACCCTGACCGCGGCCCGGGCCACCGTCGGCCTGGGCGCCGGGATCCGGGCCAGGACGTGGACCTTCAGCGGCCGTGTCCCGGGCGAGGAACTGCGTGTCACGGCCGGTGACACGCTGGCCGCCATGCTGTCCAACCAGCTGCCGGACCAGGCGACCACCTCCCTCCACTGGCACGGCATCAGCCTGCGCAACGACATGGACGGCGTACCGCCGGTCACCCAGGCGGCTGTCCGGGCCGGACGCAACTTCACCTACCGGTTCACCGCGGACACCCCCGGCACCTATTTCTTCCACCCGCACGTCGGCGTCCAGCTCGACAGGGGCCTGTACGCGCCGCTCATCGTGGAGGACCCGAGGGAGCCGCTGTCCTACGACGAGGAGTGGGCCGTCGTCCTCGACGACTGGCTCGACGGTGTCACCGGCACCCCGGACGACGTCTTCGCCGAGCTCGGACACGGCATGGGCGGGATGCACACAGGTGACGACTCCGGCCACGACATGGGCGACATGAGCGACATGGGCAGCATGGACATGAGCGGCACGAGCGGCTCGCCGTCCGCTTCGTCCGCCGGCGGAGGGACGGGCACCGGGTTCATGCTGATGGGCGCTCAGAGCCGACTGCTCGGGGGCGACGCCGGTGACGTGCGGTACCCCTACCACCTGGTCAACGGCCGCGTTCCGGCCGACCCGGCGGTCTTCCGCAGCAAGCCCGGCAAGCGCATCCGGCTGCGCCTGATCAACGCCGGCGGCGACACCGCCTACCGCGTCGCCCTCGGCGGCCACAAGCTGACCGTCACCCACACCGACGGTTTCCCCGTCCGGCACCGGCAGGCCGACGCCCTGCTGATCGGCATGGGCGAGCGCTACGACGTCCTCGTCACCCTGGGCGACGGGGTCTTTCCCCTCGTCGCGCTGGCGGAGGGCAAGAACGCCACCGGCATGGCCCTGATCCGCACCGGCACCGGCAGCGGGCCGAAGCCGACCGTGCGCCCGAGGGAGCTGGACGGTACGGTCATGGTCGCCTCGCGGCTGCGGGCGGCGGACGACGTCCGGCTGGACTCGAAGAAGACCGACCGGGTCCACCGCATCGAGCTGACCGGCAGCATGATGGCGTACGACTGGGCCGTCAACGGCAGGCGCTTCGACATGAACCACCCGACGGCGCATCCGATCATCGTCGAGCAGGGGCAGCGGGTCCGGCTCGACTTCGTCAACACGACCACCATGTGGCACCCGATGCACCTGCACGGCCACACCTGTCAACTCGGCGGCGGCGGTCCGCGCAAGGACACCACGATCGTCCTGCCGAAGCAGACCGTGTCGGTGTTCTTCGACGCGGACAACCCGGGCCAGTGGATGCTGCACTGCCACAACGCCTACCACGGAGAGGCGGGCATGATGGCGTTGGTTGCCTACGAGGCCTGACCCCCCGCGCGACCTGAGGTCGTCCGTCCCCGCAGCGGGCCCCCACCCGGTGGTGGAGGGCCCGCTGCGCCCCGGGACCCGGTACATGACGGCACGACGCCCGGTCACCCGGCGGCGGCCAGGCGGCGTCGGAGCTCCTCCTCCGAGACGTCCTCCATGTGGGTCAGGAACACCCACACGTGACCGGACGGGTCCTTGAGGATGACGGTCCGGTCGCCGTGGAACATGTCCTTCGGCGGCTGGAGGATCTCGGCGCCGGCGGCTTCCGCGCGCTCCGCCAGGCTGTCCACGTCGTGCACGAAGACATGCAGCGTGACGGACGTACCACCGCCGAGCGCGGCCGGGGCGGCGAAGGAGGCGGCCTCCGCCTCCTCGACCCTGGCGTCCCCCAGCATCAGCGTCGACCGGCCGATGGCGATCTCGGCGTGCAGGATCCCGCCGCCCGGAGCGTCGATCCTGAAGTCCTCACGGGCGCCGAACGCCCGCTGGTAGAAGTCGATCGCCGCGGCGGCGTCATCGACCATGATGTGCGGTATCACGGCATAGCGGTAGCGGTCGGGGATCTCGATGCGCGCTGTCTGCTCGGCCACGGCGAACCTCCTCGAATGGGCACCGCCGGTCGGCTCCCGCGGCCCTGGAAGGAACCTAGAAGCTCAAGTTCGGTCGAGGTCAAGCGTCGATGCGCCGCGCACACGCGCCACAGCGGCCGGTTGCGGGGGCGGGGGGGGGCGGCGCCCGCCCCCCCCCCCCCCCC
>NZ_JBFADM010000062.1:0-50704 GCF_040641355.1 Streptomyces sp. NPDC020996
GGCGCGGGGAGTGATCAGCGCAGGTGCACCGGGAGGGAGCGGTGGCCGTTGGAGATGAAGGAATCCACCGGCTCCAGCTCCTCCCCGGGCACCGCCGGGCGCAGCCCCGGGAAGCGGTCGAAGAGCGCCGGCAGCGCGATCCGCGCCTCCAGCCGTCCCAGCGGAGCCCCCAGGCAGAAGTGCACGCCGCACCCGAAGGACAGGTGCTCCTTGTCGGCACGGGTGACGTCGAAGCGGTCCGCGTCGTCGCCGTACCTGCCCGGGTGGCGCCCGGCGGCGGCGTACGCGGCCAGGATCGCCTCGCCCTTGCCGATCACGACACCGGCGGGGCCGCCGAACTCCTCCATCACCAGGTCCTCCACGGCGTACCGCAGCGGCAGGCTGGCGACCGGCGCCTCGACGCGCAGCGTCTCCTCGATCACGTCGTCCCAGGAGGCGCTGCCGTCGCGGACGAGGGCGAGCTGGTCGGGGTGGGTGAGCAGGGCGTGCACGGCGTTGTCGAGGAGGTTGACCGTGGTCTCGTGGCCCGCGCTGACCATCAGCACCAGGGTGTCGAGGAGTTCCTGCTCGCTGAGCCGGGTGCCGTCCTCGTCGTCACGGGCCGCGATGAGAGCGGTGGTCAGGTCGTCGCCGGGCGACTCCCGCTTGAGCGCGACGAGCTTGGCGAGCGCGGCGTAGAACCGGGTGTAGATGTCGGTGACCTCCTCCGGGGTGGCGGAGGTGTGGAAGATGCCGTCCACGACGGCCCGCAGTTCCGCGCCCTGGTCCTCGGGCAGGCCGAACAGCTCGCTGATCACCTGGATCGGCAGCGGGTAGCAGAAGTCCTCCCGCAGGTCGACGGGGCGCCCGTCCCGCCCGGCCTGCTCCACCCGGTCCAGCAGGTTCCGGGTGATCTCCTCGATCCGGGGCTGGAGCGCGGCGGTGCGGCGGGCGGTGAACGCCTTGGAGACCAGCGCGCGCAGGCGCTTGTGCTCACCGCCGTACGCGGTGAACATGTTCTGCACCGCCACCCAGGTGAACAGCGGCCACTCGGGGGCGATCTCGCCGTTGATCCAGCTGTTCCAGTGGCGCCGCGGGTCCTTGGAGACGCGGGGGTCGGTGAGCAGGCGCCTGAGCAGGCCGGGGTCGCTGACGGCCCACGCCGCGACGCCGTCGGGGAGTTCGACCGGGGTCACCGGTCCGCGCTCGCGGATCCGGGCGGCCTCGCCGTGGATGTCCCGGCCCGTCGGGTCGATCACTAAGGGGTCGGGGTGACCCATCGCAGCCTCCTGGATGTTCCTGCGCCGATACGGCCCGTAACGCTACGTCGCCGTCGCGGGGCCGGACGAGGTCCGGCCGCGCGTGCTGCGTACCGTCACAACTTCCGTGCGCGTGACCGCAAGTCGGCGGCACCGCGCCGGCCCTAGGGTCGGGACGTCGGACGGGAGGACCGGTGAGGGTGATGACAGGCAGCTGGGCTCCACGGTGGATGCCGCGGGACAGTCCCGAGGCGAAGCTGCTGGCCGCCGGCTACTGGTGGGACGCCGTCCGGGTACCGCTCGACCTGGGCCTGCACGCGCTGCGGCACCTGGGGGACGAGACGGGAGCCGTGATCACGGACGGCTACGGCCGCATCCTGTACTGGCTGATCCGGCCGGGCTCCGCGGCCGACTGGAGCCTCGCCCCGGTGTCCGTCCTGACCTCGGGCTCGCACGTCGTGGTCCCGCCCCTGCACCGCACCACGGGCCCCGGCCCGCACTGGCACGTACCGCCGTCCCGCGGCCGCGAATGGACCAGCGCGGCACGCCTGCACTCGGCCCTGAGCACCTGCCTGGCCACCGACGCCTGCTGCCCGTCCTGACCTCCGAACCACACGGGCTTACGGCTGCGTACGCCGCCCCGGTGAACGAGGTGACAGAGCACCTGCAAGCACCCGCCACGCCGTCGGCGCCCGCCCTGCTCCTGCGCCCGTGGCGACACGGCCGACGCCGCCGCCCTGGTCGACGTCTTCCGCGACGACGCCCTGCGCCGTCGGCCGAGCGCCGCCGTGCGGGACGAAGCCGGCGCCGCACGGTGGGTGCGGGCCCAGCGCGAGGCACGCGAGGCGGGCGAGCGCTTCGCCTTCGCCGTGGTGGAAGTCTCCCCCGCCGGGGAGGACGGGCGGCAGGCGGGACACGTGGTCCTCAAGCGTCCCGCGTCCGGCGCACCGTCCGGCGACGTCGGCTACTGGACCGCCGCGCACGCCCGCGGTCGCGGTGTGGCGCCGAGAGCACCGGGCGCGCTGACCGACTGGGCCTTCGCCGCCTTCGCCGCCTTCGCCGAGGACGGGCTCGCGCGGCTCCGGCTGCTCCATCAGGCCGACAACACCGCTTCCTGCCGCGTCGCGCGGAAGTGCCGGTACGAACCGGCCTGGTCCGTGCCCGCGGCGCCCCCGGCGTTCCCGCCCGACGGCTGTCTCCATCTGCGTCGCCGCGGCTGCTGACCGGTCGCCGTGGGCCGTTCGGGTGGTGGATCGGCGGGTCCGGTCGTAGCTTCGGAAGCGGGACGGACCGGCCGGCGTCACCGGGGAGGGGTCATGCGTACAGGCGGATGGGGCACGGCGGTCGCGGTGTGCTGCGCCGCGTCGCTCGCGGCGGCCGGAGCGGCTCCCTCCGCCGCCGGACCGGCATCGGCGGCCGCGTCGGCCGGGCAGGTCGCGCAGCAGCGGCCGCGGCTTCCCGTGCTGGTCGACTGCCTCTGGCACCCGCGGGTACGTCCCGTCGGCTTCATGCTCGCCTGCGGTGACGGCAACAGCCGCCTGACCGCCCTGCACTGGTCCCGGTGGGGATCGGACTCGGCGACGGCCGAGGGCGTGAACGCGGTCAACGACTGCAAGCCCTACTGCGCGGCGGGCACCTTCCGCTCCTATCGCGTCACCGTCCGGCTCGGCCGCCCGGAGCCCTGGAACAAGCGGCCGCACGTCCGGCACTTCACCCGGCTGACCCTCGAGTACCACGGCAGCAGGCCGGACATCCACCCGCGAACCGTCACCCTGCCCCTGTGGAACTGACGGGCGGGCTCAGCGCTCCTCGGGCCGCCGGGCCTCCGGCGCCTCCCCCGCGGTGAGGTGTTCCAGCACCGTGACCAGTTCCCGGCATGCCTGTGCCACCGACCTCCTGGTGTTGAGCTGCTCGGTGATCACGGCGGACAGGAGCAGGGCGGTCAGGGCCATGGAACCGTTGAACGCCTGGAGCTTCATCAGGACCTCGGCCCGGGTCAGATGGTCGAACGGGCCGACCCGGTCCATCGCGACGAGGGTCGCCATGACGGAGGCGTACAGGGCGCACAGCATGCTGCCCATGAGCTGGAACCGCAGGGCCGTCCAGATCAGCAGCGGGTAGACGAGGAACAGCGTGCTGACGTCGTTGTAGCTGAACAGGGGCACCAGAGCGGCGATCAGGAGCGCCGTGCCGACGGCTTCCTTCCACCGGGACATGTCCATGGGCCATCGCGCGTGACGCAGCATCAGCAGGATCGGGGTGACGATCAGGATGCCCATGGCGTCGCCCACCCACCATCCCAGCCACACCGTCCAGAAGCCGCCCGCGGGGATCTTGTCCGTGATCAGCAGGAGCAGGGCGCCGCTGGTGGCGCTGATCGTCATCGCGGCGAACGCCCCCAGGAACACCAGTTCGAGGCCGTCCCGCAGGTGGCCGAGGTCGGCGCTGAAGCCGACGGCGCGGAGCAGCAGGAAGGCGACGACGGGCGCGGCGGTGCTGCCGAACACCGTGCCGATGGCGCTGGGCTGCAGGGAGGGGGCGACGGACGCGACGACGAGGAAGGCGCCGAGGGCGATGCCGAGCCAGCAGCGCAGACCGAGCACCAGCAGGCAGGCCAAGGCGATGCCGGTGGGGGGCCAGACGGGTGAGATGATCGCGTGCTTGGCGGCGAGGTGGCCCAGCAGCCCCAGCCGGCCGCCCAGGAAGTACGCAGCGGCCACGGCCAGCGTCTGGAGGACGTAGGCACCGGTCCGCCGCAGGTCCTGGGTAGTCACCACAGTTGCCATCAGACACCGGTCCCGGCGCGGCGGCGAGGCGAGAGCCCCGGCGTCGGGCCCTATGGCTGAACGCCGGGCCGGTCGTGGCCGACCACGAGCACGGCCGCGTCGTCCTCGTGGCCCACCCGCTCGGCCACCTTCAGCACGGCGTCGGCGAGCGCGCCCGCCTCCATCCCCGCGACCGCGGCGGCGCCTGCCAGCCGCGCCACCCGGTCGAGGCCCTCGTCGACGTTCAGGGTGGGCCCCTCGACCACCCCGTCGGTGAGCATGATGAAGACGCCGCCCGTGGTGAGCCGGTGCCGGGTCACCGGGTACCGCACCCCCGCCAGGACGCCGAGCGGGGGGCCGCCGCGGGTCTCGGCGACGCCGGACTTGCCGTCCGCCGTGGCCCAGATGTGCGGGGTGTGGCCGGCCCGCGCGCTCTCCAGGACGCCCGTCGCCGGGTCGAGCCGCATGAAGGTGCAGGTGGCGAACAGGTCCGTGCCGAGGGACAACAGCAGGTCGTTGGTGCAGGCCAGCAGTTCGCCCGGCTCGCCGGTGACGGAGGCGAGCGCCCGTAGGCCGACCCGGACCTGGCCCATGAAGGCGGTCGCCTCGATGTTGTGGCCCTGCACGTCGCCGATGGACAGCCCGAGCCGGCCGTCGGGCATGGTGAAGGCGTCGTACCAGTCGCCGCCCACGTTGAGGCCGTGGCAGGCCGGCGCGTAGCGGACGGCCAGCCGGTAGCCGGGGACCTCGGGCAGGTCCCGGGGCAGCATGCCGCGCTGCAGGGCGATGGCCAGCTCTACGCGGGAGCGCTGCTGCTGCGCGAGTTCGCGCGCCTGGGCAGTCAGCGAGGACAGCCTGGCCAGCAGTTCGTCCCCGTCGTCCGTCGGGCGCGTGCGGAACATGGATCACTCCGGTGAGGGCATCAGCCCCTTCAGATTGAAACTCCCTCATATTAACCATTTCGGGCGACAAGGTGGGGTGCCGTGCTCCCGGCCGGCGGAAGCACGGCGCACGCCGTCGGCGTCAGCCGCCCAGGGCCGCCATCACCACGTCCTTGGCCTCCTCCTGCACCTGGCGCAGGTGGTCGGGGCCGCGGAAGGACTCGGCGTAGATCTTGTACACGTCCTCGGTGCCCGAGGGACGGGCCGCGAACCACGCGTTCTCGGTGGTGACCTTGATGCCACCGATGGGCGCGCCGTTGCCCGGAGCCTCGGTCAGCACTCCGGTGACGGCCTCTCCGGCCAGTGTGTCCGCGCCGACCTGAGCGGGCGAGAGCTTGGCGAGCAGCGCCTTCTCCTCGCGGGTGGCAGGGGCGTCGATGCGGGCGTAGGCGGGCGCGCCGAAGCGGGCGGTGAGGGCCGCGTAGTGCTCGGAGGGCGTCTTGCCGGTGACGGCCAGGATCTCGGAGGCGAGCAGCGCGAGGATGATGCCGTCCTTGTCCGTGGTCCACACCGAGCCGTCGCGGCGCAGGAACGACGCGCCGGCCGACTCCTCGCCGCCGAAACCGAGCGAGCCGTCGACCAGCCCGTCGACGAACCACTTGAACCCGACGGGCACCTCGACCAGCCGGCGCCCCAGGTCGGCGGCGACGCGGTCGATCATCCCGGAGGACACCAGCGTCTTGCCGATCCCGGTGCCGGCGGGCCACTGCTCGCGGTGGGCGTAGAGGTAGGCGATGGCGGCGGCCAGGTAGTGGTTGGGGTTCATCAGGCCCGCGTCGGGCGTGACGATGCCGTGCCGGTCGGCGTCGGCGTCGTTGCCGGTGGCGATCTGGAAGCGGTCGCGCTGTTCGATGAGGGAGGCCATCGCGTACGGCGAGGAGCAGTCCATGCGGATCTTGCCGTCCCAGTCGAGCGTCATGAACCGCCAGGTGGGGTCGGCGAGCGGGTTGACCACGGTCAGGTCGAGCCGGTGCTGCTCGGCGATGCGGCCCCAGTAGGCGACCGACGCCCCGCCCAGGGGGTCGGCGCCGATGCGCACGCCGGCGGCGCGGACCGCGTCCAGGTCCAGCACGCTCGGCAGGTCGGCGACGTAGGCGCCGAGGAAGTCGTGGCGGGCGGTGGTGGGCGCGGCGAGCGCCCGGGTGAGGGGGATGCGCCGTACGTCCTTCAGGCCGCCCGCGATGATGCTGTTGGCGCGGTCCTGGATCCAGGAGGTGGCGTCGGAGCCGGCCGGTCCGCCGCTCGGCGGGTTGTACTTGAAGCCTCCGTCGGCGGGCGGGTTGTGCGAGGGGGTGACCACGACGCCGTCGGCGAGTGCGGAGGCGCGTCCGCGGTTGTGCGTGAGGATGGCGTGCGAGACCGCGGGGGTCGGGGTGTAGCCGTCGGCGCTGTCGATGAGCACCGTCACCTCGTTGGCCGCGAACACCTCCAGCGCGGTGACCCGCGCGGGTTCGGACAGGGCGTGGGTGTCGGCGCCGAGGAAGAGGGGGCCGTCGGTGCCCTGCGCGGCGCGGTACTCGCAGATGGCCTGGCTGGTCGCGGCGATGTGGTCGTCGTTGAACGCCGTCGCCAGGGACGATCCACGGTGCCCGGACGTGCCGAACGCCACCCGCTGCGCCGGGTCGGCCGGGTCCGGGTGCAGCGCGTAGTACGCGGTGACCAGCCGGGCGACGTCGACGAGATCCTCGGGGCCGGCCGGCCTGCCCGCTCGCTCGTGCTGCATGTGCCCGCTCCTCCACATCGGTTGACCTGTGTTGCCTGCCGGCCCATCTTCCCCCGTCACCCCGGCGCCGTGCGAGAGCGCACGGAACAGGGCCCGCCGCGAGGGGTGGCCGGCCGGGCGGCGGACTCAGCCGGGCCGGGGCCGCAGACGGGCGGTGAGGACGGCGATGTCGTCGTCCGCCCGCGGTGTCGCCAGGCGGGCGACGACCTCGTCCAGGACCTGCCCGGCATCCAGGCCGGGGTGCAGGCGCAGCCGGGCCTGCCGGGAGAGCGAGGTGTCGATGTCCTCGCCGCGGCGTTCGACGAGTCCGTCGGTGAACATCACCAGAGTGTCGCCCGCGCCCAGGGACAGGGTGGTCGTCGTGTGGTCGGGCGGCCCGGCGCCCAGCGGCGGGCCGGCCGGCAGGGGGAGCAGCTCGCCGGTGCCGTCCGGGCGGAAGACGGCCGGCGGGAGGTGCCCGGCGGCGGCGAGGGCGACCGAGCGGCCCGCCGGGTCCAGCAGGGCGAGCAGGCAGGTGGCGGGCCTGCGCCGGGCGTCCGCGGCGGCGATGGCGTCCATCCGGCGCAGGACGCGGTGCGGCGGCAGACCGGCGGCGGCGACGTAGCGCAGCGTCGAGCGGTAGGCGTTCATGTCGACCGCCGCGTCCAGGCCGTGCCCCATCACGTCGCCGACGACGAGGAGGGTGCGGCCGTGGCGCAGGCGTACGGTCTCGAACCAGTCGCCGCCCACCGCCGTGCCGGGGCCGGCGGGCACGAATCGGGTGGCCACCTCGACGCCGGGGTGCGGGTGGCCCGGTCCGGCGGGCGGGCCCGCCGCGAGGGGCGGGGCCGTGTCCCGCGGCGGGCGGTGTCCGGCGGCGCGGTGCAGATGGGTGGCCGGGTGCAGACGGGTGGCCGGGTGCAGATGGGTGGCGTGGTGCAGATGGGTGGCGGTGAGCCGGGCGGCGTAGTGCACCGCGGCGGCCTCGCCGTCGTCGAACGCCCGGCCGGCGCGGACCGCGAGGACGACTCCGTAGGCCCGGTCCCAGGCCAGGAGCGGCACGGACAGCGCGGCCACCGGTTCGTGGCCGTCGAGGCTGAGCGAGGCGGTGATCGGGTGGCCCGCGTCCAGCGCGCGGACCAGGATGCTGCGCCGCGGCACGTGCCGCAGGCCGTCCAGCAGGTCGCGGCGGCCCGCCGCGGCGGCGGCGCGCAGGGCGCCGCGCCGTGCGCGCGGGTCCTCCTGCCGCGTGAGCAGGTCGACGGCCGCGGCGTCGCACAGTTCCCCGACCAGGAAACGGGCGCACTCCGCGGCTGTGCCGCGTTCGTCCGGCGTGGTGCCGATCGCGGCGACGGCCCGCTGCGCCAGGGTGAATCGATCGGCCGGCCCCGGCCGGGGCGTGGCAACCCGTTGACGTTCCACCATCGTTCCCTTCTGCCGTCTCCATCCCAGCATCAGCGAGGCCGACGGGCCGGTAGCGACCCGGTCGGGATACGGGGTCGGCGCGGCAGCGGGGGACGGCGGCGGTCGGGGCGGCAGCGGGGGACGGCGGTCGGGGTCGGTCGGGGCGCGGGCCCGGCACGCACGGGGCCCGGCGCGCCGTGTGCCGCACGGCCGGCCGGGCCCCGGCGAGTCGTCGTCAGCCGCCGTTGAGGCGCGCCCGCAGCAGTTGCAGGTCGCCAGTCAGCCCAGGTCCCACAGGAACCGGTGGGTGTGGATGCCGAAGTAGGGGAACGGCTGGATCTGTTCGACGCCTTCGATCGGCCGCACCACGTCGTTGACGAAGTCGAGCAGTTCCCGCGGCCCCGGCGCGACCACTTCGGCGAACAGATCGAAGCCGCCCGACGTCAGCACCGAGTAGACCACTTCGGCGCGCCGGGCGAGTTCGTCGGCGACCGGACGCGGGTCGCCGTCCACGCGGATGCCGAGGAGGGCCATGGCCTGCCCGCCCATGGACATCGGGTCGGTGACGCCGACGACCTGGACGGTCTTGGAGTCCAGCAGCCTCTGCAGGCGCTGCCGGGCGGCCGACGCCGACAGCCCGACCCGGGGCCCGAGGTCGGCGTAGGCGATGCGGCCGTCGGTCTGCAGCTCGCGCAGGATGGCCCGGTCGATCTCGTCCACGTGCGTCGTCCTTTCCTTCCGCTGTCCGCCTTCCGCGGTCGCCGTGTCAGCCGGCCAGTTCGGACAGGGCGGCGGCGAACAGCTCCGTGTGGGCGTCGACGTCCTGCTCGGTCGTGTCGGGGCACATGAGGGCCATGTTGTGGAACGGCGTCAGCAGGATGCCCCGGTTGGCCAGGTAGAGGTGGAGGAAGTCCTCCAGGTCGGGGTCGGCGGCCGCGGCGGACTCGGTGCCGGTGCGCGGCGCCGGGTCGGCGAAGCGGTACTCGGTACGGGCGCCGAGCCGGCTGACCGACCAGGGCAGCGCGTGCGCCTCGATGCCCGCGCGCACGCCGGCCTCGAACCGCTGCGACAGTTCGTCCATGCGGGCGAAGGCCTCGTCGGTGAGGACGTGTTCCAGCGTGGCGCGTACGGCTGCCATCGACAGGGCGTTGCCGGCGAGCGTGCCGCCGACGCCTCCCATGTCGACCAGGTCGAGGTCGTCGCGCTCCAGCAGGCGCTCGGCCAGCTCGGCGGACAGGCCGTAGGCGCCGGCCGGGATGCCGCCGCCGATGGCCTTGCCGATGGTGAGCAGGTCGGGCTCCAGGCCCCAGGCGGCGGTGCAGCCGCCGGGTCCGGCCGAGAAGGTGTGCGTCTCGTCGTTGATGAGCAGGGTGCCGTGCCGGCGGGTCAGCTCCCGCACTCCGGCCAGGTAGCCCGGCTCGGGCAGGACGATGCCGATGTTGGTGAGCGCGGGCTCCATCAGGACGGCGGCGACGTCGCCGTGGGCCAGCTCGCGCTCCAGCTGGTCGAGGTCGTTGAACTCCGCGACGCGGCTGGTCAGCGTGACGTCGCAGGGAGCACCGACGTTTCCGGGGCGGGCGGTTCCGTTGCCGTCGGGCCCGACCACGATCAGCGACTCGTCGACGCTGCCGTGGTAGCTGTAGCTGTTCACGAGGATCTTCGGGCGGCCGGTGACGGCGCGCGCCAGCCTGATCGCCCACCGGTTGGCGTCGGTGGCCGTGAGCGAGAAGCTCCACCGGGCCAGGCCGAAGCGGCGGGTCAGTTCCGCGCCCACGAGTTCGGCGTCCTCCGTCGGCAGCATCGCCGTGGCCCCGCCCTGGTCGGCGAACCGGTGCCGGACCGCCTCGGCCACCACGGCCGGGGAGTGACCGGCCATCGCGCCGGTGTCCCCCAGGCAGAAGTCGATGTACTCGTGCCCGTCGATGTCGGTCACGCGGGCGCCCCGCGCGGTGGCCAGGTAGCGCGGGAAGGGGCCGGCGGTCTTGTTCATCCAGGTCATCGGCACCCGGCCGAACAGGTGGTCGGCACGCCCGTAGGCGTCCTTCGAGCGCGGGCAGCGGCGCACGGCCTCGGCCCTCTCGCGGGCCAGCAGGTCCTGCAGGCGGGAGCGGTCCATGGGTCACCTCGGGATGTCGCGTACCGATCGAACAGCCGGACACTACGACGGAAAACATCGTATGGACAAGTAGCAGCCACTGTTTCCGTCGCCTGCGCGATCGATTCCTTCGTCTTGCGAGGTCCAGCAACATGTCCCGCCGGGACATCTGTCCCAATGGGACATCAGGCGGTAGGGTGACCGGTGGGGGCGAGGAAGGCGCACGATGGAGGCGAGGGAGGCGATGCAGTCCATGTCCGCCACGGAGGACCGCCGACAGCGCAAGGCGCGGCAGACCCGCAACGCGCTGGCGGGGGCCGCCCTCGACCTCATCCTCGAGCGCGGGCTGGCGGCCACCACGGTGGAGGCGATCGCGGAGCGGGCGGACGTCACGCGCCGCACCTTCAGCAGGTACTTCACCGGCAAGGAGGACGCGGCCCTGGACTTCGTGCGCGGCGACGGCGACCGCATCAACGCGCTGCTGCGCGCCCGGCCCCCGGCGGAGCCGCCGCTGCTCGCCTACCGCCGGGCCGTGCGCGAGTGGCTCGCCGACCGCGACAACCCGGCCTGGCACGTGCGCCCCCGGATGCGGCGTCTGCTGGGCCTGGTGGACGGGGAGCCCGCGCTGTTCGCCGCCTACGAGCGCATCCGGGTCGACGCCCAGGAGGAGTCGATCCGCATCATCGCCGGCCGGCTCGGCGCCGACGACGTCCGGGACGTGCGCCCGGCCGTCGTGGTGGACGCCGCCGCCGGTGTCCTCACCGCCGCCCTGCGCATCTGGGCCCGCGGAGACGACCGTCACGACTCGGGAGCCGCAGACCTCGCCGCCCTGGTGGAGCGGGCCTACGACGCCCTGACCGGCGAGGCCGCGTCCGCGGCCGCGCACAGCACCACCGAAGAGTGAGAGCACCATGAGCACCCACACCCCCGAGCCCGTCGCCGACTACGCGACCGAGTTCACCGGGAAGACCGCCCTCGTCACGGGCGCCGCCTCCGGCATCGGCCTGGCCACCGCACGCCGGCTGGGCGCCGGCGGCGCCGGCGTGGTCGTCGCCGACTACAACGCCGAAGGGGCCGAGAAGGCGGCCGCCGCGCTGAAGGCGGAGGGCATCTCCGCCGCCGCCGTGAAGGTGGACGTCACGCGGCCCGAATCGGTGGCCGCCGCCGTCGCCTTCGCCGTCGACACCTTCGGCGGCCTGGACCTGGCCGTGAACAACGCCGGCATCGGCGGCCCCAGCGCCCCCACCGGCGAGTACGACATCGAGGCCTACGAGCGCGTCATCAGCACCAACCTCAACGGCGTCTTCTACTCCCTGCGCCACGAGCTGCCCGTGATGGAGGCGGCCGGAAATGGCGGCGCCATCGTCAACGTGGCCTCCATCCTCGGCTCGGTCGCCTTCCCCGGCTCCCCCGCCTACGTCGCCGCCAAGCACGGCGTCGTGGGACTGACCAAGACGGCGGCCGCCGAGTACGCGGCCAAGGGCATCCGGGTCAACGCGGTCGGCCCCGGCTTCATCGAGACGCCGCTGCTGCAGGGCATGGACAAGGCGGCCTACGACGGTCTGGTCGGGCTGCACCCCGCCGGCCGGCTCGGCCGCCCCGAGGAGGTCGCCGAACTGATCGTCTTCCTGCTGTCCGACCGGGCCTCGTTCGTGACCGGCAGCTACCACCTCGTCGACGGCGCCTACACCGCGGTCTGAACGGCGCGAAGGAGCAGGAGTCATGAAGGCACTGCAGTACCGCACCATCGGCGCCGCCCCCGAGGTGGTCACCGTCCCCGATCCCGAACCCGGCCCCGGACAGGTCCTGCTGAAGGTCACCGCCGCCGGCGTGTGCCACTCCGACATCGCGGTGATGAGCTGGCCCGCCGAGGGCTTCCCGTACGAACTCCCGCTCACCCTCGGCCACGAGGGCGTCGGCACGGTCGTGGCGCTGGGCGCCGGGGCCTCCGGCGTGCGCGAGGGCGACGCGGTCGCGGTGTACGGGCCCTGGGGCTGCGGCACCTGCGTCAAGTGTGCGGAGGGCAAGGAGAACTACTGCCTGCGGGCCGAGAAGCTGCGCATCTTCCCGCCGGGGCTCGGCAGGCCCGGTTCCATGGCGGAGTACCTGCTCGTGGACGACCCGCGGCACCTGGTGCCGCTGGAGGGGCTCGACCCCGTCGCGGCGGTTCCGCTGACCGACGCCGGCCTGACGCCGTACCACGCCGTCAAGCGGGCGCTGCCCAAGCTGGTCCCGGGCACCACCGCGGTCGTCATCGGCGCGGGCGGGCTCGGGCACGTCGCGGTCCAGCTGCTGCGGGCGCTGACCCCGGCCCGGGTCGTCGCCCTCGACGTGAGCGAGGACAAGCTGCGGCTGGCCCGTGAGGTCGGCGCGCACGAGACGGTGCTGTCCGACGCCGCCGCGGCCGGCGCGGTCCGCGAGATCACCGGCGGCGTCGGCGCGGAGGCGGTGTTCGACTTCGTAGGCGCCGAGCCCACCGTCGCCACCGCGGCTGCCGTCGCGGCCGTCGAGGGCGACATCTCCATCGTCGGCATCGCCGGCGCGGCACTGCCCGTGGGCTTCGGGCACCTGCCGTTCGAGGTGTCGGTCAGCTCCCCGTACTGGGGCAGCCGCAGCGAGCTGATCGAGGTGCTCGCGCTGGCCCGCTCCGGCGCGGTGTCGGTGCACACGGAGACCTTCTCCCTGGACGACGCCCCGCTCGCCTACGAGCGGCTGCACGCCGGGACGATCAGCGGACGCGCGGTGATCGTCCCGAACGGCTGACGGTCCCCCGCCGTGCCGGTGCGCCCCGCCAACGGGCCGCACCGGCACGGCAGTTCAGAGACCAGCACGGAAACGATCAGGAATCGGCAATCCTGGCGGCGAAATTCAGCTCTACCGAGCGCGAGTGATCGGCGACGGTGTGTACTGTCCTGCGAGCGTCTCCGCGAGGGGCCGCGGACCGTGACCATCCTGGAGATCCGCCGTGACCGTGACCGACCGCGTCGCCCTCGATCCGTTCGGCGCCGACATCGCCGCCGAGACCGCCCGTCTGCGCGCCCACGGCCCGATCGTGCCCGTCGAGCTGCCCGGCGGCATCCCCGCGTGGGCGCCCACCCGCTACGACACCCTCAAGGACCTGATCCTCGACCCCCGGGTCAGCAAGGACCCGCGACGGCACTGGAAGCTGTGGCCGGAGATCGGCGAACACCCCTCCTGGGGCTGGATCCTGGGCTGGGTGGGCGTGGTCAACATGCTGTCCACCTACGGGGCCGACCACGCCCGCCTGCGCAAGCTGGTGGCCCCGAGCTTCACGCAGCGGCGCACCGAGGTCATGCATCCGCGCGTCGAGGCGATCACCACGCGGCTGCTCGACGCCATGGCGGCCTCCGGCACGGACGTGGTCGACGTCAAGGCGGCGCTGGCGCATCCCCTCCCGATGCGGATCATCTGCGAACTGTTCGGCGTGCCGGACGAACTGGTCGACGACACCGCCCGTCTGATCGCCGCCATCATGGACACCTCCGACCCGAGCCCGGAGCACGCCGCCTCGGTGCAGCGGCAGATCGGCACGGTGCTGCCCGCGCTGATCGCCCACCGCACCCGGCACCCCGGCGACGACCTCACCACCGAGCTGATCCGGGTGCGCGACGAGGACGGCGACCGGCTCAGCGACGAGGAACTGCTGTACACGCTGCTGCTGGTGATCGGCGCCGGTTTCGAGACCACCGTCAACCTCATCGGCAACGCGGTGGTCGCCCTGCTGACGCACCCGGAGCAGCTGGCGGCCGTACGGGCCGGGACGATCGGCTGGGACGCGGTCGTCGACGAGACGCTGCGGGTGCACCCGTCCATCGCCGCTCTGCCGTTGCGGTTCGCCGTCAGCGACATCGCCGTCGGCGACGTCACCGTCGCGGCGGGCGACGCGATCATCACCACGTACGCCGCCGCGGGCCTCGATCCCGCGCACTACGGGCCGGCCGCGGACCACTTCGACGCGGCCCGCGGCGCCGACGACCATCTGGCGTTCGGCATCGGCGTGCACCGCTGCATCGGCGCTCCGCTCGCCCGCGTGGAGGCGCTGACCGCGCTGCCCGCCCTCTTCGACCGCTTCCCCGGCTTGCGACTGGCCGTCGACGAACGGGAGTTGCGGCAGGTGCCGTCCTTCATCGCGTCCGGCTGGCAGGAGATCCCGGTGCGGCTGCGCGGGTGAGACCGCGGGGGGCCGACCAGTCCCCCGTCCCGGTCGCGCCCCCGCGGCCCGTCGAACCTACGTCGCTGGTCCGGGCTTTGTGAATCGTGCCGGTGCCCGCCCCGGCGTCCCGAGGACTCACCTGTGCACAAGTTAGTCCCGATCGCCCGGTTATGCCCCGTGGAGGGCGGGCGGTTCGAGGGCGCCGAGGGCCAGATGGGCGAGGACCACCTCGTAGAGGTCGCGGCCGGCGGCGAGGAGCTGACGTTCCAGTACCGGTTCCGCGCTGCGGACGTGCTCGCGCACGGTCTGCGCGTGCACCCCCAGGGTCTGCGCGGCCCGCTCGGCGTTGCCTCCGGCGGCGATCCAGGTGCGCAGCGTGCGACGCAGGTCGCGGCTGTCCGCGGCCAGGCGTCCGAGCAGGTCGTCGGCCCAGGTGCGCAGGGCGGCGCCGGTGAGGAGGTCGCCGAGCCGGACCCGCGCCGCGGCGTCGGTGCCGGCCCGCGGCGGCGCCTCGGTGAGGCCCGCGTGCGCGTTCAGCGCCAGGTGGACGACCGCGCGGACCGCGAGGCCGGAGAAGTCCGTCCGCAGCAGGGCCTCCACGCGCTCCATGCGGGCGCGGACGGTGTTCCGGCTCACGCCGAGCACCTTCGCGGCGCTGACGGCGGTGAACTCCAGGCCCAGCCGCGTGATGGCGAGGAGTTCGGCGCGGGAGTGGTGGGCCAGACCGTCCAGGGGACGCAGCACCCCGGCGGTCCAGTGATGCAGCGCGGCCGGGTCCGTCAGCCGCTCGGGGTGGGTGCGTTCGGCGTACACGGCCTGCCGGTCGGGCCGGAAGCGGGCCACGGCCAGGGCGCTGACGGCCTGACCGTAGGCGGCGGCGGTGCGGGCGAGGCGCTGCGGGGCGCTGCCGCCGAGGAAGGTGCCGGGCCGCCGGCCGATCAGGGAGCGCAGCTCGTCGGCGGCCGTGTCGTGCGGTGCGACGACGATGACGTGCGCGTCCATTGCGGGGCAGCGCACGACGAGCACCCGCTCGCCCGTCGCCTCGATGCACTCCTCGGCGGTCCGGTCGCGGTCGTCGACGTGGCCCTCCAGCACGTACACGCACGCGGTGTCCGCGTCGAGCAGACCGGGCCATAAGCCCGCGGCCACCCGGCGCGCCGAGACGGTGTCCTCCACCATCAGCAGTTGCAGGATCGCCAGGCGCAGATCGGCGGTGGCCCGCTCCAGCCGGCGTCCGGCGGCGGACGTCGCACGCGCCCGGAGCAGCACCTCCAGCACCTGGGCGGTGTACGTCACGATGTCGGAGGCCCGCCGGTCGAAGGGGTCTCGCGGGCGGCCACGAGTACGCCGGCCGACGCGGGCCGGGGCCGCTCGACCCGTACCAGGCGCAGATGGCGCCCCCGGCCGTCCCACGCGGCGGAGGCGATCCGGCCGGAGACGATGTCGGCGGTCAGGTCCTCCTCCAGCGGCGTCGGGGTGCCGGCGAGGAGGGCGCCGGAGCCGTCCTGGAGACAGGCGGTGCCGTCCTGGAGACAGGCGGTGCCCCGCACGGCGCCGGCCGGCCAGGCGACGACCTTGCGGACGTCGCGTCCGGTGGGCCGGAGGTGGTCGAGCAGTTGCTGCGCCCACGCCGGGCCGTCGTCCTGCGTCACCGCCGTGGTACGGGTCCCGTCCTCGCGGCCGGCCATGTCGGGCTTCTCCTCGTCCAGCGCGTCGGCCTCGGCACATCGCTCGGGGACGTTACCCCACACGAGCCACACGACCCACCCGACACCCGACACCCGACGCCCGACCGCGGTCGCCGCCTGACAACGCGTCCCGGCCGCCCCCTGACAACGCGTCCCGGTCGCCCCCGACTACGCGGCCGAGTCGGCGCCCACCGGCACAATCCATCCCCGTCGGCTCAGCCCGCCCGGTCCCACCGGCACAATTCCAACGGCCCCGACGGGCAGCCCCAGCGCCCTCTGACGGCACAACCGGGTCCGTACACGTCCGTGCGCGTCCGTGCACGCTGGCACACCCCCATCGACTCCCGACGGCGCGGCCCCTGCCGACCCCACCCCCCGACAGCCCGGCCTCTCCGCTCCCGCCGACCCCCATCGACCCACCGCAGCCCCGCCGGTGTCGCCCGCCGGTGCCCACCGGCGCAACCTGCCCCCAGCACAGCCCCGCTCACCACGCCCGCGCAGTCCCTCCGCCCCGCGGGCGCAGCGCGTCCGCGGTCGTCCCTGTGCGGTCCGCGTGCGCGGACGGCATAAGCTCGGTAGATGGCCAAGTACTTCGACGTGCACCCCGACAATCCCCAGCCGCGCACCATCGGCCAGATCGCCGCCCTCGTCCGCGCGGACGCCCTCATCGCGTACCCCACCGACTCCTGCTACGCGCTGGGCTGCCGGCTGGGCACCCGTGACGGGGTGGAACGCATCCGTTCCATCCGTCATCTGGACCACCGGCACCACTTCACCCTCGTCTGCCAGGACTTCGCGCAGCTCGGCCAGTTCGTGCGGATCGACAACGACGTGTTCCGGGCGATCAAGGCGTCCACGCCGGGCAGCTACACCTTCATCCTGCCCGCGACGAGGGAGGTGCCGCGGATCCTGCAGCACCCCAAGAAGAAGACGGTGGGCGTGCGCATCCCCGATCACGTCGTCACCCAGGCCCTGCTCGCCGAGCTGGGCGAGCCGCTGCTGTCCAGCACGCTGCTCCTGCCCGACGAGGAGGAGCCGATGACCCAGGGCTGGGAGATCAAGGACCGGCTGGACCACGTGCTGGACGCGGTGGTCGACTCCGGCGAGTGCGGCACCGAGCCGACGACGGTGATCGACTTCTCGGGCGGCGAGGCGGAGATCGTACGGCGCGGCGCGGGGGACGCGACACGGTTCGAGTGAGACCCGGGGGCGGACGAAGCGGGCGTCTCGCCCCGTGGAAACATGGGCATTCGATCATCCGGCCCAGGTCGGGCCGGTGGTGCGCGCTTCCGCCGTCGACCGCAGAGAGGCAGCCCCTCATGACCTCCGTACAGGGAACAGCCGTGGACGTCCCCACCGAGGACGGCGTCGCCGACGCCTATCTGGTCCATCCCGACGACGGCGGCCCGCACCCCGGCGTCCTGCTGTTCATGGACGCCTTCGGCATCCGGCCGCACCTGCGGTCGATGGCCGACCGGCTCGCCGGCGCCGGCTACACGGTCCTGCTGCCGAACGTCTTCTACCGGCACGGCCGCACGCCCGTCTTCGACCTGCCCGAGTTCATCGACCCCGGCGCGCGGCCGGAGATCTGGCAGCAGATCAGCCCGGTGATGCGGTCGCTGACGCCCGGCCTCGCCATGCGCGACGCGGGCGCCTACCTGCGCTGGATGGCTGACTCCCCGCTGGTCGCCGACGGCCCGGTGGCGCTGACCGGTTACTGCATGGGCGCCCGGCTGGCGCTGCGCACCGCCGGCGCGTACCCCGACCGGGTCGCGGCCGCGGCCGGCTTCCACGGCGGGCAGCTGGCCACGGACGCGCCGGACAGCCCGCACCTGGCGGCCGGGAACATCACCGCCGAGCTGTACTTCGGCCACGCCGACGACGACCCCTCGATGCCGCCCGAGCAGATGAAGATCCTCGAAGACGCGCTGACCGCGGCGGGCGTGCGGCACCGCTGCGAGGTGTACCCGGGCGCCCGCCACGGCTACACCCAGGCCGACACGGCCGCGTACCAGAAGGAGGGCGCCGAGCGGCACTGGGCCGTGCTGCTCGACCTGCTGGAGCGCACCTTCTGAGGACCGGGGCGGACAGCGGCGCCGGCCGGCGCCGTCCGCCCCCATTGTTCATCTTATTGACATGCACGCGCCTGGGTGCCACTTTGAGAGCGCTCTCATGAAGGTACGGACCACTGCGGACCCACGCCTCGTGAGATCCCCCCACAACTCGTGAACCCCCACGGAGGTGGAGCGTGTTCAGAAAGCCCCTGCGCCGGCTCCTGGCACCGGCCGCGGCGACCGCGCTGCTCGGCGCGGTCCTCGCGGCCCATTCGCCCTCGACCGCCGAGGCGGCGGTGCCCGACACCATCCCCCTGACGGTGACGAACAACTCCGGCCGCGGCGAGCCCGTCTACATCTACGACCTCGGCACCCGGCTCAGCACCGGACAGCAGGGCTGGGCGGACGCCGCCGGCACTTTCCACGCCTGGCCCGCGGGCGGCAACCCGCCGACGCCCGCGCCCGACGCCGCCATCCCCGGCCCCGCGGCCGGGCAGTCGACGACGATCCGCATCCCCAGGTTCTCCGGCCGCATCTACTTCTCCTACGGCCAGAAGCTCGTCTTCAAGCTCACCACCGGCGGTCTGGTGCAGCCCGCCGTGCAGAACCCGAGCGACCCCAACCGCGACATCCTGTTCAACTGGTCCGAGTACACGCTCGACGGTTCCGGGCTGTGGATCAACAGCACGCAGGTGGACATGTTCTCCGTGCCCTACGCGGTCGGCGTGCAGCGCTCCGACGGGACCACGGCCACCACCGGCCACCTCAAGTCCGGCGGCTACAACGGCTTCTTCTCCGCCCTGCGCGGGCAGCCCGGCGGCTGGGCCGGCCTGATCCAGACCCGCTCCGACGGCACCGTGCTGCGGGCGCTGTCCCCGGGACACGGTCTGGAGACCGGCGCGCTCCCGGCGACCGTCATGGACGACTACGTGAACCGTGTCTGGCAGAAGTACACGACGTCGACGCTGACGGTCACCCCGTTCGCCGACCGGCCCGGCACCAAGTACTACGGCCGGGTGTCGGGCGGCGTCATGAACTTCACCGACGCCTCGGGCGCGGTGGTGACCAGCTTCCAGAAGCCGGACGCCGACAGCGTCTTCGGCTGCCACAAGCTGCTCGACGCCCCCAACGACCAGGTGCGCGGCCCGATCTCCCGCACCCTGTGCGCGGGCTTCAACCGCTCCACGCTGCTGGTCGACTCCGACCAGCCGGACACCACCGCCGCGAACTTCTACCAGGACACGGTGACCAATCACTACGCCCGGGCCGTCCACGCGCAGATGGCCGACGGCAAGGCCTACGCGTTCGCCTTCGACGACGTCGGCAACCAGGAGTCGCTGGTGCACGACGGCAGCCCCCAGCAGGCCTATCTGACGCTCGACCCGCTGAACTGACGCGAAGCCGAGGCGAAGGACCTCACCCCGCGGTGCGGGGTGAGGTCCTTGTGCGTGTGCGTGTGCGTGTGCGTGTGCGGTGGATCAGCTGGTCGTCAGGGCGGTGTCGTCCACGACGAAGCTGGTCTGGAGCGAGGAGTCCTCGACGCCGCTGAACTTGATGGTGACGGTGGAGCCGGCGAAGGAGGACAGGTCGAACGACTTCTGGGTGTAGCCGGAGGCGGCGTTCAGGTTCGAGTACGTCGCCAGGGTCGTCGATCCGGCGGTGACCGTCAGCTTGTCGTACTGCGTGCTGGTGGTGGTCTCCGCGGTGTCGACGTGCAGGTAGAAGGTGAGCGTCGCCTTGCAGCCGCTCGGGACGGTCACCGACTGCGACAGCGTGTCGGTGTGGGTGGAGCCGTAGCCGTCCAGCCAGGCGTAGTACGAGCCACCGTGGGCCGACTGGCTGCTGGAGTTGGTGATGACGCCGCTGGAGGCGGTCCAGGTGGTGTTGCCCGACTCGAAGCCCTGGTTGCCCAGGAGCTGGGCCGAGGTGCAGGTGCCGCCGCCACCGCTGGAGCTGACCGTCCAGGTGAAGGAGGCGGTGCCGGTCGCGCCGGTGGAGTCGGTCACCGTGACGGTGGTGCTGTAGGTGCCCGCCGTCGTCGGGGTGCCGGAGATGACGCCGGTGGAGCTGTTGATCGACAGGCCGGTGGGCAGGCCGCTCGCGGAGTAGCTCAGGGAGCCGCTGTTGGTGCTGCTCGCCGAGATCTGCAGGCTCACCGCGGTGCCGACGGTGGAGGACTGGCTGCCCGGGTTGGTCACCGTGACGCCGCTGCTGGGCGGGGTGATGTGGCTGCCGACGTTGATGCCGGCGAAGGCGTTGCCGACGCCGGCGTACTGCGTGGAGTTGGTGCCGTACAGCGCGGCGGCCGCGTTCAGGGCCGCGGTGCGGGCGCCCGCGTAGTTGGTGCTGGACGTCATGTACGTCGTCAGCGCCTTGTACCAGATCTGCAGAGCCGCGGCCCGGCCGATCCCGGCGACCGCGACACCGTCGGAGGTCGGGCTGTTGTACGTGACGCCGTTGATGGTCTTGCTGCCGCTGCCCTCGGACAGCAGGTAGAACATGTGGTTCGCCGGGCCCGAGGAGTAGTGCACGTCGAGGTTGCCGACACCGGAGTACCAGCTGTCGGCGGAGGAGCCGTCCTTGCTGGGCTTGTCCATGTAGCGCAGCGGGGAGCCGTCGCCGTTGATGTCGATCTTCTCGCCGATGAGGTAGTCACCGACGTCGGTGGAGTTGTTCGCGTAGAACTCCACGCCGGTGCCGAAGATGTCGGAGGTCGCCTCGTTCAGGCCGCCCGACTCACCGCTGTAGTTCAGGCCCGCGGTGTTGGAGGTGACGCCGTGGCTCATCTCGTGGCCGGCCACGTCCAGCGAGGTCAGCGCGTGGGTGCCGCCGGAGCCGTCGCCGTAGGTCATGCAGAAGCAGCTGTCGTCCCAGAACGCGTTGACGTAGGCGCTGCTGTAGTGGACGCGCGAGTAGGCGGCCACGCCGTCGTTCTTGATGCCGCTGCGCCCGAAGGTGTTCTTGTAGAAGTCCCAGGTCTCCTGGGCGCCGTAGGCGGCGTCCGCACCCGCGGTCTGGGTGTTGGAGCCGGCCCCGGTGCCCCAGACGTCGTCGGAGTCGGTCATCAGGGTGCCGGTCCCCGACGTTCCGTTGTTCAGGTTGTACGTCTTGTGGCCGCCGCGCGTGGTGTCGTACAGCTGGTACGTCGAACCGGACAGCGTGGTGTTCAGCGTCACGGTGCCGCTGTACTGGGTGTTGCCGGTACCGGTCTTGATGTCCTGGTAGCGGCCGAGCTCCTTGCCGGTGGTGGCGTCGGTGATGACGTGCAGCCGGCTCGGCGTGCCGTCGTCCTGCAGGCCGCCGACCACGGTCTCCCAGGCCAGCTTCGGGGTGCCGTTGCCCGCCCAGATCACCTTGCGGGCACTGTCGGCGGCGGGCTGCTTGGCGTCCAGCGCGCGGGCCGTCTTGAGCGCCTTGGTCTCGGCCGCCGCCTTGGTCAGGGTGGCGGCGGTGGAGGCGACCTTGATGGTGCGCTTGCTGTTGAAGGTCGTACTGACCGTGCCGGACGCCTTGGAGGCGGGCGGGGTGTGCACGACGAGGTCTCCGCCGAGGACCGGGAGGCCGGCGTAGGTGCGCTCGTAACGGGTGTGGACGGTGCCGTCGTTGTCCTTGACGACGTCCTTGACGACGAGCTTCTCCTTGGCGCCCAGGCCGAGCGTGCGGGCGGTGGCGGCGGTCTTCTTCTCCGCGCTCTTGATCAGCGCCGTGCGCTGGGCCGGGGTCAGCTTGGCCTCGAGGCCACCGGTGCGCAGGGGGCTGGGGTGGGCGGCGGCAGGCGTGGCGGTCGCCGGGACCGACTGGATGCCGACGGCGAGCATGGCTGCGGTGGAGACCAGGGCTCCTACCGCGACGCGCTTGCGGGGAATGCGTCTCACTCGTTCTCCTACTGCGACGGCCGCGGGGGCGGCCGGGAACAGACCGGGCAGACGGGTGTACTGACCGGGACGAGACAGCTGTGCGGGACCGTGACGGTGCGACGGGCACGTGGGGGGTGCGCGGCAGTTGAGGATGGCAGGATTGACCAGGTCATGTCAGCCCTGCTCCGGGCATTCGAGGGTTATCCCTCTGTCCGCGCACCGGAAGGGCGGGGCAGCCCGCTGACCAGGGACGGCCCGCCCGGACTCGGCCGGAACCGGCCTCCCTGCGGGGCGCGGTCGGGCCATCCGGCGGGGCGCGGTCGGGCCATCCGGCGGGGCACAGGAGGGCGCGGGCAGGCCGCCCGGCGGGGGCGCAGGCAGGGCGCGGGCAGGCCGCCGGGGCCGGTTGTCAGTGGCGGCGCGTACGGTCTGTCCCATGACCGATCAGTGGTGGGCGGGCGTGCGTCAGCGCGTCGCGGCCGCGGGCGCGACGGCAGCCGGGAGCAAGGTTTTCGGGGCCGTAGGACACGAGTGGGTGCTCGATGAACCGCTCGCGCCCGCCGAGCTGGCCGAACTCGAGACGCAGACGGGCGTGCGGCTGCCCGAGGAGTACCGGGACTTCCTGCTCCACGTCGGCGCGGGCGGCGCCGGGCCCGCGTACGGCGTCTTCCCGGTGCGGCGCGTGCGGGGCCGCTGGCGCTGGGAGGGCGACGGCGCGGACCTGGCCGACCTCGGCAGGCTCGCGGAGCCGTTCCCGGAGCACGGCCCGGACCCCGAACTGCTGAAAGGCCTGCTCTCGCAGTGCCCCGAGGAGGAGGATTTCACCGACATCGAGGACTTCGACGAGGCCATGGAGGCGTGGGACGAGAGGTGGGCGGCGGTCCTGTTCGACCCGGATCGCACCGTCGGCGCCGTCGCGATCTGCCACCTGGGCTGCGCCCAGCGGGAGTGGCTGATAGTCAGCGGCACCCGGCGGGGCACGGTCTGGTCCGACTGCCGCGCGGACGACGTCGATCTCGCCCCGCTCCTCGACGACGACGGCACACCGCTGACGTTCGCCCGCTGGTACCTGCGCTGGCTGGAGGAGGCCGAGCGGACGACCCTGACCGGCCCCTGAGCGGCCCCTGACCGGCCCCTGACCTGCAGCCCACCGCTCCCGGGGAGCCGTCCGGTTCGAGGGGATCTAGGCTGGTTCGTGTCGTTCGTCACGCAGGAAGGGCGCGGTCCATGCAGGTCTTCATCGTCGGCACCGGGAACATGGCGGGCGGGATCGGCACCCGGGCGCTGGCCGGCGGGCACTCCGTGCGGCTGATCGGCCGGGATCCCGCCGGGGCGCGGGAGCTGGCCGGGGAGCTGGGCCGCCGGGTGCCCGGAGGGGACGCGGCGGCCGCCGAAGCGGACGCGGTCGGGGAGGCCGACGTGGTGGTGCTGGCCGTGCCGTTCGAGGCCGCCAAGGAGGTCGTGGCCTCCTACGGGCAGCGGCTGGCGGGGAAGACGGTCGTCGACATCTCCAACCCGGTGGACTTCTCGACCTTCGACTCCCTGACCGTGCCGGCGGGCTCGTCCGCGGCCGAGGAGATCGCCGCGGCGGCCGTGCCGGGAGTCGACGTGGTGAAGGCCTTCAACACCACGTTCGCCGGGACCCTGGTGGCGGGCGAGGTCGCCGGGATCCCGCTGGACGTGTTCATCGCCGGGGACGACGCGGACGCCCGCGCACGGGTCGCCGAACTCGCCTCCTCCGGGGGCCTGAACCCCGTGGACGTCGGCGGACTGCACCACGCCCGCGAACTGGAGGGCTTCCAGCTGCTGCACATGGCGCTGCAGACGCGGCCCGAGGGGCACGGCTGGATGAGCGGCATCAAGATCATCGCTCCCTGACGGGCAGCCAAACGTCAGCGTGAGCACCCGAGTTGAAACCTGACCGGCCTCGATCACCGGCTGCGCTCGTTGCTACCGTGCACCGGTGTCTGACTCTTCACGCGATACCGCCGCGGGCGCCGGCTGGGGAACCGCGGAACGCGGCGATTACCAGCTGCTGATGCCGCACAAGGTCGAGAAGCTCTCCTGGCTCAGCCCGAAGACGCTGTGGGCCGCCCGCAACGGCGTGCTGGCCTCCTGGTTCGGGGATCCCACGGGCCGTACCCGCAGCCGCTGGGTGGCGCAGCGCGCGGCGGCCGGCGCACCGGCCGACAAGGTGATCCGGCGTGACGGCCCGGACCGCTTCTCCTTCCTGGTCGTCGGGGACACCGGCGAGGGCGACGACTCCCAGTACGCGGTCGTGCCGGGCCTGCTGAAGGCCGGCCGGGGCACCGACTTCGCCGTCATCGCCAGCGACGTGATCTACCCGGTGGGCAGCGCGGACGACTACGACACCAAGTTCTTCCGCCCCTACCAGCACTACCGGGCGCCGATATACGCGATACCCGGCAACCACGACTGGTACGAGGACCTGGGCGCCTTCATGCGCGTCTTCTGCGACGACGCCCCGCCCCTCGCCCCCGAACCGGCGCCGCGCCCGCTCACCCGCGCCTGGCTGCGCTCGCTCCTGTGGCACCGGCCGCGCCCGACGGACGGTCAGCACCTCCAGAAGGCCAGGGAGTTGCGGTCGTCGGCCGACCAGCAGGCCGTCCAGCCGGGCCCGTACTGGGCCATCGACGCCGGGCCGGTGCGGATCGTCGGCATCGACACCGGACTGCTCGGCACCCTCGACGCCGAGCAGGGCGCATGGCTGCGCGAGGTGTCCAAGGGACCCCGCCCGAAGATCCTGATCACCGGCTCGCCCCTGTACGTGGACGGCGAGCACCACCCCTGTCCCATCGAGGGCGGCGGCACCGTCGACGACATCGTCCGCGCGCCCGAGCACCGCTACGTGGCCGCGATCGGCGGCGACATCCACAACTACCAGCGCTATCCGGTCCAGGTGGACGGCCGCACCGTGCAGTACGTCGTCTCGGGCGGCGGCGGTGCGTTCATGCACGCCACCCACACCATCCCCCGGGTCGGCATCGCCGGCGTCACCGAGCGGGACTTCCGCTGCTACCCGCTGCGCGGCGACTCCCTCGCCTTCTACAGCGCGCTCTACGGCCGCCGGCTGCGGCTGCGCCGGTTCTTCGCCCTCACCGAGGCCGAGGCGACGGCGGTGGTCTCGGAACGCCTGGGCATCCCGCCGACCCGCGCGCCGGGCGGCCCGGTGCGGGTGACGCGGCGGATGCGTCTGCTGGCGAGCCTGCTGGGCGCGGGCGGCCGTCCCGACCGCACCTCGCGGTTCCGGCTCCCGGTGCGCAAGCTGTACACACGGCTGTTCTCGCCGGGCTCGGCGACGTACAGCCCGCCGTTCTTCAAGCAGTTCCTGCGCCTGGACGTCACCCCCGAGGCGATCCGGCTGCGCTGTCACGCCGCCACCGGCAACCGCGCGCAGGAGATCGACCCGCCCGTGGAGGACGAGGTGATCATCCCGCTGATCTGATCACATTGCCGCAATGTTCGCCTGCGACAATCGGAGCCAGCACTGACGTACGACCGCAGGAGAGCTCCGTGCCGTCCACCCCACGACCGTTGCGCAAGCTGGGCTTCCTCACGATCGGACTGTTCGACGAGGCGGACCCGCGCCGCGGGCACGAGTCCACGCTGGAGATCATCGAGCTGGGCGAACGGCTCGGCTTCGACAGCGCGTGGGTGCGCCACCGGCACCTGCAGTACGGCATCTCCTCCCCCGTCGCCGTCCTCGCCGCGGCCTCGCAGCGCACCCGCCGCATCGAGCTCGGCACCGCCGTGATCCCGCTCGGCTGGGAGAACCCGCTGCGGCTGGCCGAGGACCTGGCGACGGTCGACCTGCTGTCCGGCGGACGGCTCAACCCGGGCGTGAGCACCGGCCCGCCGATGCACTACGAGCGGGTCAGGGACGCGCTGTACCCGGACACGGCCGACGCCGAGGACTTCGGCTACGAGCGGGTACGGCGCCTGCTGGACTTCGTGCGCGGCGAGCGGGCCACGGACTTCAGCGGCACCGAGGGCTTCGAAGTGTTCAGCGACCGGGTGCAGCCCCACTCCCCGGGGCTGGGCCGGCGGATGTGGTACGGCGGCGGGAGCCTCGCCTCCGCGCGGTGGGCCGGCGAGCACGGGATGAACTTCCTGACCAGCAGCGTCGTCAAGGCGGAGGGGCCGGAAGGAGCGGCCGAGTTCGACTTCGCCGGGATTCAGCTGTCGCTCATCCGGGCCTTCCGCGCCGCCCACCCCGACGGCGAGGCCGCCCGTGTCTCGCAGGGCCTGGTCGTCATCCCCACCGACTCCGCCTCGCCCGGACAGCGCGCGAAGTACGAGGAGTACGCGGCCGCGCGCCTGCCCCGCACCGCTTCTCCGCAGGGACCGGGGCGGCTGCTGTTCGCGCCGGACCTGGTGGGCCCCGCGGACCGGATCGCCGAGCGGCTTTCCGCGCAGGCCGCGTTCCGCGAGGTCGAGGAGGTCGCGTTCGCGCTGCCGTTCACCTTCGAGCACGAGGACTACGTGCAGATCCTCACCGACATCGCCACGAAGCTCGGCCCGGCGCTGGGGTGGCGCCCCGCCGGCTGAGTCACCGGAGGCCCGGCGTCACCAGAGGCCCGGCCGGGTGCCCACGACCGGCTCCGACGGCCTGCCGTCCACCCCGAGGGGCACGTCGCCCGCGAGCATCACCCGGTGCATGATCCGGGGGTATCCGAGGTGGGCGCTGTCGGCGGGCGCGAGGTGGATGGTGGCCCGGTTGTCCCAGAAGGCCACGCTGCCCGGCTCCCACCGGAATCGCACCGTGTACTCGGGCCGGGTCGCCTGCTCCAGCAGCATGTCGAGCACGGCCCGGCTCTCCGGGCGGGACAGGCCGGCGATCTGCTCGACGTAGTAGCCGTTGACGAACAGCACCCGCTCCCCCGTCTCCGGATGCACGCGCACCAGCGGGTGCAGGGAGGCGACCTGGTGGTCGAGCAGGTGCCGCAGGTACGCGTCGTCGCCGGGCCGGGGCTGGTAGCCGACGCCGAGGCGGTGTTCGGCCCTGAGGCCGTCGGCGAACTCCCTGACCGGCGCGGACAGTCCGGCGTAGGCGGCCGCCAGGTTCGACCAGGTGGTGTCGCCGCCGTACGGCGGCACCGTCTCGGCGCGCAGGATCGTCGCCGCGGGCGGGTCGACGCGGGCGCCGTGGTCGCAGTGCCAGCCGCGCAGCAGCGTGTGCCGGCGGCGGTGCAGCCATTCGTCGTGGTCCATGCCGAACCGTCCGCCGAGCTCCAGCCGGTCGGCGGTCGTCTCGACCTCGGGGAAGTCCGCCGGGGAGGCGCTGCCGCGCCTGGGCAGCACGACCGGTTCGCCGAAGCGCCGGGCGAACGCGATGTGCCCGGCGTGGTCGAGGTGCTGCCCGCGGAAGAACACGACCTTCCAGCGCAGCACCGCCGCCCGGATGGCGGCGACCACGGCGTCGCCGAGGTCGCCGGTCAGGTCGACGCCCGTGATCTCGGCCCCGATGTGCCCGGCGACCGGCCTCACCTCGATCCCCGCGGCCTCGATCCCCGCGGAATCGATCGCCGCGGAATCGATCGCCGTGGCCGCGTCGGGCTCGGCGGACGGGTCGGCCGCCGCCGTGTCCCGCCCGGCGCCCCGCTCCGCCGTCATACGCGCTCCACCACTCGTCCGCTCCGGCTCCGGTCGAGCCGGGCCCCTTCTCCCTGCTCTCTCCCCCGGTCGATCACTCCTCACGCCGTCCGTGACACCGGAAGAAACGCTGGGGCGAATGGGATCGTTCCGCCACCGATCCCCTTGCCGAGCCTCTATGTTCGCGGCGGTACCCGTTTCGCGGTCCCTCGTCCCGGAAGGTCTTCCGCATGCGCCACGCACTTCGCACCGCCGTCGTCGGCACGGTCGTCGCCGGCACCGTCCTGACCTGCGGCACCGCCGGCGCCACGCCTCCCGGACCGGGGGTGACCGGCCGGCTGATCAGCCAGACCACGATCGGGGACACCGACTACGTGCTGCGGGAGATCACCGTCCCGCCGGGGCAGAGCACGGGCTGGCACTACCACGACGGACCGCTCTACGGCTTCGTGCGGCAGGGCACCCTCACCCACTACCACGCGGACTGCACGGTGGACGGCGTGTACCGGACGGGCACCACGGTGCGTGAGCCGAGCGGGCCGGACGAAGTCCACCTCGGCCGCAACCAGGGCGACACGCCGCTGGTCCTCGACGTGCTGTACGTCCTGCCGCACGGCGCGCCGTTCTCCGAGGACGCGCCGAACCCGGGCTGCGACGTGGAGTGATCCCGCGCGCCGGGGAGACACCGCGTGCGTTGCGCGACGGTGACACCTGGCAACGCGAACTGCTCACCGTCCTGGGCCGAAACCGCCGACGGCCGGCCGAGGTGCTGCAAGCGCGAATGCCGCGCCTGCGGTACCACGCACCGGAAGCCGCCTACCCGGCCTGGATCGACGTCCGGCGGCTCGCGCTCGAAGACCCCCCGTCGAAAGGGTGTTGAAGGCCGGCAACGTCCTGCTGGACGGGGGCGCCCCCTTCGGCCCCGACGCCGACGCGTTCCTGCGGCTGAACTTCGCCACCTCGCAGGCCGTCCCCGAGGACATCCTCGCGGGCCTCACCCACGCCCTCGCGGACCAGCCCCGAGCGTGAACCACGCCGTCGGCGCCCGGGGCGGGTGGGACCCGAACCCGCGGCCCGGCGGACGTCAGGCCCGGTGGGCGCGCAGGGCGGCGAGGGCCCGGTCGGCGTGGGTGTTCATGCGCAGTTCGCTGCGGACCACCTCCAGGACGGTGCGGTCCTGCGCGATGACGAAGGTGACCCGCTTGGTGGGCGCGAGGGTGAATCCCCGTTTCACGCCGAACGCCTCGCGCACGGCCCCGTCGACGTCGGACAGCAACGGCATGCCGAGACCGTGACGGCCGGCGAACTCCTGCTGGCGTTCGACGGGGTCGCCGCTGACGCCCACCGGCCGGGCCCCGACGGCGGCGAACTCGGCGGCCAGGTCGCGGAAGTGACAGGCCTCCGCGGTGCACCCGGCGGTGAGCGCGGCGGGGTAGAAGAACAGCACCACCGGCCCGTCGACGAGCAGTTCGCCGAGGCTGCGGTCGGTGCCGGTCTCGTCCGGCAGCGTGAAGTCCCCGACCTTGTCGCCGACTTCCGGACGCCCCGTCACGACCGGCCCTCCGCACCGCGCGCGACGCCACGGGCCCACAGCACGAGGGGCAGTTGCAGCGGCAGGCGTCCGAAGGCCGCGGCCTTCTGCGGTGCGGGGCGGTGGCGCCAGTCCACCGCCATCTTCACGTTCGCGGGGAACACGCCGACGAAGAACGCGGTCGCGGCGAGCGCGGCGGCCTTCCGGGTGCGCGGCGCCGCGAGGCCCGCGGCCAGCGCGAGTTCGGCGGCGCCGCTGGCGTACGTCCAGGTGCGAGGGGTGCCCGGCAGGGCTCGCGGGACGATCGCGTCGAACTGGCGTGGCACGGCGAAGTGGGCGGCACCCGCGGCGGCCAGCAGGCCGGCGAGGAGCAGGGGCGAGCGTTCGGACCGGGACACGGTTCCTCCTCTGATCGTCTGCGGCGCGATGTTACCGGACGGTAGAGGTCGGTCGGAGCGGCAACGGGCCCTGGCCGCGAGACCGGATGCGCGGCGGCCCGGTCCGCCCGGCCCCGCCGCTCGCGACGGCGGCGCGTGCGTCAGGTGCCCGGCGTCACGGGCGCCAGCCAGATGCCGACGATGGCGTCGGCCAGGCCGGTGGCGGCGTCGTGCCAGGTGGACCGGGGCGTCGGTCTGCCCTCGGCGAGCGCCCGTTCCCGTTCGGCGGGCATCTGCACGATCAGGAGGCGGGCCATCTCGCCGCGTTCGGCGCGGACCTCTGCGGGCAGATCGGGCAGACACCGGTTCAGGCCGTCGATGATCTCGCGCAGGGACGGGGAGGCGAGGGACTCCTCCACGACGATCTCGCGCAGCGCCGGATCGGTCAGCAGCTGGGCGCAGAACCGCGCGTACCAGGTGGGGCCGCCCAGCTCCCCCAGGTGTTCGGACATGGGGCGCACCAGGCAGTCCACCCAGTCGCGCACGTCGGTGGAATCGCGGATCCCGGCCAGCAGCCGGGACCGGATCTCCTCGATGCGGGTGGCGTGCTTGCGGACGATCGCGCGGACCAGGTCGGCCTTGGTGCCGAAGTGGTAGCCGACGACGGTGTTGTTGCCCTGCCCGGCGGCCTCGCCGACCTGACGGTTGGACACCGCGTTCACACCGCGCTCGGCGAACAGCCGCTCGGCGGCGGCCAGGATCAGCTCCCGGGTCGCACTCGCCTGCCGCGCCCGCACCGTGCTGCCGGCCATGATCACCACCGCACCGGGACTTCGCTCCGCCCGCCGGCGGCCAGTCCCTCGAGCCGCCGCGGGTGCGCCGCCGACGCGGCGGCCTCCCGCGCGAAAGCCTACGCAACGGCACGTCACAGGGGCACCGGCCCGCCCCGCATCGGCCGCGCACCGGCCCGGCAGGCGCCCGGCCACGCACGCGCCGGGCACCACCCGGCCGCCTCCGCCCGCCTCCGTCCGCGCTTGTCCGCATACATCCATATACGCCCGCCGGTCTCCGCCCGGCCGCATCCGCCGACTTCCGTCCACTGTGGCCGCCTCCGCCGCCTCCGTTCGCTCCAGCCGCCGCCTCCGTCCGCTCCGGCCGTCGCGCGGCCCGGCAGGGGCAGGCGCTACAGTAAGTCAATCACCTGCCTTAAATTACGCAGGCGCACGGCTCTCCACCACCCCCGATCCGGAGGCACCTCCATGCCCGATGCCCTCGCCGAACCCGCCGACGCCACGGCCTCGGCCCCGCCGCGACCGAACGCCGTGGTGCCCGTGCTGGCCTTCGCCGGCATCGTCGTATCGCTGATGCAGACGCTGGTCATCCCCATCGTCCCCGAACTGCCCAGGCTGCTGGACGCCCCCGCGTCGGACACCGCGTGGGCCGTGACCGCCACGCTGCTCGCCGCCGCCGTGGCCACGCCGGTGGTGGGCCGGCTCGGTGACATGTTCGGCAAGCGGCGGATGCTGCTGGTCAGCGTGATCCTGCTGGTGACCGGCTCCGTCCTGTGCGCGCTCAGCGAGACGCTGGTGCCGATGATCGTCGGACGGGCCGTGCAGGGCCTGTCGGCCGCGGTCGTGCCGCTGGGCATCAGCATCATGCGGGACGAGCTGCCGGCCGAGCGGCTCGCCGGATCGACCGCGCTGATGAGCGCATCCCTCGGCGTCGGTGGCGCCCTCGGCCTGCCGACGGCGGCGCTGATCGCCGACCACTTCGACTGGCACGTGCTGTTCTGGAGCTCGGCCGCCATGGGCACGGTCGCCCTGGTCCTGGTGCTGCTGTTCGTGCCCGAGTCCGCGGTGCGCAGCGGCGGCCGCTTCGACGTGGTGGGCGGCCTCGGCATGGCGACCGGTCTGATCTGCCTGCTGCTGGCGATCTCCAAGGGCGCCGACTGGGGCTGGTCCAGCGGTCTGACCCTCGGACTGTTCGCCGCCGCCGTCCTGGTGCTGCTCGCCTGGGGCCGGTTCGAACTGCGCACCTCCGAGCCGCTGGTGGACCTGCGCGCCACCGCCCGCCGCCAGGTGCTGGTCACCAACATGGCCTCCGTCGCGATCGGGTTCGCGATGTTCGCGATGTCGCTGGTCCTGCCGCAGTTGCTGCAGATGCCGGAGCAGACGGGCTACGGCCTCGGCAGGTCGCTGCTGACCGCCGGCCTGGTCATGGCGCCGTCCGGCCTGGTGATGATGGCGTTCGCCCCGGTGTCGGCCGCGGTCTCCCGGGCGAAGGGGCCGAAGGTGACGCTGATGATCGGCGCGCTGATCGTGGCCGCCGGTTACGGCCTCAACATCGTCCTGATGAGCGAGGTCTGGCACCTCGTCGTGGTGTCCTGCGTCATCGGCGCCGGCATCGGTTTCACGTACGGGGCCATGCCCGCCCTGATCATGGGCGCGGTGGACCTGTCGGAGACGGCCGCCGCGAACAGCCTCAACACGCTGATGCGCTCGATCGGCACGTCGGTCGCCAGCGCGATCGCCGGTGTCGTGCTGTCCCAGATGACGATCAGCCTGGGCGGTTACGAACTGCCGTCGGAGGACGGCTTCAAGGCGGTCATGGGCCTCGGCGCGGGCGCCGCCCTGCTCGCCTTCGCCGTGGCGTCCTTCATCCCCCGCCGCCGGCCCCTGGCCCCGGCCGAGGCCACGCCCCGGGCGGCGGAGGCACCGGCAGCCGCCTCCTGAGGAACCGACGCGCTGCTCACGCGAGCCGCCGACCGCCGGGCCGGGGCCAGGAAGGTCGGCGGCGAGCCACGGGGGCCCGGGCAACTGGCCGGATGCCGCGGGTCGGCCCGGGCGTCCGGGCCGACGAGGGCCCTCGCCGGCCCGGACGCGCTCAACTCGGCCTGGTTTGAGGCCGAGTCCGAGTGCCTCGGCGCAACGGCGCCCCCTCCCCGGCCCGCGGCGGTTGCGCCGTTCAGGGGAAACCGGTGGGCGGGATGCGTGGCGGTGGGCGGGAGCGTCGAGACCTTCTGCCGTGACCCTGCCCCTGATCCCGCCCATGCTCGCCACCCCGGGCAGCCTGCCGCCCGCCGCGCAGGACGCGCGCTGGGCCTATGAGACCAAGCAGGACGGCCAGCGGGTGGTCGTCTACCTCGAAGGCGACGGCAGCGTGCTGCTGCGCGCCCGGTCCGGGGAGGACATCACCGCCGCGTACCCCGAACTGGCTTCGCTGGGACGGGCGTTGGGCGCAACGTCGGCGGTACTGGACGGGGAGGTGCTCGCGCTGGACGAACAGGGGCGGGCGGACTTCCAGTTGCTGCAGTCCCGCATGGGGCTCGCACACGCTCCGGAGCGGGCCGCGCGCCGGGCCACGCAGGCTCCTGTCCATCTCGTACTCTTCGACGTCATGCATCTGGCGGGCCGCCCGCTCGTCGGGCTCTCGTACACCCGGCGGCGCGGGCGCCTGGAGGGCCTCGCCCTCGACGGCCCCTTCTGGTCGACGCCCGCCGCCCTCGTCGGACACGGCGAGCAGGCGCTGCGCGCCACCCGCGAGCACGGCCTGGAGGGCCTGGTCTGCAAGCGCCTGGACTCGGTGTACGAGCCGGGTGTGCGCTCCCGGTCCTGGATCAAGATCCGCAACATGCGCAGCGAGGACGTCATCGTGGGCGGCTGGCTGCCCGGCAAGGGCCGCCTGACGGGTCTGCCCGGCGCCGTCCTGGTCGGCCAGCGCGCCGCGGGACGCCTGCGCTACGTCGGCAGCGTGGGGACCGGCTGGAGCGAGGCGGAGCGGTCACAGCTGGCGGCGCTGTTGCGGGCCGCGGCGTCCAAGGTGTGCCCCTTCGATCCCGTGCCGCCGGTGGCGGGGGCGCGCTGGGTGCTGCCCCGGCTGGTCGGCGAGGTCCGCTACAGCGTGCGTACCCGGGCCGGGATGCTGCGCCAGCCGTCCTGGCTGCGGCTCAGGCCCGACCTGGCGCCCGAGGAGGCGGCGGCCGACCTCCCCGGCAGCCTCCCGGACGACCTCCCCGGCAGCTTCCCGGACGGCATTCCGGACGGCCTGCCCGACGACATTCCGGACGATCCCGCCTGACACCGGCGACGCACCCACCCGACGCCACGCCATGGTCCAAGTTTTGGGCAGCGGTTCACCGCTGGTACGCGCGTGACCCCTTGGCCCGGACGTGAAAAGCGGGGAAGCTGAACTCCCCTTTCCCCCACAGCCGTTGGGCTGCGCTCAAGAGGAGCACGCAGTGTCGTCAACGAAGTTCAGGACACACCGCAGGAGATGGCTGACCGGTCTGGCCGGCGCCGCCGCTCTCGTCGTCGCCTTCCCCGCCGTCGCCTTCGCCGCCCCGCCCCAGGCACTGCCCGCCAACGCGGAGGCCGCCGAGTTCACGTACCAGCCGGCGTTCGACTACGACACCGACGGCTGCTACTCGACCCCCGCCATCGGCCCCGACGGCACGATCAACGGGGGCCTGAAGCCGACCGGCGCCCTCAACGGCAGCTGCCGGGACGCCTCGGACCTGGACAACACCAACAGCTACTCGCGCTACAAGTGCAACAACGGCTGGTGCGCGTACATGTACGGGCTGTACTTCGAGAAGGACCAGGCCCTGGCCGGCAGCAGCATCGGCGGGCACCGCCACGACTGGGAGCACGTCGTGGTCTGGGTGCAGGACAACCAGGTCAAGTACGTCTCGACGTCGAACCACGGCTCGTTCACCGTCCACGCGGCGTCCGACGTCCGGTTCGAGGGCACCCACGCGAAGATCGTCTACCACAAGGACGGCATCAGCACCCACTGCTTCCGGCTGGCCAACTCCAACGACGAGCCGCCGGAGAACCACAAGGGCACCTGGCAGTACCCGCCGCTCGTCGGCTGGAACGGCTACCCCGCGGGCCTGCGCGACAAGCTGAGCGCGTACGACTTCGGCAGCGCCCACTTCGGCCTGAAGGACGACAGCTTCGCCTCACACCTGTCCAAGGCGCTGCCGTCCGGCATCACCTTCGACCCCAACGCCTGACGCGAAGAACCCGCGCAAGCTGACCCGCGGCCGGTCCGTCGGCCCGCCCCTCACCCAGGTCACTCAGGGCTCCCGGAGCCGCCCCGGCTCCGGGAGCCCTGCTGTGCGCGGCGCGGCGCGGCGTGGCACGGCACGGCGCGGCGCGTGACGGCGGCTGAGGCGGCCGCGCCGCCGTCACGGCGGAGCCCCGGCACGAGGACCGGCCCGCCCCTTGCGCCGGGACCGCAGGCCGGCTCGGCCCGTTTGTTAAACCTGTGTGTCGGCTTGCCTCCCCCGGCCCCGGCCGCCGCCCCGGCCCGCCCGCCGCCGACGCGTGCGCCCGCATCGCAGATTTCCCTGCACAGTCCCGGAGTTGAGTGCACCGGCCGGGACGGGTGCGGATCGCGCCGTGTGCCGCGTCCGATTTCGGAACCGTCGTCTGCGGGCCACCTCACAGATTCCGCTGGTGGCGGACCCGCGATCCCTGGGTGTTTACTAAGCCAACCCAATCGACCCATTCCAGTAGACACCTGGACGGTACCCAGCATGCCCTTGACCTCAGGACCGGCTTTCGCCGGCCGGCGCACCGTAATCAAGACCGCCCTCGCCGGGGCCGGCATGCTGTCGGCCTCGGCACTCCTGGGTGCGTGTGGTGCCCAGCCGTCGAAGAAGACGTCCCCCGACGCGGCCGCCACCATCGGCAAGGACACCGGCAAGCAGATCGACCTCCTGCGGGTGGTGCTGCCCGGCTCCCTCTCCAACCTGTATCCGGGCCAGGAGTCCGGCATCCTCAACTACATCGTGGCCGGGGTCTGCCTGGAGGGCCTGTTCGGCGTCGATCCGTCCGGACAGCTGGTGCCCGGCCTGGCGACCAAGGTGCGCCGGTCCGGCGCCAAGCGGTACGTCTACACGATCCGGTCCGACGCGAAGTTCCAGGACGGCAGCCCGGTCACCGTGGCGGACATCCTCTACTCCATAGAGCGGGCCCGGGACACCGCGGCCTCCCCGAGCACCGCCGCCTACTGGGCGGACCTGGACACCGCCGAGCAGACCGGCGACCACCAGATCACCCTCACCAGCAAGAGCGGCAACGAGTCCTTCGCCTGGCTCCCCTCCAACGCCGACGCCCTGTGGATCCTCCCGAAGGCCACCTGGCAGAAGGGCAAGGGCAAGATCGGCACGGCGTCCGCGCTTCCGGTGGGATCGGGCCCGTACAAGGTCACCGACTTCGCCCCCGACTCGCACGTGGAGTTGGAGCGGGTGGACACCTGGTGGGGCACCGCGCCCAAGGTCGCCCGGATCCGCTTCGACTTCATCCCGGACGACAACACCCGGCTGCTGGCCTGGAAGGCCGGCAAGGCGGACCTCGCGCTCAACGTGCCGCCGGCCGCCTCCCGCCAGTGGGAGAACGCCCCGCACACCCGGGTCGTCCACACCCCGGACCGCTCGTACGTCGGGCTGACCTTCAACACCGACGTCAAGCCGTTCGACGACGTCCACGTGCGCAAGGCCATCGCCCACGCCGTCGACCGGCAGGCGATCGTGCGGGACATCCTGCGCGGCCACGGGGCGGTCGCCACCGCGCTGTCCACCCCCGAGCAGTTCGGCGGCCTGTGGAGCCCCGCCGAGGCCACCAAGCGGCTCGCCGCGGTCCCGCAGTACGACCACAGCCTGGACAAGGCCCGGCAGGAACTGGCCAAGTCCTCCGTGCCCAAGGGCTTCACCGCGAGCATCTCCTACCCCAGCACCGGCCCCCAGCTGGGCACCGCCGCGCTGGCGCTGGCCGCCGACCTGAAGAAGATCGGCATCACCCTGCACGTCAAGGAACTCGCCATCGAGCAGTGGCTCTCCGAGCTCGGCACCCACCCGGGCCTCGGCTACATGTGGTACTTCAACACCACCGGCGACCCCGGCGAGCTGGCCTCCTGGCTGCTCGGCGCGGACAATCCCGCCCGGTACACCAACCGCAGGGTCACCACCCTGCTCACCGACGCGGGGACCGAGTCGGACCCGGCGAAGCGGGCCGAGCTGCTGATCCAGGCGCAGAGCGCCCAGGCCGCCGACGTCGCCTACGCGCCGCTGTGGTGGGGCCAGTCCGCCGTCGCGCTGACCGACGCGGTGGGGCTGAAGGACTACACGTCCTACACCCTGCTGGGCGAGTGGCCGACCCGGGTGTACGCGGCGAAATGACCCGGCAGCTCCTCGCCTTCCTCGTCCGTCGCCTCGGCATGACGGTCCTGCTGCTGCTCGCGCTGTCCCTGCTGGTGTACGGGCTGATGTTCCTGGCGCCCGGTGACATCGCCCGCAACCTGCTGGGCACCAGGAACGTCACGCCGCAGGCGCTCGCCGAGGTCCGGGCGCAGTACCACCTGGACAAGCCCTTCCTGTGGCAGTACGCGCACTGGCTGGCGGACGCGGTCACCGGTGACTTCGGGGACTCCATCCGCACCGGCGCCCCGGTCGGCCGGATGATGCGCGAACGCCTCGGCCTGACGGCGGCGTTGTCCGCCCTGGCCTTCCTGCTGTCGGTGCTGGTCGCGATCCCGGCCGGGGTGGCCGCGGCGCTGCACCGGGGCGGCCGGCTGGACCGGACGCTGGTGGGCTGGTCCGTGGTCGGGATCAGCGCCCCCGGGTTCGCGGTGGGCCTGATCCTGCTGTACGTGTTCGCGGTCGGCCTGGGCTGGTTCCCGGTCTACGGGACCGGCACCGGGTTCCTCGACGGCCTGTGGCACCTGGTCCTGCCCGCGGTCACCCTCGCCCTGGGCCTGGGCGCCTTCGTGGTGAAACTGACCCGGGCCGCGGTGGCCCGCGAACTGGACGAGGACTACGTGGTCTTCGCCCGCAGCCGGGGCCTGGGTCGCGTCAGGGTGCTGACGATCGTGCTGCGCAACGCCGCCATCCCCATCCTCACCAGCCTCGCGCTGATGGTGGGTTACCTGTTCGGCGGCACCCTGCTGGTCGAGGTGACCTTCGCGCTGCCCGGCCTGGGCGCGCTGCTGGAGCAGTCCGTGCTGTTCAAGGACTTCCCCGTGGTGCAGGCGCTCACCGTGGTGGTGGCCGTGGTGATCTCGCTGACCGCGCTGCTGGCCGACCTCGCCTACCTGGCGGTCGACCCGCGGATACGCACCCGGATGACGCGATGAGGAGCCCCGTGAGGACCGTGAAGACGGCGAAGTCCGCGCAGGCGACGGTGGAGAAGGCCGGGAGGGTGACGACGGTGAAGACAGCGCGGACCCGCCGGCCGCTCGCCCCCGCCCTGTCCGCCCTCCTGCTGGTGGCCGCCGCGCTGTGCGCGGCCCTCGGCTCGCTGATCGCCCCGCACGCGCTGGACCAGGACCTCTACACCGGTGTGGTGGGCGCCGGGGTGGAGGGCCATCTCCTCGGCACCGACCAGTTGGGGCGCGACATCCTGCAGCTGTCCGTCGCCGGGGCGCGCTCGGCGCTGGTCGGCCCGGTGCTGGTGGCGTGCGGCTCGATGCTGCTGGGAGCCGGGCTCGGCCTGCTGGCCGGCTACCACGGCGGAGTGCTGGACGCGCTCGTCGGCCGCTACGCCGATCTGGTGCTGGCGCTGCCCGCGGTCCTGCTGGCGGTGGTGGTCGCCGGACTCCTCGGCGGCGGTTACTGGGTCACCGTGGCCGTCCTGACCGTGCTGTTCTCCCCCTCGGACGTGCGCCTGGTCCGGGCCGCCGTGCTGGAGCAGACCACCCGCCCGTACATCGACTCGGCGCGGCTGCTGGGCATCGGCTCCGGACGGATCATGATCCGGCACATCCTGCCCAACATCGCGCCCACCGTCGTAGCCAACGTGCTGCTCAACGCGGCCTTCGCGCTGGTAGCGCTGTCCTCGCTGTCCTACCTCGGGCTCGGCGCGCCGCCCGGCGCCCCGGACTGGGGCAGGCAACTGGCCGACGGCCGTGAACTGCTCGGCGACAACCCGCTCGCCTCGATCGTCCCGGGAGTGCTCATCATCCTCACCGCGACCGCCGTCAACCTGCTCGGTGACTGGGTCTTCGAGCGTCTGGACCGCACGGTGGCCCTCCGATGAGCGCGCCGCTGCTCTCGGCCCGCGGCCTCCGGGTCACCGGCCCGCTGGGCACCGTCGTCACCGACGTGGACCTCACCGTGGAGCACGGCCGCACGCTGGGCATCGTCGGCGAGTCCGGCTCCGGCAAGTCCCTCACCGTGAAGGCGCTCAGCGGCCTGCTGCCGCGCGGGCTGACCGCCACCGGCGCCATCGAGCTGGACGGCGAGGCACTGGACCCCGACGGCTCCGCGCCGCAGTGGCGCCGGATCCGCGGCTCCAGGATCGCCGTTCTGCCGCAGGACCCGTTCACCTCCCTGTCTCCGCTGCACCGCTGCGGCACGCAGATCGGCTGGGCCGTCGCCGACCGCCGCCGCCGCGCCGGGCGGGTGACCGAGCTGCTGGCCGAGGTGGGGCTGCCCGCCGAGGTGGCCCGCCGCCGCCCGTTCGAGCTGTCCGGCGGGATGCGCCAGCGAGTGGCCATCGCCGCCGCGCTGGCCGGGGACCCCGACCTGCTCGTCGCCGACGAGCCGACCACCGCCCTGGACGTCAGCACGCAGGCCGAGGTGCTGGACCTGATCGCCCGGCTCCAGCGCACCCGGCGGATGGGAGTCGTCCTGATCACCCACGATCTGGCCGTGGCCCGCAGCCGCTCCGACCGGATCATGGTGATGTACGCCGGGCGTGTGCTGGAGGAGGGGCCCGTCGACGACGTGCTCGAGCGTCCCGCGCACCCCTACACGGCGCGGCTCGCGGCCTGCGACCCGCCGCTGGACGTGCGGCTGGCCACGCTGCCCACCATCCCCGGGGCGGTGCCGCCGCCGCACACCGTGGGCGGCGAGTGCGCCTTCGCGGCCCGCTGCGCCCTCGCCGTCGACGCCTGCCGCACCACCCGGCCGGAGACGGTCGAGGTGCGGCCCGGCCATCTGGCGTCCTGCCTGCGGATCGGACAGGCCGACCCGCGACCGCCGGTCACCGAGGCGCCCGAGCCGGAGCCCGCGCGGGAGGAGGCCGGCCCGGCGCTGACCGTCCGCGGACTCAGGCGGCGTTTCCGGGGCGCCGAGCAGCCCGCGCTGGACGGAGTGGACCTGACGGTCCGTCAGGGCGAGGCGGTGGCGGTGGTCGGCGAGTCCGGCTCCGGCAAGACCACGCTGGCGCGCTGCGTCGTCGGCCTGGAACGGCCCGACGAAGGCAGTATCGAGTTTCCCGGCGCCCCGGCCGGGCCGCAGCGGGTCCAGATCGTCTTCCAGGACCCGTACTCCGCGCTCAACCCCGGTCTGACCGTCGGCGCCTGCCTACGGGAGGCGCTGGCCGCCGCCGGCCGCCCGGCCTCGGAGGTCGCCGGACTGCTCGCCCTGGTCGGGCTGCCCGCCGAGCACGCCCGCCGCAGGCCCCGGGCGCTGTCCGGGGGAGAGCGGCAGCGGGTGGCCATCGCCCGTGCGCTCGCCCCGCGGCCCAAGGTTCTGATCTGCGACGAGTCGGTGTCGGCCCTGGACGTCTCCGTGCAGGCCGGGGTGCTCAACCTGCTCTCCGGGCTGCGCCGCGACCTGGGACTGACCCTGCTGTTCATCACCCACGACCTCGCCGTGGCCCGGCAGGTCGCGGACCGGGTCCACGTCATGCACCGAGGGCGCGTGGTGGAGAGCGGTCCGGCGCACACCGTGCTGTCCGCGCCCACCCACCCCTACACCCGGCGTCTGCTGGCCGCCCGGCCCGCCGCCCACTGACCGCCGTCGGACGCGGCCGGAGCCCGTCCGTACCGAGCGCGTCAGCGCATCAGCGCGTGCCGACGCGCCGAACCAGAAACGAGGAACGACCCTTGTCCGTGCATGTCGATGTGCTGCCGGTGACCGGCGCCGTGGCCGAGGTCGCCGACGGGGTCGGCGACCTGCCCGAGGAACTGCTGCGGCGCTGGGACCGGCGCGGCGGTATCCAGGTCGCCACCCTGGCCACGGCCAGGCGCGACGGCGAACTGGTGGGCGCCGCCTACGAGGTGCACCGCCCGCTGACCGCCTACCGGAAGATCGTCGACGTCTGGGCGCCGGAGCCGCACGTGGAGCGACTGCTGGTGGATACCATCGAGGAGCGGGCCTGGCGCGAGGGCGCCGCCGTGGTCAAGCGCGAGTTCCGTGCCCGGGACGAGGCCTGGTCGCGGTCGCTGGAGCGCGGCTGGACGGAGGTGCCGGCGCCTCGCTGGGCCGGGCCGGTGGCCGGACCGCACCGGCCCGGGACCGTCTTCGGCCAGGTGCGCCGACGCGGCAGGGCGCCCCGCCGCACGGTGCCGTACATGCGGCAGACCACCGACTTCACCTGCGGGCCGGTGGCCCTGCAGATGGGCGCGTCGGCGCTCGGGCTGCTCGCGGAGCCCACCCGGGAGGAGGAACTGCGGCTGTGGCGCCGGGCCACCACCGCGGACGGCTGCGACCCGCTGGGGCTCGCCCTGGCGGCGGCCGACCTCGGCGCGGCACCCGAGGTGCTGCTGTCCACCGAGCGGCCCGTGCTGCTCGAACTGTGCCGCACCGACGAGGAGCGCGACCTGCGCGCCTTCATCCAGCGGGGTTTCCGCGCGGAGGCGGCCGAGCGCGGACTGGACGTGCGCACCGAGCCGTTCGGCCTGGACACGCTGCGCACCGCGCTCGCCGACGGCGCGGTCGCGCTGGTCCTGATCGAAGAGTTCGGCATGCATGACGAGAGCTGCCCGCACTGGATCGTGGTGCACGACGTGGACGGCGACGTCTTCCACGCCCACGACCCGTGGACCGACGCGCACCTGGGCGAGACCTACCTGGACGCGCAGGACCTCCCGCTGCCCGCCGCGACCCTGGACCGGCTGGCCTGGTACGGCAAGCCCAGCTACCGGGGTCTGGTACTGCTGCACGGCGAGGACGTCGCCCGCTGAGCCGGGGAGCGGCCGTCACTCCGAGGGCATCGACAGCACCGTGACCAGCCGGACCGGCCGCCCGCCGGCGACGTACCGGTGCTCGGCCTCGCCGGAGAAGCGCACCGCCTCACCCGTGCGCAGCGGCACCGACCACTGCCCGACCTCCAGTGTCACCTGACCGGACACCACGTAGGTGAACTCGTCGGACCCGCGGCCGTGCGGGGCGCTCTCATGGATCTCCCGGGCGGCCAGCGTCGCCTCGTACAGCTCGATCCGGCGCCGGTCGGGGCTGGAGAAGAGGGTGCGGGTCCCGGCCTCCACCGCGTGGGCCGGCAGCACCTGCGGCTCGTACAGCGGGACTCGGATCAGCTCGGCGAAATCCAGGCCCAGGGCGGCGCTGACGGCCGAGAGCACCTCGATGGTGGGGTTGGCGACGCCCCGCTCGAGCTGCGACAGCAGAGCCTTGCTGACGCCCGCCCGGTCGGCCAGGTCACGGAGGCTCAGTTCCTGGGCATGCCGGGCGTACCGCAGGTTGGCGGCGATCGCCGAGCGCAGCCGCTGTGTCGCGTCGTTCATCCCGATGTAAGCTACACGGCCCCGCGTGCCGCCCCTTCCCCGGCCTGCGGGCGGCCTCGGCCGCAGGCCGCTGCCGCGGGCTCCGGACCCGGACCCGGCCCCCGGAGCGAGGACTCCGAACCCCGGACTCCGGACCGAGGACCGAGGACCCGAGCCGGAGGCGGACTGCTTCCGCGGACCGATCCGGCGAGGCCGTGCCGCAGCCGGTCAGGGGCGCCGACAAGGTGGCCCGGCTGCTGGCGGGCGGCCTCGGCCGGATCACCGCGGCGTCGCTGCGGCCGGCGCAGGTCAACGCCTGTCCGGCGCTGGTACTGCGGATGGACGGCGAGATCGACACCGTGGTGGCGGTCCGCGTCGACGACGGCCTCGTCACCGGGCTGTACGCCGTGCGCAACCCCGAGAAGCTGTCGCGCATGCAGCGGGAGACGGTGCTGCGCCGCTGAGCGCCGGGCGGCCGACCGGACGGTGGCGCAGTGCCGTTACCGTCCGCCGACTGGGCGGTGGCGCACGGCCGTTGCCGTCCGAGGGTCTATCGTGTCCGCATGTCCGTACCCGAACTGATCCGGATCGTCTCCCGCGACTCGCCGATGGCGCTCGCCCAAGTGGAGCGCGTACGAGCGGAACTGACGGCCCTTCACCCGGGCGTGCGCACCGAGGTCGTGCCCGTGCGGACGACCGGTGACAAGTGGCTCGGTGACCTGTCCCAGGTCGAGGGCAAGGGCGCCTTCACCAAGGAGGTGGACGCCGCGCTGCTCGCCGGCGAGGCCGACCTCGCGGTGCACTGCGTCAAGGACGTGCCCGCCGACCGGCCGCTGCCGGCCGGGACGACGTTCGCCGCGTTCCTCGAACGCGACGACATCCGCGACGCCCTGATCCATCCGGACGGTCTCACCCTGGACGAGCTGCCCGAGGGGACCCGGATCGGCACCTCCTCCGTGCGCCGGGTCGCCCAGCTCGCCGCCACCCACCCGCACCTGGAGTGCGTGCCCTTCCGCGGCAACGCCAACCGGCGGCTGGAGAAGCTGGCGGCCGGCGAGGCGGACGCGCTGCTGCTGGCGGTGTCCGGCCTGCGGCGCATCGGCCGGGACGACGTCATCACCGAGATCCTCTCCCCCGAGACGATGATGCCGCCGATCGGCGCGGGCATCCTCGCCCTGCAGTGCCGGGAGGGCGACGCGGAACTCATCGACGCGGTCAGCGGGCTCGGCCACCCGGACACGCACCGCGAGGCCACGGCCGAGCGGATGTTCCTGCACGTGCTGCAGGGCCACTGCAACAGCCCGATCGCCGGGTACGCGCGCGTGGACCGCAGCGGTGAACTGTCCCTGAGCGCCTGCGTGTTCACCCCGGACGGCAAGACCCGGCTGAACGCCCACGAGTGGGCGGGACGGCTGGACCCGGCCACGCTGGGCACGTCGGTCGCCGTCGCTCTGCTGCGCCAGGGCGCCCGCGAGATCATCGACGGCATCCCGCACTGAGGCGCGCGGGACCACCGACGGCGTTCCGCACTCCGGCGCGAAGGATCAGGCGGTGCCCTTCTCAGCCTGGTCCCGCAGGTAGTTGCTCACCTGGTGGGCCAGGCAGTCGCGGCCGGCGCCCGGGGCCGCGCCGGTGCCCTGCTCGTGCAGTCCGATGCCGCCCACCCACATCCGGCGGTCGGCCCACTCCTCGTCGACCCGCAGCTGGACCTGCACGTCGATCTGGCTCAGCGACGTCTCCGGTGCGGCCGCGTACAGCACGGCGGTGACCCGGCGCAGCGGATAGACGTCGAAGCCCTCGACGAACTGCGAGTTGCGCCAGTCGATGAAGGCGGCCTCGCCGTCCGGGCCGGTCCGCACGTCGATCTGACCGTCCTCGAGGTGGATGCCGAAGTTCCGGCTGCCCCGGTTCTCGACGGTGACGCGGAGGCTGAAGTACGTCAGCCCGGCGGCCGCGTCGTCACGTCCCCGCGGTGGCTCGGCGGCCTCGAGACGGTGGACGCGGACACGCAGACCGGCATGCTCGTCGTACTCCTGCCAGTCCCCGACCACGTTGGGCTCGTACACAATCCACCTCTCGACCTCAGAGAGCTGCTTCCTATCTGTGGGCTCAGTGCACTGTCAAATGAGCGGAATGCGCTGTGGGCAGCCGGTTCACCCCCTTTGATCGGTGATCAAGCCGTGCGCAGGAACAATCGGCGCGTGGCCCCCGAAGCACGCGGGCACACGCGTGCCGCACATCACGTCCGGCCGGCTCCCTCAGCGGGCCGGCCGGGCCGGGAGCGAGGGCACCGCGGCGATGCCGAGCGCGCCGCCCGCGCCACTCGCCGAGCCGGGCGCCGGCCGCGGGCACCGGCTGGGGGCGTCGGCCGGGGACCTCGGCAGCAGCTGGGCCGCCCGGCGGGCGGCGGGACCGGTCTCGCGGGGCCCCCGGCGACGTCCGGAAATGCCTACGCCGAACCGTGCCACGACCGGGCGCGGCAGCTCACGTGACGAATTCCCGCGATGCCGGTCCGTGGCGATCGGGGGCAATTCCCGCGACGATTCAGAATCGCCCGGTCGCCTTGCGTCACCGTATTGACTTTATTGTTTTGGAATCCCTGCGGACGGGAATGCGCATCGCAGTGCTTCGGACCGGAGGCACGTCCACGGGAGCCGGCAGCAGGCCCCGGATGCTCTCCGTCAGGTCCACGCCCGCCCCTCCCGTGGTGTCCGTCCACACAGCACCCGGCCGAGGGAGGTGCGCCCATGCGCGTCACCACCGGAACCACGCCGCATCCGCACGACGACGCGCCCGACACCGCCCGGGCCTTCGAACGGCTCGCGCGGCTGCCGGAAGGCCCGGAGCGCAAGGCGCTCAGGGACGAGCTGGTCCAGGCCTGGCTGCCCATGGCCGAACGGATCGCCGTCCGTTTCAAGGGACGCGGTGAGGCTCTCGAGGACCTGTACCAGGTCGCCGCCCTCGGCCTGGTCAAGGCCGTCGACCACTACGATCCGGCACGCGGTCACGCCTTCGAGGCGTACGCGGTGCCGACCGTCACCGGTGAGATCAAGCGCCACTTCCGTGACCACATGTGGACCCTGCACGTGCCGCGCCGGGTCCAGGACCTGCGCAACCGGGTGCGGCACGCCGTGAAGGAGCTGTCGCAGACGACCCCGGGACGCGCCCCGACCGTCGCCGAGATCGCCCTGCACACGCGCCTGGAGGAGAGCGAGGTGCGCACCGGCATGGAGGCCCTGGAGTGCTTCTCCGCGCTGTCCCTGGACGCCGAGGTGCCGGGCACCGAGGGGTACGCCCTGAGCGACACCGTCGGCGAGTCCGACCCGGCCTACGACGTCGTCGTCGACCGGGTGGCCGTCGCCCCCTGTCTGCAGGCCCTCCCGGAGCGCGAGCGCACCATCCTCTACCTGCGGTTCTTCAAGGGCATGACGCAGAGCCGCATCGCGCAGCAGCTCGGCATCTCGCAGATGCACGTCTCGCGTCTGCTCAGCGGCTGCTTCGCGGAGCTGCGCAGGGAACTCCTCAGCGAGACACAGCCCCAACCCCAGGCACAGACCCAGAGCCAGGGGCAGGCCCAGAGCCAGGGGCAGACCGGCTGAGCCGGGGGGCGGCCCGGGAGCGGGCGGCAGGGCGTCCCGTCACTGCGGCGGGGCGCCGGGGATCTGCGGAGGGCCGTAACGGTCCAGCGCCTCTTCCAATTCAGAGCGTATTTCCGGGGGCAGTGTTCCGTTGCGGCCCCAGATGAGAATCAATTCCGCGATATTGCGCAATTTGATGTTCGTGTGCTGGGAGACTTCTCTCAGCACCTGCCAGCCCTCGTCCGGCGACAGCCGGCCGAGGGCGACGACCATGCCGATCGCCTGGTCCACGACGGCGTGCGAGGCGACGGCCTCCTTCAGCTGGTCGACTTCCTGCTGCAGCTCGACGATCCGGTCCGAGCCCCCGTCCACGGGCATGGCCACCTCCCGCCGGCCGCTCGCGTACTGGTGTCCGGCCCTTCCATGCTCGCCACTCGCGCGGGCGCCCGCCACCGGGGAGCCGCCCGGCGAGGCCGCCGTTTCGGCCGCCCCGCCGGGGTACTCGACAGGCGCGGAGAGCCGTTCCGGTCGGACACTGGTGGCAGACCGGTGGCCGCCGGTGGACGAGACCTGGACGTGAGCCATGAACCACGACATCACGCGCCCCGGCCCTGCGACGAGCGTCGTCTCCTCGCACTCCGTGTTCGGCGCGCCCTGCTGGGTGAGTCTGACCAGCCGCGACCTGCGCGCCACCGAGGAGTTCTACACGGCCGTGTTCGGCTGGCGGTGGCGGGGGGCCAAGCTGGGCGAGCACTTCCGGATCGCGCTGGCGGACGGCACGCCGGTCGCCGGGATCGCCGCCGTGGCCACCATGTGGCAGATGGTCGTGACATGGACGCCGTACTTCGCCGTGCCCGGCGCCGACCAGGCCGTGGCCCGGGCGCAGGAGCGCGGCGGCACGACGGCGGTGGGGCCGATCTCCTTCCCGCCGGGCCGGGCGGCGCTGCTGGCCGACCGGGACGGCGCGACGTTCGGGATCTGGGAAGGGGAACTGGTCTCGGAGTGGGAGAGCTGGCGCCGCGCGGCCCCGACCTTCATCCGGCTCCACACGCGTGACGCCTTCGACGCCGCGATCTTCTACGGGGAGGTCCTCGGCTGGGCGACGGGGAAGCCCGGCTGCTGCGAGGTCGGCTACGAGGGCGAGGAGGTCGTGCTGCGCAGCCAGGGCGACGTGGTGGCGCGCATCGAGTCGGGCGCCCTGGGCGCGGCTCCCGACCCGCGGATCCGGCCCCACTGGCAGGTCCACTTCGCCGTCGTGGACGTGGACGTCTGCGTCCGGGCCGCGGAGCGGCACGGCGGCAGCGTCCTGTCGAAGGGCAGCGACGAGGCCGTGCTGCGCGACCGCGACGGCGCCCAGTTCACGGTGACCTCGCGCCGCGAGCACTGAGGGCGGGGAGCACTCACAGCCGCGGGCACCGACAGCCCGCGAGCATCACCGAGAGCCCGCGAGCACCAGGGCCGCAGCGAGCACCAAGGCAGCGAGGGGAGCCGCGAGAGCCGAGGGCGGTCACCGGGGACACCGGGGACGGGCGAGCGCCGAAGCAGCACGCTCCCCCGTCTCCGTCTCCGTCTCCGCCTCACCGCGCGGCGCGGGAGGGCCGCGACAGCAGGACGAGGCTGCGCGCCTCCACGGTCATCTCCGTACCCGCCTTGTGCTCCACCTCGTCGGGGGCGTCCTGCGCCTCGGCCGTGTCGAGGAGTGTCCGCCAGCGCTCGCCGTAGGCGACGTCCGGCAGCCGGAACGTCATCGGCTCCCAGTAGCTGTTGAACAGCAGCAGGAAGGAGTCGTCCACCACCCGCCGGCCACGCGCGTCGAGTTCGGCGATGGCGTCGCCGTTGAGGAAGACCCCGACGGAGTGCGCGTCGGGCCGCTGCCAGTCCTCCTCCGTCATCTCCCGCGCGTCCGGCGCCAGCCAGACCAGGTCCGGCAGCGGCTGGCCGGCGTGCCGGACGGTCTCCCCGCGGAAGAACCGGCGGCGGCGCAGCACGGGGTGGTCGCGGCGCAGCCCGATGAGGTACCGGGTGAGGTCCACGAGGCCGCGCTGCTCCTCGGTCAGCCGCCAGTCGATCCAGGAGACCTCGTTGTCCTGGCAGTAGGCGTTGTTGTTGCCACCCTGGGTGCGGCCGAGTTCGTCGCCGTGGGACAGCATCGGGATGCCCTGCGACAGCAGCAGCGTGGTGAGGAAGTTGCGCTGCTGGCGGGCGCGCAGTTCGAGGACGGCGGGACGGTCCGTCTCGCCCTCCACGCCGCAGTTCCAGGACCGGTTGTGGCTCTCGCCGTCCTGGTTGTCCTCGCCGTTGGCCTCGTTGTGCTTGTCGTTGTACGAGACGAGGTCGCGCAGGGTGAACCCGTCGTGCGCGGTCACGAAGTTGACGCTGGCGCGCGGGCGGCGCCGGTTGTGCTGGTACAGGTCGGAGGAGCCGGTCAGCCGGGAGGCGAACTCGCCGAGCGTGTGCGGCTCCCCGCGCCAGAAGTCCCGTACGGCGTCACGGTACTTGCCGTTCCATTCCGACCACAGCGGCGGGAAGTTGCCCACCTGGTAGCCGCCCTCGCCGACGTCCCAGGGTTCCGCGATCAGCTTGACCCGGCTGATCACCGGGTCCTGCTGGATGAGGTCGAAGAACGCCGACAGCCGGTCGACCTCGTGGAACTGCCGTGCCAGCGTGGCCGCGAGGTCGAAGCGGAAGCCGTCGACGTGCATCTCGGTGACCCAGTACCGCAGCGAGTCCATGATCAGCTGGAGCACGTACGGGTGCCGCATCAGCAGGCTGTTGCCAGTGCCCGTGGTGTCGTAGTAGTGCTTCCAGTCGCCGTCCACCAGACGGTAGTACGAGGCGTTGTCGATGCCGCGGAAGGACAGGGTGGGGCCGCGCTCGTTGCCCTCGGCGGTGTGGTTGTAGACGACGTCGAGGATCACTTCGAGGCCGGCCGCGTGCAGCGCCTTCACCATCGACTTGAACTCGGTGACCTGCTGCCCGCGGCTGCCGCGGGCGGCGTAGCCGTTGTGCGGGGCGAAGAAGCCGATCGTGTTGTAGCCCCAGTAGTTGGACAGCCCGCGGCCCCGCAGCACACCGTCCTGCACGTACTGGTGCACCGGCATCAGCTCCACCGCGGTCACCCCCAGCGAGGTCAGGTGCTCCAGGACCGCGGGGTGGGCCAGGCCGGCGTAGGTGCCGCGGAGATCGGCGGGCACGTCGGGGTGGGTGCAGGTGAGGCCCTTGACGTGGGCCTCGTAGATCACCGTGTCGGCGTACGGCCGGTCGGGCGGCCGGTCGTCGCCCCAGTCGAAGGCCGGGTCGGTCACCACGCCGAGCATGGTGTGCCCGGCGCTGTCGGCCCGGGACCGGCCGTGCGAGGCCCGCTCGAAGAGGGAGGGGTGATCGTCCACCTGCCCGTCCACCGCGCGGGTGTACGGGTCGAGGAGCAGCTTCGCCGGATTGCAGCGGTGGCCCAGCTCCGGGTGGAACGGCCCGTGCACCCGGTAGCCGTAGCGCTGCCCCGGCCCGACGCCGGGCAGGTAGCAGTGCCAGACGAACCCGTCGGCCTCCGCCACCGGGACGCGGCGCTCGCCGCCGCCGTCGTCGACGAGGACCAGTTCGACGTGTTCGGCGACCTCGCTGAACAGGGCGAAGTTGGTGCCCTCGCCGTCGAAGGAGGCACCCAACGGGTAGGGGTGCCCGCTCCACACGGGCACCCCTGCCTTGCGCCGTCGCCTGGCCGTCACCGGGCGTCCTGAAGGACGCCGGCGCCGTCGGCCGCGCCGGCCGGCGCGACGTCGCCGGCCAGCGCGACGACCGGGACCTCGCGGGGCACCTGGAGCCCCTCGCGCAGGCTCGGCGCGGGCGCGGTGGGCACCAGCGGGACGCGTTCGCCGGCGCGGGCCCGCTGCGAGAACCAGATGACCTTGCTGCCGTTGTCGGTGGCGCAGCAGCCCCATCCGTCACTCATGGCGGCGATCCACTGCAGGCAGCTCCGCAGGTCCTGGTCCGGGCGCAGCTGGGAGTCGTTGCCGCCGATGGCGGTGATGAGGTGCTGGCCGTTCCACCACATCTCGATCGAGGTGTTCTTGTCCGTGGCGTGCTCGTCGATGGCCTTGAGCAGCAGCTCGGTGCCGTGGCAGACGGGCTCGACCAGGTTGTCGAGGTTCCAGAACCGGAGGTGAGCGGCCAGGATGCGCCTGACCTGTCCGACCCGATCGGGGCTGACTTCCACGTCGAGGTGGTAGTAGCAGGGCACTGCGGTCTTCATCTCGTTGGCTCCTCACCGGCGAAGTCCCCGCTCCTCCCCGTCCCCGCGGGACGGGCCCCGAACGCGGAGCGTGAGCGCTTATCGCTCCTGAGTCACCTCAAGAGTGAGAGCGGTACGCCATTCGTGCAACACGAGCGGCCACACGAGCGGTCACCGGGATCGTTGAATCCCCAACAAGACGCTGCGTCATCACCCGTGCACCATGTGTGAAGACCTCGATTGCCCGTAACGGACCGTGCGCGCCCGCGCCCGGTCACCGCCCGACGGTCGGGAGACGTGCCATCGAGCCCCGGGAGGTGAACGGCGCCATGCTGCTGCCGGCCAAGGCCGAAGTCGCCCGGCAACTGCGGCGGTACCGGGCCTGGGAACGCGCGATGCTCGCTTCCCCGGCGGACCGCGGGGTGCGGGCCACCTTCGAGGACTCCGGCTACACCCTCTGTGTGCTCATGGGGAAGCGCTGCGCCCGCGAGGCCGCCGACGCGGCCGAACGCTATCTGCGCTCCACCCTGATCTCCTATCTGCGGGACGAGGACGACCGGACCGGCACGGCACTGGCCGGCCGGCGCGCCCCGCCCGCGGCTGCGCGCCGTACCCCCGCGCGGAGGTAGATCCCGCGCGGCCGGCAACCCCGCGCGGAGGCAGCTCTTCCCCGCGCAGCCGGCAACCCCGCTCGGAGGCAGATCCTTCCGGCGCAGCTTGTACCCCCGGCCGGGCCAACGGGCCCGGCCCCGAGCACGGCGGAGGTGACACCCATGAGCCGGTCCCAGGCCATCGGCCGCATCCCGGTACGCGACGTCCGGCCGCTCGTCGAGTGCGGCAGGCACCCGGCGAAGGCGGTCGTGGGCGAGTCGTTCGACGTCACGGCGACCGTGTTCGGCGAGGGGCACGCCGCCGTCGCCGCGAACGTCGTCCTGGCCGATCCGGAGGGCCGTCCGGGCCCGTGGACGCCGATGCGGGAGCTGGCGCCCGGCACCGACCGCTGGGGCGC
>NZ_JBFADM010000063.1:0-50016 GCF_040641355.1 Streptomyces sp. NPDC020996
GCTGCTTCCTCGGGATCAGGACGGTTCGCAGCCGGCGGCTTCGGCGTTGCCGCGACCGACGTCCGGTCGCGGACCGCACCGGCCGGACGGCTCCTCGTCCGCCCGGCGGTAGCCGGGGCGCCGCACGCCGCTGCCGGCCGGCAGGGCTCCGGCTCCCGTCCAGGTCCGGATGTCCCGCGGCGAGCCGTCCCCCACCCGAGAGCGCTGGTGCGGGGCAGGCAAGAGGCCGGGCACGCGGTGGCTGTCAGGTACCACGCGTGCCCGGCCGGTCCTCCGCGGGCCGCGCTGGCGCGGCGAGCCGTCCCCCACCCGAGAGCGCCGGTGCGGGGCAGGGAAGAGGCCGGGCACGCGGTGGCTGTCAGGGACCACGCGTGCCCGGCCGGTCCTTCGCGGGCCGTGCTGTTCTCGTCGGCTCCGCCGCGGGTGGGCGCGGTACGTGCGCACAGGTGCCGGGCATGCGCCGTGGAGCGCCGAAGGGCCCATCGGCCACCCGGGGGCGGGTGGCCGACGGGCCCGGGTTTCAGCGGCTACGCGTCGCGTGCCACGGCCTTGATGTGCGCCAGGGACTCCACCGACGGGGTGGTCGGGAAGTACTCCAGGCCGATCGGACCGTCGTACCCCGAGGCGCGGAGCACCGACAGGCGCTCGGCCCAGTCGATCGCGCCGCTGCCCGGCTCGCCGCGTCCGGGGGCGTCGGCGATCTGCACGTAGTCGACGAGGCCGGCCGCGTTCGCCAGTTCCGCCGCGGGGTCCTCCCCCTCGGTGATCGAGTGGTAGAGGTCGTACAGGAGGCCGAAGGAGTCGGAGCCGACCTCGCGCGCGACCAGGACGGCGTCGGCGGTGCGGTCGAGCAGCGCGCCCGGGTGGTCGACGCGCGTGTTGACCGGTTCGAGCACGAGCCTCACGCCCGAGCCGCGCGTCCGCTCGACGGCCTCGGTGAACACCTCGACGAGCCGGGCCAGGTTCTGGGGGCGCTTCGCGCCGGGGAAGCCGATGCCCGAGCCGAGGACGACGCGCGGGCAGCCGAGCAGCCCGGCGTTCTCGACGGCCCGGTCCAGGCCGGTGAAGAACGGCCCCAGGTCGGTTCCCGGCAGCGTGAAGTTGGTCCGCGGCTCGGCGAGGAGGGAGGTCAGGCTGACCCCGGTCTCCTGGAGGGCGCCGGCGAGCGAGGCGACGTCCTTGTCTGAGGTGCCCCACATCTCGACGGCGTCGAAGCCCGCGGCGGCCGCAGCCCGCACGCGGTCGGCGGCGTCCGGGCCCGCCTCGGTGAAGAGCAGTTCGATGTTGGGTGCCAGCTGGTACATGGTCAGGCCCGGCTTTCGGTGAGGGCGTCCGCGACGGAGCGGCGGATGAGGTCGTGCTGCTTGCGTACGAGATCGACGGGGTCGGCCTCGTCCAGGTCGGCGAAGGCGTGGCCCTCCCACTCGCTGGAGAAGAAGCCCGTGTAGCCGCCGGCCACGAACTCGCGGACGATGGCCGGGTAGTCGATGGCGGGCTCGTCGCCGTCCTCGTCGATGTCGTAGAACTTGGCGTGGACGTGCACGATCTGCGGCATGATGTCGGACCATTCGCGCGGGTCGACGTGTCCGTGCATGTTGAACGCGAGCCGGGCGAACGAGCCGAGGCTCTCCGGCGCGATGCCGCGCGAGCGCAGGTGGTCGACGAACTCGGCGTGCCGTTCGTCGATGCCGGAGTCCTTGGCCCAGATCTCCTGAAGCCGTGTCAGGTCCTCGGGGGCGAGGCCCTTCTTCGTGAGCGCGCGCAGCAGCGTCGGGGACATCGAGTGCATCGTCGAGCTGAAGTCGGCGACGAAGCCCAGGCGCGGCGAGCCGATCTCGTCGTACAGCTCGCGGATCCGCATGACCTGCGGCGAGTTGGGGCCGAGCGGGGCGTGGATCTCCCAGCCGAGCGTCAGGTCGAGTTCCTCGGCCAGTGGCATCAGCCGGCGGATGAGCTCCGGCTTGGCGCTCTGGATGCGCACCAGCGGGAAGCCCAGCGCCCGCGCGCTGCGGAACTGGGCGGCCGTGAACTCGTACTCCTCGTCGAGAGTCATGTCGCGGTCGCGGCGGCGGCCCATGTCGAGGTTGGCGCCGAACGAGCTGGGGGTGAAGCCGTGCCGGTCGAAGGCGTCGTGCCAGTCGCGGACGAACTCCTCGGTGACGTGCGGGTAGGTGCGGACCGTCTGCGAGGCGACGATCTCGATGCCGGGCCCGATGCCGGCTTCGGCGACCACGTCGAGCAGGCCGCGCAGGTCGTAGCGGCCCGCGGCCCACTCGCTGGTCAGCGAGTAGAGCGTGAGGCCGAGCTTGATGGGGGAGGTGAGGGTGGTCATCGGGGCCTCTCAGCGCGCGGTCAGCGTGCGGCGGTTGGTCGCGTGGTTGGTCACGTACTTCTGGGGGGCGATCTGCATGTACGGCAGCCGCAGCTCGACGGCCACCTCGACCTCGACCTCGCTTCCCTCGCCCGGCGGCTCGTCGCGCGGGACCACGACCTGAAGACGGTCCTGGATGAACCAGAGCGTGTCCCACTGGTCCGGCAGCTCGTCCACCCGGTAGGTCCGCCCGCCCAGTTCGACCCGGAGTTCGTCGCGGGGGACGCGCTCGCCGTCCAGCGTCACGTCGATGGAGCTGACGCTGGACAGCCACAGGCTGCGGTACCAGGGGACCTTCAGGGCGACGGCCAGGCCGTCGGGGCGCCGGGTGAGACTGTCGTCGGTCAGGACGGTGTCATCGGTGGCCATCAGTTGTTCCTCTCTGCCGGCCGGCCCACCAGGACGCGGGCCTCGGCCGGATCGACGATGACGCGCGAGCCGGCCGCTTCGGCGCTCGCACGGACCAGGGCCTGCTCACCGGCGACGACGTCGAAGGGGTCGTCCCAGTCGTTCCAGTGGAAGCCCTCCCACTCGCTGGAGATCGCCCCGGAGTAGCCGCTGTTGACCCAGAGGTCCACCAACTCCCGCACGGGCACGGAGGGTTCGTCGCCGTCGGCGTCGATCTCGTAGAACTTGCCGTGGGTGTGGACGGTCCAGGGCAGCACGTCGGCCCAGTCGGAGGCGGGGGCGTGGCCGAACAGTCCGGTGATGTTGACGGCCATCTCGATGGCCCGCTCGCCGGCGCCGTGGCGGTGCGCCAGCTCCATGACCTGCCGGAACCAGCGCCCGTGCTGGGGCTCGGTCATCGGCGGGCCCTCGGCGTGGTGCTCGTGCCACAGCCGTTCGAGCCCCTGCACCAGGTCCTCGGGGTATCCGGCCGCGCGGTACTTGCGCAGCAGCGTGGACGGCACCGCCCGCAGCGACGCGCCCCAGTCGGGCACGAAGCCGAGCAGCGGGGAGCCGAGCTTCTCGTAGCGTTCCAGCAGTGCCTGGATGCGGGGGTGGCGGGGGTGCTGGTGGGAGTGGATCTCCAGGCCGAGCCGCACGCCGTACCGCTCGGCCACCGGGAGCAGGCGCTCCATGTCGTCGGGGGTGAGCGAGATCTGCACGCGCACGACGGGGAAGCCCAGTTCACGGGCTACGGCGATCTGGGGGCGCATGTAGTCGACGAGTTCGTCGTCGGTGAGCATCCGGTCGCGGCGCAGCCCCGAGTCCGCGTTCGCGCTGAGACACGTCGGCACCAGGCCCGTCTCGTCGGTCAGCGCCCGGAAGCGGTCCACGAACGCCGGGGCGACGTCCGGGAAGCCCTTGATGCTCTGGAAGCCGACGAGTTCCAGGCCCGGCCCGAGGCCGCGCCGGGCGACCTCCCGGACCAGTTCCTCGAAGGAGTGACGGCGCCCGTGGAAGGCGCGGGTGAAGCTGTACAGCGTGACGCCCTGGACGGGCGTTCCGAGAGTGCTCATGCCTCCGCCATCGTCTTGGTGTCGCTCTCCTCGATCCTGAGGACCCCGAGGTCGGTCGTGATGTAGGGGATGTAGAGGCTCAGCGTCACGCTCACCTCGTGCTCGTCCCGGTCCGCGAGGGCCGGCAGCGCGCCCTCGATCTCCGCGGAGTCGAGGACGTACCACCACAGGTCGTGGCGGGCGGGCAGTTCGTCGAGCCGGTACGTGCGGCCGTCCACGGTCCAGGTGATCGACTCGTGCGGGACCTCGGCCCCGTCCACGGTCCAGCCGACGCCGGCGACCGACGACAGGGGCAGCGCCCGGTACCAGGGCATGCGGACGGAGACGCGTACCCGGTCCCCGTGGAACGCCAGAGTTCCGGGTTCGATGATCTGTTCGGACATCATGCGGGGGGGTCAGCCTTTCAGTCCGCCTGCGTAGCCCTGGATGAACTTCTTCTGGGCGAAGAAGTAGAAGACGAGAATGGGGATCATGGAGATGATCACGACCGCGAAGATCAGGTTCCACTGCGAGACCAGCGAGCCGACGTAGTTGTACATGACCACCGGCAGCGTCTGGTATCCCGAGCCGTTCAGGAAGATCAGCGCGGTGAAGAAGTCGTTCCACACGATGAGCCCCGCCAGGATGGCGACGGTGCCCGTCGCCGGGGCGAGCAGCGGGAACACGACCTGCACGAACACCCTGGTCCGGGACGCCCCGTCGACCGTCGCGGCCTCTTCGTAGTCGCGCGGCAGCCGCCTGACGAACCCGCTGTAGAGGAAGACGGCGAGCGGGATCAGCATCCCCGTGTAGATCACGACCATGCCGAACGGCGTGCCCACGAGCCCGAAATTGCGGGCCTCGACGTACAGCGGCACGACACCGAGCTGGGTCGGCAGCAGAATCGCGATCGTGAAGAGGTAGAAGGTGTAGGTGCTCCAGCGGCTGGTGCTCCGTGCGAAGACGTACGCCGCCGGCGCGCCGATCACGATGAGGGCGACGATGGTCCCCGCCGTGATGAGGACGCTGCTGAACAGCCCCTGGAAGATGCTCGACGAGGCGTCGCCGGACGGCGACAGCAGTGTGGTGAAGTTCTCGAAGGTCGGGCTCGTCGGGAAGGACAGCGCCGACGTGTCGAGCACCTGGCTCTGGGTCTTCAGCGAGGTGGAGATCAGGAAGTAGAAGGGCATCAGCATCGCGAGCGTCGCCAGGAGCGTGGCGATCTCGAGGACCAGCGTCTTCTTCGTATAACGGAACACGGCTCGAGTCCTGTCTAGAGACGGTCGCGGGTGAGGAACTGCTGGACGGCGGTGAAGATGAGGATGAGGACGCTCAGCATCAGGGCCAGGGCCGCACCGAAACCGAAGTTGCCGAAGACGAACGTGTGCTGGTACACCTCGGTCGCCAGGGTCTGCGTGGCCCCCGACGGGCCGCCACCGGTCAGCGCGAGCACCTGGTCGAAGATCCGCAGGCCCTGGATGAGCGACAGCGTCGTCGCGATGGCGACGGACGGCTGGATGATCGGCAGCGTCACCGACCGGAACCGCCGCAGCGGGCCCGCCCCGTCCAGGGCGGCGGCCTCCTCCAGTTCCTCGGGCACGCCCGCCAGCCCGGCCAGGTAGATCACCATCGTGAAGCCGATGCTCTGCCAGACCATGACGATGAGGACGGCCGCGAGCGCGAGCTTCGGCTCGGCCAGCCAGTCGTGCCGCCAGCTCTTCAGCCCGACCGCCTGCAGCGTGTCGTTCAGCGGGCCGTCGTACGCGAAGATGAACTTCCAGATGTACGAGACCGCGACCGGCGCGATCACCACGGGCATGAACAGCAGGGTCCGCAGCACGAACCGGCTCTTCAGGCCGCGGTTGAGGGCCAGTGCGAACAGCAGCCCCACCACGTTGCTGAAGAACAGGAAGCCGAACGCCAGGAGCAACGTGTTGACGAGCGCTCCGGTGAGTTCCTCGGTCTGGAAGATCTTGGAGAAGTTCTTCAGGCCGACGAAATGGAAGGAACCGATTCCCGACCAGTCGGTGAAGGCGTAGAAGGCACCGCTCGCGGTCGTCGCGTAGATGAAGGCCAGCATGAGCAGCATGGCAGGCAGCGCCCACCACCAGTAGCCGAAGCCCATGCGGAACGGGCGTGGTTCAGCCGCCGTGGTCTTCACCTTCACGGCCGCGGCGGCGCGGCTCTCCGTCGTCGTCATTCTGCCGTTCCTCGTCCTGTTCACGGTCCGGCCGGTGCGCGGGACGGGCCTGACCCGTCCCGCGCAGCGGTCAGCTTCAGCTGGTCCAGGCGGCGTCGGCCGCCTTGAGCACGTCGCCGATCGACTTCTGGCCGGTGAGCAGGCCGGTGACGCCGCTGCCGAGGGCGTCGTAGATCTGGCCGTTCGGCCAGGCGTCGATTCCGTACGGGCGGTACTGCTTGTTCTTGAGCATGTCCGCGATCGGCTGGTACTGCGGCAGCAGGTCGGACGGCGAGATGCTCTTCCCGACCGGGATGCTGCCCTGCGCGTCGGCGAACTTCTTCGCCTCGGCCGGGGAGACGGCGAACTCGATGAAGCTCTGGACGAGCTTCGGGCTCTTCGTCTTGGCGTTCCCCGCCAGACCGATGTTCGCGGTCAGCGCCGGGTAGGTTTTCGTGCCCTTGGGCGCCGGGAACGGCAGGGCGGTCAGCTTCACCGCGCCGTGGGCCGCGTCCATGATGTCCTTGGTCGCTCCGCTCGGCGCGAAGAAGCCGAAGAGCTTGCCCTGGCTGGCGCCGTTGGTGAGGGCGTCGAAGCCGGCCCCGGCCGCGCCGTCCTGGAAGCAGCCGGCCTTCTTCAGGTCGACGACCGCCTGCAGGGCCTCGCGCCAGCCCTCGGTCTTCGCGAACGAGGTCTTGCCCGCGGCACGGTCCTGGTTCCAGTTCGGGTTCGGGCCGTACACCGTGGACGAGGCGATCGCCATCGTCAGCAGGCCGGTGTTCTGCGATATGGAACCCGCCAGGCCGAAGACCGACTTGCCCGACTTCTTGGCCTTGGCGCACTGCGACAGCACGTCCTGGAGGGTGGAGGCGGGCGTGATGGTGACGCCGCTCTTCTCGGCCAGGTCGTTGTTGTAGACGATCCCGCTGACGGCCAGGGAGACCGGGACCCCCAGGAACTTTCCGCCGGCCGAGTAGAGCTCCTCCGTCCCCTCGGGCAGGACGCTCTTCAGGCTGGAGTCGAGCTCCAGCAGGAGGCCGGCCTTGCCGAGCTGGCCCACCGAGCCGGCCTGTCCGGTACCGGCGTTCACGTACATGACGTCCGGGCCGTTCCCGGCCTGCATCTGCGTCGTCAGGGTCTGGTTGTAGGTGTTCAGCGCGATCCGGTTGGTCTTGATGTGGACCCCGGGGTGCGCGGCCATGTAGTCCTTGGCGAGGGTCTCGAACGCCTTCTCCCCTGTGTTGGCGCTCGCGTAGGACAGCGTGATGGTCTTGGGCTCCTCGCCGTTGGCCGAGGTGCCGCCCCCGCTTCCGCAGGCGGTCAGAAGGAGTCCGGCGGCCAGAGGCAGCGCCACGGCCGTGGCGCTGCGGCGGCGCCGGGCGATCGAGAACGTCATGGGGAGCCTTTCGACGTGGCCAGGGGGCGACCGGAGGAGCGGGAGCCCGCCGGGTTCACTGACTGTGTGTCGCGAGTGTTACAGAGCTTCCGCCGCTCATCAACAAAAGTTTGCTGATAGTGGTCATAGGATCGGTCTATTCGCATCGCAGGCGGTTTACGCTTCACTGCTCGCCGGGAACCCTTGGAAGACGGCCGGGAGACCCTCCGCGGCGCCGCTTCCCGGGGAGCCGGGGCTGAGCGGAGCCCATCCCCCCGGCTTCCTCCGATCGGCCATGCGGTTGATCCGGAATGGGTGGTACTTTTGCCGGGCAACGGAGAAATGAAGCCCGCGCCGGACAGGACGGGTCGATGAAGGAGGGGACGTGCCCTCTGGGCGAATCGACAGCCTCGCCGCCGTCCTGGCGGCGATCCGCGGCAGTGACGGCATGACGCAGCCCCTGCTCACCCAGCAGGTCGGCCTCGGCCGCAGCGTCATCGCGGCACGCATCGCGGAGCTGGAGTCGGCGGGACTCGTGACCCGCGCGGGAGTGGGGCCCTCCAGTGGCGGCCGCGCTCCCCGCCTGCTCCGCCTGCGCACCGAAGCGGGCCTGGTCATCGGCGTGGCCATCGGCGCGACCGGTATGGAGCTCGGCCTGGCCGACCTGTCGGGCCGCATCCTGGAGAGCGCGGCCGAGCCCATCGACATCGCCGACGGCCCCGAGGTGGTCCTCACCCGGGTCGAGGAGGTCGTCGACGGGATGCTGGCCAGGGCCGGCGAGGGTCAGCCCGTCTGGGGCGTCGGCATCGGCGTCCCGGGCCCCGTCGAGTTCAGCACCGGCCTCCCGGTGGCCCCTCCGATCATGCCGGGCTGGGACGGGTACCGGATCCGTGAGCGGTTCTCCCGCCGCTACAACGCCCCGACCTGGGTCGACAACGACGTCAACCTGCTCGCGCTCGGCGAGCTGCGCGGCAACCCCGCCGCCGACGAGACCACCGACCTGCTGTACGTGAAGATCGGCACCGGGATCGGCGCCGGGCTGGTGTCCGGCGGCCGCCTGCACCGCGGGGCCAACGGCTGCGCGGGGGACATCGGGCACGTCCTGGTCGCGGAAGCCGAGAACGTCACCTGCCGCTGCGGCAACGACGGATGCCTGGAGGCGGTCGCGGGCGGGGCGGCACTCGTCCGGGAAGGCCGCCGGCTGGCCAAGAACGGCGGCAGCCAGGCCATGCTGGAGACACTTTCGACGACGGGCACGCTCACCTCGGCGGACATCGCGCGGGCCGCCGCGAACGGCGACGCCGCGGCCCGCGCCCTGCTGGCCCGCGCCGGACGCCTGGTCGGGACCACGCTCGCCACGCTCGTCAGCTTCTACAATCCGGCGCTCGTCGTCCTCGGCGGCGGAGTGGTGAGCGCCGGCGACTACGTGCTGGCCGCCATCCGCGAGACCGTCTACCGCCGCTCGCTGCCGCTGGCCACCCGGACACTGCGCATCGAGCCATCGTCCAGCCTGCACGCGGGCCTCTCCGGGGCCGTGCACCTGACTCTGGACGAACTGTTCGCCCCGCCCCGGCTCGAACAGTGGCTCCCGTACTCGACCCCGGTCGGACACCCGGACCTGGCCGGTACGACGGTCTGACACACGCCGGCACACGCGACATCTCGCGGGAATTGCCGGAAAGTGTTCCGTATCGGCGTCACTGAGAGGCGGGAGCGGTGCGGCTCGCGAACATGAACCTCAACCTGCTGGTGTCCCTGGCCGCGCTGCTCGACCAGCGCAGCGTCACCAGGGCCGCCCAGCAGCTCGGCCTGAGCCAGCCGTCGCTGTCGGCCTCCCTGTCCCAGCTCCGCAGGCATTTCGGCGACGAACTGCTCACCCGGGTCGGCAACGAATACCGTCTGACCCCCCTGGCCGAACAGCTCAAGCCCTGGGTACGGCTCGCCCTCGACGACGCCGAGCGGGTGTTCTCCGCGCGGCTGGCCTTCGACGCGAAGGAGACCACGCGAGAGTTCAGCGTCATCCTCAGCGACTACGCGTGCGTCGTCCTCGGCAACCCCGTCGCCGAACTGCTCGGCCGGGAAGCGCCCAACGCCCGGCTGCGGCTCGTCCACTCCACCACCCAAGCCGTCGACCAGGCCGAGCAGACCCTGCTCACCGCCGACCTGATGGTGGTCCCGCACGGATTCGTCACCGACCTTCCGCACGCGGACGTGCTCACCGACACGTGGGTCGTCGTCGCCTCCGCCGACAATCCCGACGTCGGCGACACCCTCACGGTCGAACAGCTCGAAGCCCTGCCGTGGGTCGCGACCTATCACGGGCTGACGTCCTCCACCTCTGCCGCCCGGCAGATGCGCATCCTCGGGATCGAACCGCGGGTGCAGGTCGTGACGGAGAGCTTCCTGGCCGTCCCCGACCTCGTCGCCGGGACGCGCCGGATAGCGCTGCTCCAGGAGCGGCTGGTACGCCGGCTCCCGGCCGACGCGGGCATCCGCGCGCTCCCCTGCCCCTTCGGCGTAGGCCCGCTGGTCGACGCCATGTGGTGGCACCCGGTCCACCACGGCGACGCCGAGCACGTCTTCTTCCGCGGCCTGGTGCTACGGGCCGCCGAGCAGGTGCGCGGGGAGCCGGGTGGCCCCCCGCGCATCACCGGGCCGTGACCCTGAAGACCCCGCGGGCTCCCCGCTCGGCCTCGCTCATGAGGTGCGAGACGAACGGGTAGTCGCCCGCCTGCGGGAAGGAGAGCTCGACGAACCCTCCCCATCCCGGGGCCGGGTCGAGGATCTGCGCACCGCCGTGTCCGGGGTCGTCCGGGCGGAGCCGGTAGGCGCCCCCTGGTAGACGGTGTCGAACTGGCCGCCGACGACGTGGAACGCGCCGGCCCGGTCGGGCCCCGCGTCCAGCACCCACACCCGGACCCGCTCGCCGACGCGAGCGGTCGGCCGGTCGCGGGTGTACTGGTTGGCGTAGCCGTTGAAGACGACGGAGTCGGGCCGCCCGGCCGACAGTTTCTCCGGGTCGGCCGTCCCGCCCTGCGCGCCGAGGTACAGCTCCGACTGGACGATCACGTACTCCCGGTCGACGTGCGGAAGTCCGGGGGATCGATGACGACGGCCCCGTACATGCCGTCGGCGATGTGCAGCGACATGGGCATCGTGGAGCAGTGGTACATCCAGATCCCGCTGCGGGTGGCGGTGAACCGGTACGTCAGCGACCGGCCGGGCTGGATGGTGCGCATCGGCCGGTCGGGCGCCAGGGCTCCGGCGTGGAAGTCCACCGAGTGGCCGGTGGTCCCCCGGTTCACCAGTGTGATCTCGAAGGTGTCGCCGACGCGGCCGCGCAGCACGGGGCCGGGGGCGGTCCCGTCGAAGGTCCACAGCTTCTGCCTGACACCACGCGCCACCTCTCGTACGAGGTCCCGCACGGTGCGGGTCTCGCGGTGCACCGTGTGCCCGGCACCCCGGGCGGGAAGCAGCCGGGCGTCGCGGCCGGTGAAACCGGCGGGCGGTCCGGCCATGGGGCGCGGACGCGGCTGCCGCGCTCGTCGAGGAGTTCGACGTCGACCGGGCGCAGGCCCTGCGGACGTCGAGGAGCTCGTGCGGCGGCTCCGCGGCTCGGGGCTCGCCTCACGACCACGCCCAGCGCCCTCGAACGGGCCAACCGGCGTGCCCCTGACACGCCGTCTGACCGCCCGCCTCGTGCTGCTCCCCGCGGTCGTCATCGTCCTGCTGTCACCCCGGCGCATCCGCGCCGTCCGCGCCGTCCGCGCCGTCCGCGCCGTCCGCGCCGTCCGCGCCGTCCTGCGGCGCGGCGCCGCGCCCGCCACCGCCGAGCAGGCCCGCAGCGCGGGGGACGCGATGTGCGCCGCCGGCCTGCGCTGCGCCGGACCGAAGAGGTGCCTGCCGCGTTCTCTCGGGGCCGCGCTGCTGTGCCGGCTCGGCGGGACGTGGCCGACCTGGTGCACCGGCGTGCGGGTCGTCCCGCCCTTCACCGCGCACGCCTGGATCGAGGCGGACGGCGCTCCCGTCGGCGAGGGCATGCCGGAGGGCTGCTTCGCACGGCTGATGGCCGTCGGGCCGCCGCCACGGCCGACGGACCGGTGACGGGCACGGCGGTCCCGCACGGCGAGCGGGCCACGCCCGGCGCGGACAGGTCCGCCGGGAGTCGGGTTCAGTGCCCCGGGGCGTCCAGGGCGTCGCGTCGTCCGGTGTCCTCCTTCGCGTCGTACCGTGCCGTCTCCGGGTGGTGCAGGTCGAAGGCCGGGGACTCGGAGCGGACGCGCGGCAGGGTGGTGAAGTTGTGGCGCGGGGGCGGGCAGGAGGTGGCCCATTCGAGGGAACGCCCGAAGCCCCAGGGATCGTCGACCTCGATCCGCTCGCCGTGCCGGGCGGTCTTCCACACGTTGTAGAGGAACGGCAGGGTGGACAGCCCCAGCAGGAAGGCGCCGATGGAGGAGATGGTGTTGAGGGCGGTGAAGCCGTCGGCGGCCAGGTAGTCGGCGTAGCGGCGGGGCATGCCCGAGGTGCCCAGCCAGTGCTGGACGAGGAAGGTGGTGTGGAAGCCGACGAACAGCGTCCAGAACTGGATCCGCTCCAGTCGCGCGTCGAGCATCTTCCCGGTCATCTTGGGCCACCAGAAGCTGAACCCGCCGAACATCGCGAAGACGATCGTGCCGAACAGGACGTAGTGGAAGTGCGCGACCACGAAGTAGGTATCCGTGACCTGCCAGTCCATGGGCGGGGAGGCCAGGATGACACCGGTCAGTCCGCCGAAGAGGAAGGTGACGAGGAAGCCGAGCGCCCACAGCATCGGCGGTTCGAACGACACCGACCCCTTCCACATGGTGCCGATCCAGTTGAAGAACTTCACGCCGGTGGGTACGGCGATGAGGTAGCTCAAGAAGGAGAAGAACGGCAGCAGCACCGCCCCGGTGGCGAACATGTGGTGGGCCCACACGGTCATGGACAGGCCCGCGATGGAGATGGTGGCGCCGATCAGGCCGATGTAGCCGAAGACCGGCTTGCGGGAGAACACCGGGATGATCTCGCTGATCACGCCGAAGAACGGCAGCGCGAGAATGTACACCTCGGGGTGGCCGAAGAACCAGAACAGGTGCTGCCACAGCAGCGCCCCGCCGTTGGCGGCCTCGAAGACGCGCGCGCCGAAGCGCCGGTCGGCCTCCAGCACGAGCAGGGAGGCGGCCAGCACGGGGAAGGCGAGCAGCACCAGCACCGAGGTGAGCAGCACGTTCCAGGTGAAGATCGGCATGCGGAACATGGTCATGCCGGGGGCGCGCAGGCAGATGATCGTGGTGACGAAGTTGACCGAGCCGAGGATCGTGCCGAACCCGGCCAGCGCCAGGCCCATGATCCACAGGTCCCCGCCGACGTAGGCGCTGCGGACGGGTCCGCTGAGGGGGGTGTAGGCGGTCCAGCCGAAGTCGGCGGCGCCCTGCGGGGTGAGGAAGCTGCCGAGGACGATCAGGCCGCCGAAGAGGAACAGCCAGTACGAGAGCATGTTCAGCCGCGGGAAGGCGACGTCCGGGGAGCCGATCTGCAGCGGCATGATCTCGTTGGCGAACCCCGCGAACGTCGGGGTCGCGAAGAGCAGCAGCATGATCGTGCCGTGCATGGTGAACGCCTGGTTGTACTGCTCGGTGGACATCAGCTGCATCCCCGGCCGGGCCAGCTCCGCCCGCATCACCATGGCCAGCGCCCCGCCGACCAGGAAGAAGCAGAACGAGGTGATCAGATACAGATGCCCGACCTTCTTGTGGTCGGTCGTGGTCAGCCAGGTGACGGTCATCCGGGCCTTGCCGCGGGGTTTCGCCGCCGGGACGGGTGCGACCGGTTCGGTGTGTGTCGCCATCAGCTACCTCGGGATCCGTCTGTCCACGGAAGGTTCGGCTGCGACCGGTAATCGAGCGCCCACCGAATCCCTCGGGGTGTCGGGCATTGCGTTACCAGGACAAGGGAATCCATTCGCGTTTTTCGACGCCACGCCCTGATCGACTGAGCGATTGAGCTGTACGGCCCCTGCGAACGGGTACTCGATCGCTGCCGTCGCCGGGCCGCGCGGACGGCGACGAGGCGATCGAAGGACCGAGATGATGAACCGGCTGCTCCCCGTCACCGGCCACCAGGGCTCGTCGCCGGGTGGCGTCTCGCCTCTTCTGGGCATCTACCTCAACGACCACCTGGCGGCCGCCACCGCAGGCGCCGGGCGGGCCCGGCACATGGTGCGGTCGTACCGCGGTTCGGCCCTCGCCGCCGCGCTGGAGCCGCTGGCCGCCGACCTCGCCGAGGACCGGGCGGCCCTGCTGGACATCATGCGGCGGCTCGGCATCCCGGTACGGCAGTACAAGGTGTACGCGGGGCGGGCGGCCGAGCGGGCGGGCCGGTTCAAGGCCAACGGCCGCCTCGTACGCCGTTCTCCGCTGACCCCGCTGGTGGAGGTGGAGGCGCTGCGGCTCGGGGTCGAGGGCAAGGTGGCCGCGTGGCGGGCGCTGCGCGAGCTCGCCGACGGCGGGGAGGAGCGGCTCGACGCGGACCTCCTGGACGGCCTGCTGGAACGGGCCCGCCGCCAGCGGGACGCGCTGGAGGAACTGCGCCGCCGGCAGGTCGTCACGGCCTTCCGGGAGCAGTGAGGCCCCTTCGGTGCGGGTGTGGCCCCTTCGGGGGCGGGTGTGACCCCTTCGGGGGCGGGTGTGGCCGAGCCCACGTCGGTGGCGGCGGCTCGGGCATGTCCCGGGGCGGGCGCCGAGAGCTACCGTTTCAGCAGTCCCCCGTTCCCCCTGGAAGCAGTTCGGACGGCCCGCTGTGCTCGCAGACCTCTCCCCCGTCATCGCCGCGACCACGCAATGGCTGATCAGTGCCTATCCGGCGTCCGGCGGGGCGCTGGCCTCCGCCCTGTGCGAGGTGCAGGCTCGTCAGGCGGTCACCGTGGCGGCATGGCTGCGCTATCCGACGGCGATGGACGCCGCGCTGCTCGGCATGACGGGCCCGGGCGGCTCGGCCCGGCTCGACTGGGTCATCGGTTCGGACGTCGGCCAGGACGCGCAGGACGCTGAGGACGTTCAGGACGCGGAGGACTCGGCCTGGCGCAGCTGGGTGGACGAGGTCGTGGCGAGCTGGGCGGCCTGCCTGCTCACCGATCCGGCGCTCGCCGCGGCGGCGGTGGCCGGGCTGGCCGACGGCGAGCACGCGGCGGGCGTGCCGGTGGAGTTCCGGCGCCTGGTCCGGCCGGACGAGCGCGACCGCCGGGCAGCAGCGCTGCTGCGCCACCCCGACCTGCTCGCCCCCGTGGCCGGCCTCCACCGCGCCCCGCTCCTGGACCGGCTCGGACCGGACCAGGCACTCATCGCCTGAGAGGGACGGGACCGGCGAGGCGGGCGAGACCGTGAGAATGGCGAGACCGATGAGACTGGCGAGATGGGTGAGACTGGCGAGACAAGACGGGCGAGACGGGTGAGACATCGCCGCCCGGGAACGGGCGGCGGCGGGCGGTCAGGCCGCCGTGCGCAGCGCCTCCCGGGCCGCCGGGTCGGCGGGCTCCGGCGCGAGCGGCGCCGGCTGTAGGGCGCGGCGGGACCGGGCCGGCAGGCCCGCACCGATCGCGCCGGCGACGAGCAGGCCACCGGTCACCAGGGCTCGCGCGGTCCCGCGAGTTCCATCAGCAGGCCCAGGACGGGCGGGCCGCCGAGGCTCCACACCGTGCCGACGCCGTTCCACACGCCGAGGACGCGACCGCGCAGGTGGGCGGGCGGGTCGGTCGGCAGGACGGCCGTCCCCGCGGTGTCCGAGACGGACTCCACCCCGGCCATGGGCAGGACCAGCACCAGCAGCACGGCCGGTGACGGCGGCAGTCCCGCCGCCAGTCGCAGCAGCCCGCCTGCCGCGGCCAGGGCGCCCGCCCCGGTCGTCAGTCGTCCGTCTTGCCGCGGCCGGTCAGCGCGTCGCGCAGCCGGTCGACCAGTCCGGCGCCCGGCGCCAGGAGCTTGTTGGCCGGCGGCTTGTCCGGAGCGGACGGGTGGGGACGGGTCGGGGCCGTCTTCTTCGCCTGCCGGACCTTGTCGCCGATCTCGTCCAGCGCTTCGGCGGAGCACGAGGCACGCAGCCGGGGGAAGAGGTTCCGCTCCTCGTCCGCGACGTGCTCGCGGATCTCGGTCATCAGCGTCCCGATGAGCCGGTCGAACTCGGGGTCGCCCGGCTCGCGGCTCTCCAGGTCCTTCATGATCTGCTCGGCCCGGGCGTGATCCTGCAGTTCCCGGTCGGCCAGCGCGTCGCCGCCGTCGACGTGCTTGCGGACTGCGGGGTAGAGGTAGGCCTCCTCCGCCACCGAGTGCCGGACCAGCTCCATCGTGGCCTGCTCGGCGTAGGTCTTGCGGTCCTTCGCACCGAGTGGCAGCGCCTCGATGCGGCCGAAGATCTCCTCGACCTCACGATGATCGGTCATCAGCTCGTCGATGACGTTCCCACCATGACCCATGTCCACCACCTCCTGCCTGCGGACGGCGGGTCCGGCCGGACCCGCCTCGGCCCCGGGTGCCCCGCGTCGGCACGGCCACACCGCCCCGTCCGCGGCGCGTCCCCGGGTCCGGGGACGTGACCCAGGGACGCGCCGTCACTCCTCCGCGGTCCGCTGGGTCCACGTCCAGGCGTACTGCAGCCAGTCCGAGACGGTGACCGCGCCGAGGCCGGCGCAGACCAGCCGTGTGGCGCGGGGCGCGGCGGTGTAGCCGCAGACCAGGGCGCCGGCCAGCCAGACCGAGGTGCAGAAGGGGCACGACACCAGGTCGCCGACGGCGCGGCGTACGCCGCCTCCGCGCGGTTCGTCCATGACCTCGGGGCCTGCGCCCTCGCCCGTGCGGCGGGTGAACGGCGCCCGCACGAAGCTGGTGACCTTGTCGTTGGACAGCAGCCTGGACGCCTTGTACGTCGCCGCTCCCAGCAGGGCCACGTCCCAAGGCGGCACCTGCTGCGGCAGCCGTACGCCGCGGCGCCGCGCCACCGCGGCGAACGCCGCGAGGCCCGTCGCGAAGACGCCACTGAGCACGGCGTAGCCCGCCAGCGGCTCGTCGGACTCGTCGTCGTAGCGCGCGGCGTCCGTCGTCATGGGGCCTCCCTGGAACACTGCCCGTCCGGTGTGCCGGCCCCGGGTTCCCCCGCGCGGTGACGGCCACACCTGCGCCGCAGGCGGGGTCAGGCCAGGGACAGGAAGAGCTTCTCCAGGCGGGCGCGCATCTGGACGGAGTCCCGCACCTCGGGGTCCTCGCTGGTCATGCACTGTTCCAGCCCGGTCGCGATGATCGAGAACCCGGCCCGGTCCAGGGCCCGGGAGACCGCCGCGAGCTGGGTGACCACGTCCTCGCAGTCCCGGCCCTCCTCGATCATCCGGATGACGCCGGCGAGCTGGCCCTGGGCGCGCCGCAGCCGGTTGAGCGCCGACTTCAGCTCGTCGGCCGACATGTCGAGTTGCACACTTCCTCCTCGTATATACCCCCGCGGGTATCTTACCCGCTGGGGCAACACGCCCCGGAAGCATTCTGTTCCCGTGACGGCGGCGACAGCGGCCGGGCGGCCTGACGCCGCCCGGACCGATTGTCACCCGCCCGCTCGTCGTGGCGTACGGGATCAGGCCAGCTCGACGAGCAGGTCACCGCCCTCCACCTGCTGGATGCGGTTGATGGCCAGGCGGGCGACCGTGCCGGCCTTGGGCGCGGTGATCGCGGCCTCCATCTTCATCGCCTCGATGGTGGCGACGGTCGCCCCGGCCGCCACCTCGTCGCCCTCGGCGACCGCGAGGGTCACCACACCGGCGAACGGAGCGGCGACATGGCCGGGGTTGCCGCGGTCGGCCTTCTCCGTCACCGGCACGTCGGAGGCCGCCGCCTGGTCGCGGACCTGGATGGGGCGCAGCTGGCCGTTGAGCGTGGACATCACCGTGCGCATGCCGCGCTCGTCGGCCTCGCCGACCGCCTCCAGCTCGATGAGCAGCCGCACACCGGGCTCGAGGTCGACCGCGTACTCCTTGCCCGGGCGCAGCCCGTAGAAGAAGTCCTTGCTGTCGAGGACGCTGGTGTCGCCGAAGGCCTGCCGGTGGGTCTCGAAGTCGCGGGTCGGGCCGGGGAACAGCAGCCGGTTGAGCGTGGCGCGCCGGTCCTTGGCCAGGCCCGTGCGGTCGTCCGCCGTCAGCTCCCGCACCGGCCTGGCCTCGGCGCGGCCCTGCAGCGCCTTGGTGCGGAAGGGCTCCGGCCAGCCGCCGGGCGGGGTGCCCAGCTCGCCGCGCAGGAAGCCGATCACGGAGTCGGGGATGTCGAACCGGTTCGGCTCCGCCTCGAAGTCCTCCGGCGTCACGTCCGCGCCGACGAGGTGCAGGGCGAGGTCGCCGACCACCTTGGACGACGGGGTGACCTTGACCAGGTGGCCGAGGATGCGGTCGGCGGCGGCGTACATCGCCTCGATCTCCTCGAAGCGGTCGCCGAGGCCGAGGGCGACGGCCTGGGTGCGCAGGTTGGAGAGCTGGCCGCCGGGGATCTCGTGGTGGTAGACGCGCCCGGTCGGAGAAGCGAGGCCCGCCTCGAACGGGGCGTAGATCCTGCGGACGCTCTCCCAGTACGGCTCCAGGTCGCCGACGGCCTGCAGGTCGAGCCCGGTGGGCCGCTCGGAGTGGTCGGTCGCGGCGACGATCGCCGACAGCGAGGGCTGCGAGGTGGTGCCCGCCATGGAGGCCACCGCCCCGTCGACCGCGTCGGCCCCGGCCTGGACCGCGGCGAGGTAGGTGGCGAGCTGGCCGCCCGCGGTGTCGTGGGTGTGCAGGTGCACCGGCAGGTCGAACTCGCGGCGCAGCGCGGAGACGAGCTTCGCGGCGGCCGGCGCGCGCAGCAGGCCCGCCATGTCCTTCACCGCCAGGACGTGGGCGCCCGCCTCGACGATCTGCTCGGCCAGGCGCAGGTAGTAGTCGAGGGTGTACAGGCGCTCGTTCGGGTCGGACAGGTCGGAGGTGTAGCAGAGGGCGACCTCGGCGACCGCCGTGCCGGTGGCCCGTACGGCGTCGATGGCGGGGCGCATCTGGCCGACGTCGTTGAGCGCGTCGAAGATCCGGAAGATGTCGATGCCGGTGGCGGCGGCCTCCTCGACGAAGGCGTCCGTCACCTCGGTCGGGTACGGGGTGTAGCCGACGGTGTTGCGCCCGCGCAGCAGCATCTGGAGGCAGATGTTGGGCACGGCCTCACGCAGCGCGGCCAGCCGCTCCCACGGGTCCTCGGCGAGGAAGCGCAGGGCGACGTCGTAGGTGGCGCCGCCCCAGCACTCCAGGGACAGCAGCTCGGGCAGGGTCCGCGCGACGACGGGCGCGACGGCGAGCAGGTCCTTGGTGCGCACCCGGGTGGCGAGCAGCGACTGGTGGGCGTCGCGGAAGGTGGTGTCGGTGATGCCGATGGTCGGCGATTCGCGCAGCCGGCGGGCGAAGCCCTCGGGGCCGAGTTCGACGAGCCGCTGCCTGGAGCCCGCGGGCGGCTCACCGGCGGGCAGCGGGGGCAGCTTGGTGACCGGGTCGATCAGGTCGGGCCGCTCGCCGTGCGGCCGGTTCACGGTGACGTCGGCGAGGTAGGTGAGCAGCTTGGTGCCGCGGTCGGCCGAGGAGCGCGCGGTCAGCAGGTGCGGGCGCTCCTCGATGAACGACGTCGTCACCCGGCCGGCCTGGAAGTCCGGGTCGTCGAGGACCGCCTGCAGGAACGGGACGTTGGTGGCCACGCCCCGGATGCGGAACTCCGCCACGGCGCGCCGGGCCCGGCCGATCGCGGCCCGGAAGTCGCGTCCCCGGCAGGTGAGCTTGACCAGCATCGAGTCGAAGTGGGCGCTGATCTCCGTGCCGGCGTGCGTGGTGCCGCCGTCCAGCCGGATGCCGGAGCCGCCGGGCGAGCGGTAGGCGCTGATCCGGCCGGTGTCCGGGCGGAAGCCGTTGGCGGGGTCCTCGGTGGTGATACGGCACTGCAGGGCCGCTCCGTGCAGCTTCACCGTGTCCTGGGAGAGGCCGAGGTCGGCGAGCGTCTCGCCGGAGGCGATGCGCAGCTGGGCCTGGACCAGGTCGACGTCGGTGACCTCCTCGGTGACCGTGTGCTCGACCTGGATGCGCGGGTTCATCTCGATGAAGACGTGGTTGCCGTCACGGTCCAGCAGGAACTCCACGGTGCCCGCGTTGCGGTAGCCGATCTCGCGGGCGAAGCGGACCGCGTCGGCGCAGATGCGGTCCCGCAGCTCCGGGTCCAGGTTGGGCGCGGGCGCCAGCTCGATCACCTTCTGGTGCCGGCGCTGGAGCGAGCAGTCGCGCTCGAAGAGGTGGATGACGTTGCCCTCGCCGTCGGCGAGGATCTGCACCTCGATGTGGCGGGGGTCGACGACGGCCTTCTCCAGGAAGACGGTGGGGTCGCCGAACGCGGACGCCGCCTCCCGGGACGCGGCCTCGATCGACTCGCGCAGCTGCGCGGGCTCCGTCACCCGCCGCATGCCGCGGCCGCCGCCGCCCGCGACCGCCTTGACGAAGACGGGGAAGCCGATCTCCTCGGCGGCGCGGACCAGTTCGTCCACGTCCGTGGAGGGCGCGGAGGAGCCGAGCACGGGGACGCCGGCCGCGCGGGCGGCGGCCACCGCGCGGGCCTTGTTGCCGGTCAGCTCGAGGGTGCCGGCGCTGGGGCCGACGAAGGTGATGCCGGCCTCCTCGCAGGCGCGCGCCAGCTCGGGGTTCTCGGACAGGAACCCGTACCCCGGGTACACCGCGTCCGCTCCCGCCCGCCGCGCGGCGCGGACGATCTCCTCGACGGAGAGGTAGGCCCGCACCGGGTGCCCGGGCTGGCCGATCTCGTAGGCCTCGTCGGCCTTGAGCCGGTGCAGCGAGTTGCGGTCCTCGTGCGGGAAGACGGCGACGGTCCGGGCTCCCAGCTCGTAACCCGCCCGGAATGCCCTGATCGCGATCTCACCGCGGTTGGCGACCAGTACCTTGCGGAACATCGCCGCTCCCTTCAGCCTGCCAGTGACTGCACCATCGTCGCGGGGGCACCGCCGACACGCCATGTGAGCCAAGTCACTCTGTCGTCGTGCGGGCCCGCCAGCCCCCTCGCGGGGCGTCGCTCAGCCGCGGCGTCAGGGGCGGTCGAGGAAGACCAGGGCGTCGCCGACGGCCCGCTCGGCCGTCCCGCTCGGCCGGTTGACCAGCTGTCCGCGGACCGACATCGCCGTGGAGCCGCCGCCGTCGAGGTTGACCGCGTCCCGCAATCCCAGCGCCCGGGCGACGGCGGCGGTCTCGTCCATCGTGGTGCCGACGCTGGTGGTCATGCGGCCGTCGATGGTGGCGAGCACGATCCTGCCGTCCTTCGTCGTGCCGGCGATCGTGCGGGGGTTGCGGTCGAAGAAGCTGCCGGTGCCCGCCGGGACGACGACGCGGCCGTCCCGGGTGAGGCGGTAGCGGCCGTTGACGCCGGACAGGCCGGACCGCAGGGGCAGTTCCTCGCCCTCCTCGTCGGTCAGCAGGGACGTGGTCCGCAGGCATCCGCCGTCCGCCGCCCGCAGCAGGGCCGCCGCGTCCCGGCCGGTGGCCTGCAGCGAGGTCTGCCCGGACATCAGCTCCGTGCCCCGCTGCGCCGACGTGCGCACCACACAGCCGCGCCGGTCGAGGACCACCTCCACGCCCGCTCCGGACGGGGTGGCGGCGGCGAACTCGGGGGTGAACTCGACGACATCGCCGGGGACGGCGCACCGCGTCGGGTCGCCGAGACCGGCGCAGGCCACCGGCACCACCGGCGGGTGGTTCACGTACTCCAGCGGCAGCACGGCGCCGGTACTCCGGTTGCGCACGCTGCCGGTCCAGCCCAGGTGGCCCATGAGGACCCTGCCGCTGCGGGCGTCCACGACGAAGTCCGCCTCGGCCGGGTCGCCGGCCGGCTCGCTGAGGAGACGTCCGCCGTACAGCCCGAGCCCCACCGGGTCGCCGGGGTACTGGCGGTTCGCCGTGAACGTGAAGAAGGAGGCGTTGACCCCGGCGAGGGCGCCGGAAGAGCTCACCAGGTCGGTCGTCTTCTCGACGCCGGCCAGGTCCGGCCCGTAGGTGGCCTCCAGGTGCCCGCGGGTGCGGTGCGGGTCCACGGTGAGGACGTTCACCCGCCACGGGCCGCGCGTGGTGGTGTTGATCCGGTCCGCCGGGGCAGGCTCGGTGCCCCGGACGATCCGGGTGAGCGTGACGCCGTCGGCCAGGGTCTCGGTGGAGCGGGTCTCCACCAGGTCGGCGTCGCCGAGCGGCAGCGCCGCCTCACCGCCCGGGACGCCGGTGGCCGTGGCGTGCGCGGCCGGGGCGAGCACGAGGGTCAGCAGGGCGGCGGCCGTGACGGCGGCCGCGCGCAGGAGTACGTGTCCGGAGCCTTTTCCTCCGGAGCCTTTTCCGCGCAAGGAGTCGGCAGTCATGCCCGTCAGCGTGGCCGCCCGGTGCGAACCCTCGCCACGGCGCCTTTCGAGCCACCGGCGACGGGTGCGGGAACACCCGGGAGCCTGGTCCGCGGCGCGCAACCCTGTCGCAACGTCGGGTGTGCTGCGCTGGGTTCATGTATGAGGAGATCCCCCGCGTCGAGTTGACGCCCGCGGCCGCCGACCTGGTGCGGCGGCTGCGCGCGGTGCACGGTCCGCTGATGTTCCACCAGTCCGGCGGCTGTTGCGACGGCAGCGCGCCGATGTGCTACCCGGAGGGCGAGTTCCGCACCGGCGGCTCGGACGTGCTGCTGGCGGAACTCCAGGTCGACGGCGTGGCGGAGCCGGTGACGTTCTGGATGTCGCGCAGTCAGTACGAGGTGTGGAGCCACACCCGGCTGATCGTGGACGTCGTCGAGGGACGGGGCAGCGGATTCTCGCTGGAAGCACCCGAGGGGGTGCGTTTTCTCACCCGTTCACGCGTTGTCGACGCCTGACCGCCCCCGCGAGCCGTCGCCGTCTGCTGCACTTCACCGGAAGTGCTGGACAGACGACGAGACCTCAGGGGGCAAGGGTGACGTTACGTCAGAGGCATTGGGCGGCATACGGATCCGGCAGAGCGGTACTGGCGTTCCTGACGGCGCTCGGCGCGCTGGCCGGGGCCGCCCTCACGGGGGCGCCGCAGGCCGGCGCAGCGCAGCGCGCCACGGTTCTCGCGCCGGGTGTCACGTACGAGGAGGTGGACCTCCAGGGCGCCAAGGGCACCGCCCGCGCCCATGTGCTGACCGTGGACCTGAGCGACGAGCACGTGCGGGTCGGCCTGTTGTATCCGCGGGCGGTGGCCGCGCGGGCCGCGGTGTCCGCGCTGGCGGACGCCCAGGGCGCCGTCGCGGGTGTCAACGGGGACTTCTTCGACATCTCCGAGTCCCAGCATCCGGGCGTCGAGGCGACGGGCGCGACCGTCGGGCCGGCGGTCGCGGACGGGCGGGCGCTGAAGGCCGCGGTGCCGGCCGGGCAGCGCTTCGGCCCGGCGCTGCCGCCGGGGACCACCACGCGGGACGTGTTCGGCGTGGACGCCGACCGCCGGGCCCGCCTCGACCGCCTGTCGCTGGATGGTTCGGTCCGTACTCCGGAGGGGAGTGTGCCGCTCGGCGGGCTCAACCAGTACGCGCTGCCGGTGGGGTCGATCGGGGCCTTCACCTCCGACTGGGGCAGCGCCTCCCGGGTGCGCGCCACGTGCGGCACGGACACCGACCGGGCGGCGCCGTGCAGCACGGACACCTACGAGGTGACGATCCGTCACGGGCGCGTGGTGGAACGGTCCGACACCCCGGGCGGGGGCGCCATCGCCGCCGGGACCACGGTGCTCGTCGGCCGGGAGGCGGGCGCGCAGCGGCTGCGGAAGTTCTCCGAGGGCGAGCCGGTGACGGTGTCGCACCGGCTGGTGGCGGCCGCCGCGGGCACGCCCTACCGTTTCGCGATCGGCGGCTATCCGGTCCTGAAGGACGGACGGCTTCTGCCGGGACTCGACGACGCGGCCTCGGCCGTGCGCACCGCCGTCGGCGCCGCGGACGGCGGACGCCGTCTGCTGCTGTTGGCGCTGGACGGCTCCCCGGAGTACCGCACCGGCCTGACGATCGCCGAAGTGGCGCGTGCGATGCGGGCGTTGGGATCGCTGGACGCCTTCAGCCTCGACGGCGGCGGGTCAACGACCCTGGTCACCCGCGGGCCGGGCGCGGACTCCGCGACGGTCCGCAACCATCCGTCGGGGGGCGCGGAGCGCCCGGTCCCGAACGGCATCGGGGTGTTCAGCACGCCGTGAACGTCACGGCCGAAGGCTGCCGACGATGTCCGCCGTCGCGGTGAAGCCGCTGTGGATGGTGGGCGCGATGCTGGAGCTCGCCAGGTAGAAGCCGAGCAGCCCGCACACCAGGGCGTGCGAGAACTTCAGTCCGCCGCTGCGCACGAAGATCACCGCCAGGATCAGGAGCAGCAGCACCACAGAGATGGAAATCACCATCGTCAACCTCCTCCGCCACGCCCGTTTCGCGGCGTTCGGCCGCAAGTGTGGCGCAGCGGAGGGGCGCTTCGGGCGGCTGACCTGTCCCCCGAACGTGTGGTTACGCGGCTTCGTGGGCGTCCAGGAACGCCTCCAGGCCGGCCAGGTCGTCCGTGTTGAGGTAGTCGACGCCGGCGGCGAGCAGTTCCGCCCACAGCGCGTCGCGGGCCGGTCCCGCCGCGTCCGGCGTGGCCCAGAACCGCACCTGCCGGCCGCGCGCGTGGGCCTGCTGGACGATGCCCCGCAGCCTGGCCCGCTCGGCGTCCGGGAAGGCGCCCACGCCGAGCCAGCTGAAGTTCAGGGTCCAGTTGTCGCTGATCAACGGGATGAAGGAGGCGGGCGCGGAGCTGCCGAGGTCGGTGAGCCGGCCGTCGTAGAAGGCGTGGCGCACGGTCTGCGCCGCCATGGGGACGCGGGCCGCGCGGTCGCCGGAGACGACGGCCGTGACCGGTCCGGGCCGGACCCGGCCATGGGCGCAGGCGGTGAACAGGTGCGGGTAGCGCCGGAGGTGGCGGTCGAGTTCGAGGTAGGTCGACGAGCCCTCGGTCTTGATGTCGATGAGCAGTTGCAGCGGCTTGTGGTGACCCCGGTGGACGGAACCGTGGTTGGCCCTGACCCGGGCGGCCAGCGGGTCGAGGTAGAGGGATTCGAGAGTGCGGGCGGGGTCGAGGTCGACCGGGTCGTGGGCGACGAGGAGTTGGTCGCCGACCAGGTAGATGTCGGCCTCGACGCTGCCGAAGCGGTGGTCGAGGGCGTCGAGGAGGGGGCGCGGGTGTTCGTAGTCGTTGTGGGCGTGGGCGCGCCACAACGGGCGCGGTCCGCGCCCGCGTTCGCCGGCGAGTGCGTCTGCCGCGGGCAGGGCGACGGTGCCCGCGAGGGCGGCGCCGAAGGTGGTGAGGGCTCTGCGACGGGTGGTGAGGGCCATCTCTGCCTCCCTTTGAGGGCCGGGGGAACCTCAAGGAGTATGAGCTGCCCGAGCCCGCAAAGGGCCTGCCGCGCAGAGGAGTTGGCCGGAGTGCCGCCGTGTGTTCACCGCCGCCCCGGTGTCCGGGCTCGCGAACGAGCCCGCCCTGGTCCGGGCGGGCTCGTTCCGTGTGATCTCAGGGGGCCTGGAGGTCGACCAGTCCGGCGAGCGAGGCGCGGTGGGCGCCCGCCGTGCCGTAGGCGATCGAGTCGGCCTTGGCCCGCTTGAGGTACAGGTGGACCGGGTGCTCCCAGGTCATGCCGATGCCGCCGTGCAACTGCAGCGCCTCCTCGGCGGCGTGGACGGCGACGGGCGCCGCGTACGCCTGGGCGACGGCGACCGCGATGTCGGCGTCCTCGCCGACGGTGAGCGCGTCGGCCGCGTTGCGGGCGGCGGCGCGGAGGCCGACGACCTCCAGCCACAGCTGGGCGAGCCGGTGCTTGAGCGCCTGGAAGCCGCCGACCGGCCGGTTGAACTGCTTGCGCTCCTTCAGGTAGCGCACCGTCTCGGTCAGCGTCCACTCGGCGAGGCCGAGTTGCTCGGAGGCGAGCAGCCCGGCGCCGGCGCGCAGGGCACGCCGCACGGCGGGTTCGGCGTCTCCCAGCCGGCGGCCCGGGGCTCCGTCGAGGGCGACGGTGGCGAGCGGCCGGGTGAGGTCGAAGGACACCTGCGGGGTGACCGTGGCGTGCGAGGCGGCGACCGCGTACAGCCCGCCGTCGTCCGCGGGCACCAGCAGCACGTCGGCGCCGGCCGCGTCGGCGATGCCCGTCAGCTCCCCGTGCAGCGCGCCGTCGTCGACGCGTACGGCCGGGAAGGCCGCGCCCGGCGCGGTGTGCAGGCCGACGGCGAGCGCGCCGACGGTCGTGGCGGACGCCAACTCGCTGAGCAGGTCGTCGGCCCCGCAGGCCAGCACGGCCTCGGTGGCGACGACCGCGCTCGTCAGATACGGCACCGGCGCGACCGCCCGCCCCAGTTCCTCCAGCACGACGGCGGCTTCCCGATAGGTGGCGCCCTGCCCGTCCAGTTCCTCGGGCACCAGCAGACCGGCGAGGCCCATGCCGTCGGTGAGCGCCTTCCACAGCCGGATGTCGTGCGGGGCGTCCGACTCGGTGCGTGCGATGACGCCCGCCGCGTCGCAGTGGTCCGCGAGCAGGGCGCGGACGGCGGCGCGCAGCGCCTCTTCCTCCTCCGAGTACAGCAGGTCGGTCATCGGGCCAGGTCCTTCCAGGCGACGTCCTTGTCGGTGCGCGGCTCGGCGGGCAGGCCCAGAACGCGCTCGGCGACGATGTTCAGCAGGACCTCGCTGGTCCCGCCCTCGATGCTGTTGCCCTTCGACCGCAGGTAGCGGTATCCGGCGTCGCGGCCGGTGAAGTCCACCAGCTCCGGCCGGCGCATGGTCCAGTCGTCGTACAACAGGCCCTCTTCGCCGAGGAGTTCGACCTCCAGGCCGCTGATCTCCTGGTTGAGGCGGGCGAACGCGAGCTTCATGCCGGCGCCTTCGGGGCCGGGCTGGCCGACGGTGAGCTGCTGGCGCAGGCGTTCGCCGGTGAGCCGGACGACCTCGGCCTCCACCCAGAGCTTCAGCAGCCGCTGGTGCAGGTCGTGGGTGCGCAGCTCCGGGCGTTCCCGCCAGGTCTTCGACACCGGGCCGATCATGCCGCCCTCGCGGGGCAGCCGCATGCCGCCGATGGCGACGCGTTCGTTGTTCAGCGTGGTCTGCGCGACCCGCCAGCCGTCGCCGACCTCGCCGAGCCGGCGCGAGTCGGGGATGCGCACGCCGGTGAGGAAGACCTCGTTGAACTCGGCCTCGCCGGTGATCTGGCGCAGCGGGCGGACCTCGACGCCGGGGTCGGTCATGTCGCAGACGAAGTAGGTGATGCCCTGGTGCTTGGGCACGTCCGGGTCGGTGCGGGCGATGAGGATGGCCCAGCGGGCGAGGTGGGCGCTGGAGGTCCACACCTTCTGCCCGTCGACCACCCAGGTGTCGCCCTCACGGACGGCGCGGGTGCCCAGCGCGGCCAGGTCGGACCCGGCGCCGGGCTCGCTGAAGAGCTGGCACCAGACCTCCTCGCCGGTCCACAGGGGCCGCAGATAGCGCCGCTTCTGCTCCTCGGTGCCGTACTTCAGAACGGTCGGCGCGGCCATCCCGAGGCCGATGCCGATGCGGCGGGGGTCGTTGTCGGGGGCGCCGGCGGCCTCCAGCTCGGCGTCCACGACGGCCTGGAGGGAGCGTGGCGCGCCGAGACCCCCGAGGCCCGCGGGGTAGTGCACCCAGGCGAGACCGGCGTCGAAGCGGGCCCGCAGGAAGTCCAGGCGGCCGGTGGTCGCGGGCGGGTTGGCGGCCAGCAGGTCGCGGGTACGGCGGCGCAGTTCCTCGACGTCGGTCATGCCGTCTCCTCCAGGGTCACGACGACGCGGCCGGTGGTCAGGCCGTCCGCCACCTTCTGCACGGCGCCCGCCGCCCCGCCCAGCGGCACGCGCTCGCTGACCAGCGGCTTGATGGCGCCCCGGGCGGCCAGTTCGGTGAGCTCCTCGTGGCAGTGCCGGACCAGCTTCGGGTTCTTGGTGTTGTACAGGCCCCAGTGCAGGCCGAGAATCGAGTAGTTCTTCACCAGGGCGTGGTTGAGCGCCGGGCTGGGGATGGTGCCGCTGGCGAAGCCGACGACCACGATCCGCCCCTCGAAGGCGACGACCTTCGCGGACTGCGCGTACGCCGCGCCGCCGACGGGGTCGTAGATCACGTCGGCGCCCCGCCCGCCGGTGGCCTCCTTGACCGCGGCGACGACGTCCTCGGCGCGCCGGTCGACGACGAGGTCGCAGCCCAGCTCGCGGGCGACGGCGGCCTTCTCGGCGCCGCCGACGACGCCGATGACCCGGGCGCCCGCCGCCTTCCCGAGCTGGACGGCCGCGCTGCCGACGCCTCCGGCGGCGGCGTGCACCAGCAGCGTCTCGCCGGCCTGGAGACCGGCCCGGCGGTGCAGCCCGAACCAGCCCGTCTGGTAGCCGATGTGCAGGGCGGCGGCCTCGGCGTCGTCCAGGGAGCCGGGCGCGGGCAGGAGGGCGGCGGCGTCCGCGACGGCGTACTCGGCGAGGCCGCCGTACGGCAGCGCCGGGTTGGCGATCACGCGGCGCCCGTCCTCGGTCTCGCCGCAGATCTCCACGCCCGGCGTGAAGGGCAGCGGCGGGCGGACCTGGTACTGGCCCCGGCACAGCAGGGCGTCCGGGAAGTTGATGTTCGCGGCGCGCACCTTCAGCAGGACCTGGCCGTCGCCCGGCGTGGGCGTCCGCACCTCCTCGAGCCGCATCACCTCGCTCGGCTCGCCGTTCTCGTGCACTTGCCATGCCTGCATGCCGTGCCTCCACGGGACTGCGTCGTCGGACCGGGGCCGGCCCCGGCGTGGACCGGGACCGACCGCATACTAAGCGGTCGCTTGCCCATCAGGGAACAGCCCTCCCGCAACCGGCACCGCGTCACTGCCGCCCGGGCCACGCCCGGCACCACATCACGACCGCCCGGGCCGCACCCGGCACCGCATCACGACCGCTTGAGCCGCGCCCGGACGTGCATCCGCTCGCCCTGCGGCCCGAACAGGCTCAGGAACTCCACCGGCCCCTCCCCGGTCGACCCGAACCAGTGCGGCGTCCGCGTGTCGAACTCGGCCGCCTCGCCCGCCGTCAGCACGACGTCGTGCTCGCCCAGCACCAGCCGCAGCCGGCCGGACAGCACGTACAGCCACTCGTAGCCCTCGTGGCTGCGCGGCTCGGGCGCCTCCTTCCGCCGCGGTTCGAGCACCTTGTACGCCCGGAGGCCGCCGGGCCTGCTGGTCAGCGGCCAGTGGGTGCGCCCGCCCCGCACGACCGGCTTCGACCGCACCCGCGGATCGCCGGCCGGCGGGGCGCCGACCAGCTCGTCCAGGGGCACCTGGTGGGCCCGCGCGAGCGGCAGCAGCAGCTCCAGGCTGGGCTTGCGCAGCCCGGACTCCAGCCGCGACAGCGTGCTCACCGAGATGCCGGTCGCCGCCGACAGCGCGGCGAGTGTCGCGCCCCGCTCCTTGCGGAGCCGCCTCAGCCGCGGGCCGACCTCCGCGAGGACCTCGTCCGTGTCGTCACTCATGCGGTCATTGCAGTTTCGGCAAACAGGTTTGTCAATGCGGCAGCGCCCGGGCCACCTTCTGCGTGGAGGTGGTCATCGATGACCCAGAGCACGACCCGGAAGCCCCAGCAGGCGGAAAAGGCGGAGAAGTACGACGTGGTGGTCGTCGGAGGCGGCGCGGCCGGGCTGTCCGCCGCCCTGGTCCTCGGCCGGGCCCGCCGCAGCACCCTGGTCGTGGACGCGGGCGAGCCGCGCAACGCGCCGGCCGCCCACATGCAGGGCTATCTGTCCCGGGACGGCATGTCCCCGGCCGAGTTCCTGGCCGTCGGCCGCGAGGAGATCGCACGCTACGGCGTCGAGCTGGTCCGGGACCGGGCGGTCGATGTCGCGCCGGGCTTCACCGTGTCGCTGGAGAGCGGCCGTACCGTGCGCGCCCGCCGCCTGATCGTCGCCACGGGCCTCGCGGACGAGCTGCCGGGCGTTCCCGGCGTCACCGAGCGTTTCGGCCGGGACGTGCTGCACTGCCCGTACTGCCACGGCTGGGAGGTCCGCGACCGGGCCTTCGGCGTCCTGGCGACGACGCCGGCGAGCGTGCACCAGGCGCTGATGGTCACCCAGTGGTCGAAGGACGTGACCTTCTTCCCGCACACGGTCACCGAGTCGGACCTGTCGGACGACGACCTGCGCCGGCTCGCCGCGGCCGGTGTGCGGACGGTGCCCGGCGAGGTCGCCGGGCTGGTGGCCGACGACGACCGGCTCACCGGCGTGCGGCTGGCGGACGGCACCACGCACAGCCTGGAGGTCCTGTTCACCGCGCCCCGCGCCGTCCCGCGCACGGACCTGCTGCGGCGGCTGGGCGCCGAGCTGCACGAGACGCCGTTCGGCGCCTATCCGGTGGTCGACGAGACGGGCCTGACGACCGTGCCCGGCGTGTGGGCGGCCGGCAACGTGCGGGGCTTCGCCGAGCAGGTCGTGAACGCGGCGGCCGGCGGCTACCGCGCGGCCGCCACGCTCAACGGGGAGCTGCTGATGAGCGACCTCGACAGCGCGGTGCGGGCATAGGCGCAGGTGTAGCGGGGCCGCCCGCGGTGCACCATGACTGCATGCTGCTAGCCCGGCTGGCCCACGTGTCCCGGGAGGTCGCCGCCACCTCGGCGCGGTCCCGGAAGCAAGCCCTGCTCGCCGAGCTGTTCCGGGAGGCCGGGGCGGACGACGTGCCGGTGGTCATCCCCTACCTGGCGGGACGGCTGCCGCAGGGGCGGCTCGGCATCGGCTGGAAGGTGCTGAGCCGGCCCGTCCCCCCGGCCGCCGAGCCGTCCCTGACGGTGCGCGAGGTCGACGCCCGACTGACCGGGCTGGGCAAGGTGTCGGGCGCCGGCGCCCAGGCCGAACGGGTCCGGCTGGTCGGGGAGTTGATGGGCGCGGCCACGGCGGACGAGCAGCGGTTCCTGATCGGCCTGATCACCGGCGAGGTACGGCAGGGCGCCCTGGACGCCGTCGCGGTCGAAGGGCTGGCGCAGGCCACCGGGGCGCCGCCCGCGGACGTGCGCCGGGCGGTGATGCTGGCGGGCTCGCTGCAGGCGGTGGCGCAGGCCCTGCTCGGGGAGGGGCCGGCGGCGCTGGAGCGGTTCCGGCTCACCGTCGGCCGGCCGGTCCTGCCGATGCTGGCGCACAGCGCCTCGTCGGTGGCCGAGGCGGTCGGCAAGCTCGGCGCCGCGGCGGTGGAGGAGAAGCTGGACGGCATCCGGGTGCAGGTGCACCGCGACGGCGACGCCGTGCGGATCTACACCCGCACCCTCGACGACATCACCGCCCGGCTGCCCGAGGTGGCCGGTGCGGCGCTGCGGCTGAGGGGCGAGCGCTTCGTCCTGGACGGCGAGGTCATCGCCTTCGACGAGGCCGGCCGGCCGCGCCCCTTCCAGGAGATCGCCGGCCGCGTCGGCTCCAGCCTGGACGTGGCCACGGCCGCGGAGACGGTCCCGGTCAGTCCCGTCTTCTTCGACCTGCTGTCGGTGGCGGACCGCGACCTGCTCGACCTGCCGTTCACCGAGCGGCACGCGGAGCTGGCGCGGCTGGTGCCCGCGCCGATGCGGGTGCGCCGCACCGTGGTCTCCGGCCCCGGTGACACCGCCGAGGCGGAGCGGTTCCTCGCCGACACGCTGGCGCGCGGCCACGAGGGTGTGGTGGTCAAGGCCCTCGACGCCGCCTACAGCGCGGGCCGGCGCGGCGCGTCCTGGCTGAAGGTCAAGCCCGTGCACACGCTCGACCTGGTGGTCCTGGCCGCCGAATGGGGCCACGGCCGCCGCACGGGCAAGCTGTCCAACCTGCACCTGGGCGCCCGCGACGCCGACGGCTCCTTCGCCATGCTCGGCAAGACCTTCAAGGGCATGACCGACGCGATGCTCGCCTGGCAGACCGAGCGCCTGCGGGAACTGGCCGTCGAGGACAAGGGGTGGGGGGTGACCGTACGCCCCGAACTCGTCGTCGAGATCGCCTACGACGGCCTGCAGCGGTCCACGCGCTACCCGGCCGGCGTCACGCTCCGCTTCGCCCGCGTGCTGCGCTACCGCGAGGACAAGCGCCCCGAGGAGGCCGACACCGTCGAGACCCTGCTCGCCGCACATCCGCGGGTGCGCCCGTGACGGCCCGGCACAGCGCGGGCCTGCTGCTGTACCGGCGCACCGGCGAGGGCCTGGAGGTGCTGCTCGGTCACATGGGCGGCCCGTTCTTCGCCCGGCGCGACGCCGGCGCCTGGACCGTGCCGAAGGGCGAGTACGAGCCCGGCGAGGAGAGCGCGCGGGAGGCCGCCCGCCGCGAGTTCCAAGAGGAGCTGGGACTGCCGCCGCCCGACGGGGAGGCCGTCCCGCTCGGCGAGGTCCGGCAGTCCGGCGGCAAGGTCGTCACGGCCTGGGCGGTCGAGGCCGACCTCGATCCGGCCACGGTCGTCCCGGGCACGTTCCGCATGGAGTGGCCGCCGCGATCGGGCCGCCTGGAGGAGTTCCCGGAACTGGACCGCGTGGCCTGGTTCGCCCTGGAGCGGGCCCGCGAGGTGATCGTCAGGGCGCAGACGGCGTTTCTCGACCGCCTGGCTGAGCACTCGGCCTGACGGTCCCACGCGTTGCGCCGCCCCGCGCCGCGCGGGAAGGTCGAAGCAGGTCCGCTCAGGAGGAGGTCGGTCATGCCCATCGCGACGGTGAACCCGGCGAACGGCGAGACGGTCAAGACGTACGAGGCCATGGACGAGGAGGAGGTCGAGCGGCGGCTCCAGCTCGCCGAGGCCACCTTCCGCACCTACCGCACGACCGGCTTCGCCGACCGCGCACGCCTGATGAACCGGGCCGCCGAACTGCTGGACCAGGACCAGCGGGACATCGCACGGGTGATGACCACCGAGATGGGCAAGCCGGTCGGGCAGGCCCGCGCCGAGGCCGCCAAGTGCGCCAGGGCGATGCGCTGGTACGCCGAGCGTGCCGAGGCGCTGCTCGCCGACGAGGAGCCGGACGAGTCCGACGTGCACGACTCCGGCGCCACCCGCGCCCGGGTGCGCTACCGGCCGCTGGGCCCCGTCCTCGCGGTGATGCCGTGGAACTTCCCGCTGTGGCAGGTGGTGCGGTTCGCCGCGCCCGCGCTGATGGCCGGCAACGTGGGCCTGCTCAAGCACGCCTCGAACGTCCCGCAGACCGCGCTGTACCTGGAGGACCTCTTCCACCGGGCCGGCTTCGAGGTGGGCTGCTTCCAGACCCTGCTGATCGGCTCCGCGCAGGTCGACGACGTGCTGCGGGACGAGCGCGTCAAGGCGGCCACGCTGACCGGCAGCGAGCCCGCGGGCCGTGCGGTCGCCTCCACCGCCGGGGAGATGATCAAGAAGACGGTGCTGGAACTGGGCGGCAGCGACCCGTTCGTGGTGATGCCGTCCGCCGACGTCGACCGGGCCGCGCGGGTCGCGGTGACCGCGCGGGTGCAGAACAACGGGCAGTCCTGCATCGCCGCCAAGCGGTTCATCGTGCACACCGACGTCTACGACGCCTTCGCCGAGCGGTTCGTCGCGGGGATGGCGGCGCTGAAGGTCGGCGACCCGATGGACGAGGACACCGAGATCGGGCCGTTGGCCAGCGAGCAGGGGCGCACCGACCTGGAGGAACTGGTCGACGACGCCAGGCGCGGCGGGGCGAGCGTGCTGTGCGGCGGTGAACGGCCGGACCGGCCCGGCTGGTACTACCCGCCGACCGTGCTGGCCGGCGTCACCCGGGAGATGCGGATCCACCGGGAGGAGGCCTTCGGTCCGGTGGCCACGCTGTACCGGGCGGGCGACCTGGACGAGGCCTTGCTGATCGCCAACGACTCGCCGTTCGGGCTGAGTTCGAGTGTCTGGACGCGGGACGACGCCGAGGCCGACCGGTTCGCCCGGGACCTGGAGGCGGGCGGCGTGTTCTTCAACGGGATGACCGCCTCCCACCCGGCCTTCCCCTTCGGCGGGGTCAAGCGGTCCGGGTTCGGGCGTGAGCTGTCCGGGCACGGAATACGCGAGTTCTGCAACATCACCACGGTTTGGCACGGTGCGTGAGCGCCGCGCGGCTACCATCCCGTCTGTGAACCGCGAAGTGACCCTGCCTCTGATCGTCGACGACCGCGGTACCTTGCAGGTGGCCGCGGCCGACGTAAGCAAGTTGTTACGGACCGTGGGCGGGCGGTGGCTGCATCTGGTGGAGGCCGGGGAGGGCGGACTCGACGAGGACACGGTGGCCGCGCTGACGATCGAGCTCGCCAAGCTCGCCGACCGCATCGACGTGGCGTGCATCGCGCACAGCAGCGGCCGGACCGGGTGAGCGGCCGGTCAGGCCGTCTGCGTCAGCGTTGACCAGAACATCGCCTCGTAGTTCTGGAGCAGGCGGCCGTAGGTGTACGCGCGGGACTCGTCGAGGGTCCCCTCGTCCAGGGCCGCCCGGACCGCCTCCGTCGCCGCGCGCTCCAGTTCCGGAGCGGGCCGGGCGAAGAAGTCGAAGAACGTGCAGGCCTCGTCCGTGAAGTCGTAGTGGTAGCGCAGGGATGCGGCGATCCGCGCGCAGTAGCCGCCCCAGGCGGAGAAGTTGGCGGTGAGCGCGAGGACCGCGTCGGCCGGTGCGGCGTTGAGCGCCAGCCAGGCGACGCAGGCCGGATACGCCTGGCAGCCCGGCAGCGGCCGGTACTCGCGGGCGCGGGTCTCGTCGACGCCGCAGGCCCGCGCGAACGCCGCCAGCCGCTGCTGCGCCAGCGCCTCTCCCTCGGCGAGCGTGGTGAAGAACGCGGCCGTCTCCGGCCGGTCCGCCGCGCGCCGCGCCAGGTGCAGGAAGGCCCGGCGGTCCGCCGGGATCACCCAGCCCTGTTCCAGGGCGAGCGCCGCGAGCGTCTCGCGCGGGGCGGCGCCTCGCTCGATGAGCGGGACGAGGGGGTTGGCCCGCGGGTCCGGGGCGAGTTGCGCGGTGGTCGTCTCCAGCAGTTCCGTGGCCGTCCGCGCCATCGCGTCCTCCGTGGGTCCGGGTGCGAGGTCTCCGGGGTGCCGAGCCCCCGCCTCGACGCCAAGCGTCCCGGACCCGCCGCGGTCCCGCGAGACACGTTCGGCCGAACGGCGTCCGGTCCCGACGTCCGCGGCAGCCCGGCGACCGGCCGCCGGACAGCCGATCGGCGCCGACCACCGCGCCGCTGCCGGCGCGGCGAACGCTGCCGCCCCGCACGGCCGAACCGGAGCCATCGCTACGAGCCCCGGCACATTCGTCGTCGAGTCCACCGCAGGGCCGCCACTCCCAGACGCGGCCCCGCAACCCGACCACACCCGCCGCCACCGGGCGGCGCGGCTCACGTGCCGCTGCCACTGCGGGTGGCCGGACCGGTCGCAACCGCTGCGAGCCCCCGCCACACCCGTCGTCGAGCCAACCGCAGGGCCGGTACCGCAGACGTGCCTGTGCCGCCACGGGCAGACGGATCGGCCGGGGTCGTGCGAGCCCCCGGCACGCCCGTCATCGAGCCGACCGCCAGCCGGCACCCCGGACGCGTCACCGCCACCGAGCGGCGCGGCTCACCGTGCCTCTGCCGCTGCGGGTGGCCGGACCGGCCGGAGACGCTGCGCCCCCCAGCACACTCGTCGTCGTGCCGCCGGCCAACCGCCGGGCCGGCACCCCCGGACGCGTCCCCGCCACCCGGCCGCGCCCATCGCCACCAGGCGGCGCGGCTCACCGCGCCCGCGCCGCCACGCGCGGCCGGATCGGCCGGGCCGCCCCGCCCCCGTCGTGCCGCCGTCCGGGCGCCGGGCCGGTGGGCCTGGCGCCCGGACGCGGGCGGCGCCTCCGGACGGGGCGGTTGCTCGGGATCGGGCGGGCGGCGGGTGCCGCCGGACCAGGTGCGCCGCGCTAGCGGATCGGCATCCCGGACAGGGTGCGGGCGATCACCAGGCGCTGGATCTCGCTCGTGCCTTCGAAGATGGTGTAGATCGCGGCGTCGCGGTGCATCCGCTCCACCGGGTACTCCCGGGTGTAGCCGTTGCCGCCGAGGATCTGGATCGCCTGCGCGGTGACCTTCTTGGCGGTCTCGCTCGCGAACAGCTTCGACATGGAGCCCTCGGCCGCCGTGAACGGCTTGCCGTTGATCGCCATCCAGGAGGCGCGCCAGACGAGCAGGCGGGCGGCGTCGATCTGGGTGCGCATGTCCGCGAGCTGGAAGGCGACGCCCTGGTTGTCGATGATCGGGCGGCCGAACTGCTCGCGGGTCCTGGCGTAGTCGAGGGCGACCTCGTAGGCGGCGCGCGCGGTGCCGACCGCCATCGCGCCGACGGCCGGGCGGGAGGCCTCGAAGGTGGCCATCGCCGCGTTCTTGACGCGCTCGCCGCCCGACTTCGCCCGCTCGCGGGCTCGGGCCAGCCGCTCGTCCAGCTTCTCCTTGCCGCCCAGCAGGCAGGAGCCGGGGACCCGGACGTCCTCCAGCACGACCTCGGCGGTGTGCGAGGCGCGGATGCCGTGCTTCTTGAACTTCTGCCCCTGCGACAGTCCCGGGGTGTTCGGCGGGACGATGAAGGAGGCGTGGCCCTTGGAGCCCAGCTCGGGGTCGACGACCGCGACGACGACGTGGACGTTGGCGATGCCGCCGTTGGTCGCCCAGGTCTTCGTGCCGTTGATCACCCACTCGTCCTTGGCCTCGTCGTAGACGGCGCGCGTGCGCATGGAGGCCACGTCGGAGCCGGCGTCGGGCTCGGAGGAGCAGAAGGCGGCGACCTTGACGTCGTTGACGTCGCCGTACATCTGCGGGATCCAGGTGCCGATCTGCTCCTCGGTCCCGTTGGCGAGGACGCCCACCGCGGCGAGGCCGGTGCCGACGATCGACAGGGCGATGCCGGCGTCGCCCCAGAACAGCTCCTCCATCGCCATCGGGATGCCGAGGCCGGTGGCGTCGAAGTACTGCTGGGCGTAGAAGTCCAGGGAGTAGATGCCGACCTTCGCGGCCTCCTGGATGACCGGCCAGGGAGTCTCCTCACGCTCGTCCCATTCGGCGGCCGCGGGCCGGATGACGTCGGCGGCGAAGCCGTGCAGCCAGTCTCGGACCTCCTTCTGTTCGTCGTTGAGCTCCATGGTGAACTCGGCCATGTCCCCTCCAGCGGCGGTGCAATGTGTTACTAGCGGTAACAGGAGTCTGTTACCGGTCGGTAGGAAAAGTCAACTCCCGATGACCGGTCGGCAGCCCGTTCGATGCGGAGGGCGGCTTGGGTGTTAGTTTGCGCTGGCGTCACCGAATCAGCACGGGTGGGGAGAGCTCATGGACACCACGCAGCGGACCGATCAGCAGCGGTCCGCCGACCGCCGCCGGCGCGAGTTGCTGGAGGCCGCCGACAGAGTGGTGCTGCGCGACGGGCCGCAGGCCTCGATGAACGCCATCGCGGCGGAGGCCGGCATCACCAAACCGATCCTGTACCGGCACTTCGGTGACAAGGGCGGACTTTACGCGGCGTTGGCCAAGCGGCACACGGACGCCCTCCTCGCCTCGCTGCGGGCCGCGCTGGACGCCCCGGCGGACCGCAGGGAACGCGTGGAGGCCACCCTGGACACGTACCTGGCGGCGATCGAGGCACGGCCGCAGGTCTACCGCTTCCTGATGCATCCGGCGGAGGGCGGCCATCCCGGCGACCCCGGCTTCGACGTGGGCAAGCACTCCGCGCCGCTGCTGCGCAGGATGGGCGAGGAACTGGCGCAGGTCATCGAGGAACGGCTGGACCTCGGACCGGGCACCCAGCAGCTGGCGCGGGTGTGGGGACACGGGATCGTCGGGATGATGCACGCGGCGGGCGACTGGTGGCTCGGCGAACGGCCCTGCTCGCGCGCGGAGTTGGTGCGGAGCCTGGCCGACCTGCTGTGGGGCAGGCTGGCGGCGGCCGGCGACCGGGTGGGCGGTCCGGGTTTCTAAGTCCCGGTCTCCAGGTCCCGGTTTCCAGGTCCCGGTTTCCGGCTCCCCGGATTCCAGCTCCCCGGTTTCCAGGTCCCGGTCACTCCCCGTCCGACGCGGCGCCGCCCCGGCTCCAGGACGCCTTCGCCACCTGCCTGCGCAGCCTGCGGCCGCGCCACCCCGTGAGGTGATCCGCGTACACCCGGCCCCGGAGGTGGTCGCACTCGTGCTGCAGGCACCGCGCGAAGAACCCCGTTCCGTGCACGGTGACGGGCTCCCCGGTCATCGTGAAGCCCTCGACCACGGCATGGTCGTAGCGTGGTGTGCCGGCCTCCAGTCCGGGCAGGGACAGGCAGCCCTCCGGGCCCCGCACGACCACCCCGTCGGCCTCCACGAGCCGGGGGTTGACCACGTGTCCGAGGTGCCGCACGTCCTCGTCGTCCGGGCAGTCGTAGACGAACACCCGCACCGGCTCCCCCACCTGGTTCGCCGCCAGCCCCACGCCGCGCGCCGCGTACATCGTCGCGAACAAGTCCTCCACCAGGGCCGCCAGTTCGTCGCCGAAGTCCGTGACCTCCGCGCAGGGCGCGTGCAGCACCGGGTCGCCGAACAAGGTGAGGGGCCGGACGCGTCCGCGTGTGCCCGGAATGGAGCCGTTTCGCATGGCCGCTAGGGTACGGCGATTCGGGAGTGCGAATGGATCTCGAATAGGCTGACCACCACCACGTTGCCGTCAGGCAGAAGCGCGGCGCGTACGCAAGGAGGATCGAGAACTGATGGCAGGCAACTCGGACCCGCTCACGCCGCGGGCCAAGATCGCCGTCACCGCCGGCAAGGCGGTCGCGGCGGCATCGCGCGCCGCAGGGCGCGGCAGCGGTTCGGTGATCGGCGGCCGGGTGGCGCTCAAGCTCGACCCCGACCTCCTCGCCCGGCTGGCCCAGAACCTCGACGTCGTACTGGTCTCGGCCACCAACGGCAAGACCACGACCACGAGGCTGATCGCCGAGGCGCTGCGGGCCGCGGGCCCGGTGGTCTCCAACGCGCTCGGCGCCAACATGCCCGCCGGCATCACCTCGGCGCTGGCCGGCGGCTCGGACGCGCGCTACGGCGTCATCGAGGTCGACGAGAAGTACCTCGCGGGCGTGGCCCGGGACACCGCCCCCAAGTGCATCGCCCTGCTCAACCTCTCCCGCGACCAGCTCGACCGCGCCGCGGAGACCCGCATGCTCGCCGAGAACTGGCGCGAGGGGCTCGCCGGGTCCAAGGCGGTGATCGTCGCCAACGCCGACGACCCGCTGGTCGTGTGGGCCGCGTCCTCCTCCCCCAACGTGGTCTGGGTCGCCGCCGGGCAGATGTGGAAGGACGACGCCTGGTCCTGCCCGTCCTGCGGCGGCGTGATGCAGCGGCCCGGCGACGACTGGTTCTGCGGCGAGTGCGGCTTCCGGCGGCCCACGCCGAGCTGGGCGCTGTCCGGCGACCACGTCCTCGACCCGCACGGCTCGGCCTGGCCGATCCACCTGCAGCTGCCGGGCCGCGCCAACAAGGCCAACGCCGCCTCCTCCGCGGCCGTCGCCGCCGTCTTCGGAGTGCCGCCGCAGGTGGCGCTGGAGCGGATGTACCAGGTGCAGGCGGTGGCCGGGCGCTACGACGTCGTCCAGTTCCAGGGCCGCGACCTCCGGCTGCTGCTGGCGAAGAACCCGGCCGGCTGGCTGGAGACGTTCAGCCTGATCGATCCGCCGCCCACCCCGGTGATCCTCTCCGTGAACGCGCGCGGCGCCGACGGCACCGACACCTCCTGGCTGTGGGACGTCGACTACACGCGCCTGACCGGCCACCCGATCTGCGTCATCGGTGACCGGAAGCTGGACCTCGCGGTGCGGCTGGAGGTCGCCGACCAGCAGTTCCAGGTGTGCGACAACCTCGACCAGGCGGTGCAGGCCTGCCCGCCGGGCAGGATCGAGGTCATCGCCAACTACACCGCCTTCCAGGACCTGCGCCGCCGCGTCGGCAACTGAGCACGAGACGTCAGGGGACTTTTGTGAGCGACAACCAGCTGCGGATCGTCTGGATCTACCCGGACCTGCTCAGCACGTACGGCGACCAGGGCAACGTGCTGGTCGTGGAGCGCCGGGCCCGGCAGCGCGGCCTCGACGTGGCCCGGCTCGACGTGCGCAGCGACCAGCCGATCCCGACCTCCGGGGACATCTACCTGATCGGCGGCGGCGAGGACCGTCCGCAGCGGCTCGCGGCCGAGCGGCTGCGCCGCGACGGCGGTCTGCACCGGGCCGTCGGCAACGGCGCGATCGTCTTCTCGGTGTGCGCCGGCTACCAGATCCTCGGCCACGAGTTCATCAACGACCTCGGCCAGCGCGAGCCCGGACTGGGCCTGCTGGACGTGGTGTCCGTGCGCGGCGAGGGCGCGCGGTGCGTGGGTGACGTGCTCGCCGACATCGACCCGCGGCTTGGCCTGCCCCCGCTGACCGGCTTCGAGAACCACCAGGGCGTCACGCATCTGGGCCCGACCGCCCGCCCCCTGGCCAAGACGCGCCTGGGCAACGGCAACGGCACGGGCGACGGCACGGAGGGCGCGTACAACGAGACCGTCTTCGGCACGTACATGCACGGTCCGGTGCTCGCACGCAACCCGCTGATCGCGGACCTGCTGCTGAAGCTGGCGCTCGACGTGAACGCGCTGCCGCCGGCGGACGACCGGTGGTACGAGGCGCTTCGCAACGAGCGCATCGCGGCCGCGCAGCAGCCTGCGTGAGTGCAGTAGCGCAGCGGTCCGGCAACCCGCCCGACACCTGCGCTCAAGCTCTCCTTCACCAGCCCGTCCGAGGGCCCGTACGCACAGGTGAGCGGGCCCGTCTGACGGCCCGAACGCACAGGTGAGCGGGGTCGTCCAGCAGGCGGACGCACGGTGCTGCCCCGCCCCCGAATGCCGCTAGGGTGGCGGGGATCGAGCCGGACGACGCGGTCCGGCCCCGGCCCACGTTGAGAAGGTTTTCGGGCGATGCGCATTGGTGTCCTCACGTCCGGCGGCGACTGCCCCGGCCTGAACGCCGTCATCCGGTCCGTCGTGCACCGCGCCGTCGTCGACCACGGCGACGAGGTCATCGGCTTCCGGGACGGCTGGAAGGGCCTCCTGGAGTGCGACTACCTCAAGCTCGACCTCGACGCGGTGAGCGGCATCCTGGCTCGCGGCGGCACGATCCTCGGCTCCTCCCGGGTCCAGCCCTCGCACCTGCGTGACGGCGTCGAGCGGGCCAGGAGCCACGTCGAGGAACTCGGTCTGGACGCGATCATCCCGATCGGCGGCGAGGGCACGCTGAAGGCGGCCCGTCTGATGTCGGACGGCGGGCTGCCCGTGGTGGGCGTGCCGAAGACCATCGACAACGACATCGCTGTCACCGACGTCACCTTCGGCTTCGACACGGCCGTCGGCGTGGCGACGGAGGCGCTGGACCGGCTGAAGACCACCGCGGAGTCCCACCAGCGGGTGCTCGTCGTGGAGGTCATGGGCCGTCACACCGGCTGGATCGCGCTGCACTCCGGCATGGCGGCCGGCGCGCACGCCGTCGTCGTCCCCGAGCGGCCCTTCGACATCGAGGAGCTGGCCGCGCGGGTGGGTGAACGGTTCGACCAGGGCAAGCGGTTCGCCATCGTCGTCGCCGCGGAGGGCGCCAAGCCGCGCCCGGGAACCATGGACTTCGACGAGGGCGGCACGGACGTCTACGGCCACGAGCGCTTCGCCGGCATCGCCCGCCAGCTGTCCGTCGAACTGGAGGAGCGGCTCGGCAAGGAGGCCCGGCCGGTGATCCTCGGGCACGTGCAGCGCGGCGGCACCCCGACGGCGTACGACCGCGTGCTGGCCACCCGTTTCGGGTGGCACGCCGTGGAGGCGGTGCACCGCGGGCAGTTCGGCATGATGACGGCGCTGCGCGGCACCGACATCGTGATGGTGTCGCTGGCGGAGGCCGTGGAGACGCTGAAGACGGTTCCCGCGGAGCGCTACGACGAGGCGGAGTGCGTGCTCTGACTCCGCGGAGCGTTGTCCCGCCCCCGGTCGCAGCCGTGACCGGGGGCGGTTCTACTCTGGTGCGGACAGAGCCGCACAACCCCCACGAATCAGGAGCCGGCCGATGGATCACAGCGGTCACGGCACGACCATGGACCTGCCGCCGTTCACCCTGGGACGGGGGCTGGAGTGGTCCGCGGACCCCTTCTTCCTCGTCGCCTGCCTGCTCGCGCTGGCGCTGTACGGATGGGGGGTCGTGCGGCTGGTCCGGCGCGGTGACAAGTGGCCGGTGGGGCGGACGGTGGCGTTCGTCACCGGCGTGCTGACGATCATGCTCGTGATGTGCACCAGGCTGAACGACTACGGGATGGTCATGTTCAGCGTGCACATGGTGCAGCACATGGTGATCAGCATGCTCTCGCCGATCCTGATACTGCTCGGCGCCCCCGTGACGCTCGCGCTGCGCGCGCTGCCGACGGCGCCCCGGGGCCGCAAGGGGCCCCGCGAGCTGCTGCTGATGCTGCTGCACAGCCACTACATGCGCTTCATCACGCACCCCCTGTTCACCATCCCGATGTTCATCGCGAGCCTGTACGCGCTGTACTTCACCCCGCTGTTCGACTTCCTGATGGGCTCCAAGACCGGGCACATCGCGATGATGGTGCACTTCCTCGCCGTCGGCGTCGTGTTCTTCTGGCCGATCATGGGCGTCGACCCGGGACCGAACAGGCCCGGCTACCTGATCCGGATGCTGGAGCTGTTCGCCGGCATGCCGTTCCACGCCTTCTTCGGGATCGCGCTGATGATGGCGTCCACGACCATGGTGGAGACGTTCAAGAACCCGCCCGCCTCCCTCGGCATCGACGCGCTGTCCGACCAGAGCGCGGCCGGCGGCATCGCCTGGGCGTTCAGTGAGGTCCCGTCCGTGCTGGTGCTGCTGGCCCTGCTGTTCCAGTGGTACGGCTCCGAGCAGCGGCAGGCCAGGCGCAAGGACCGGGCCGCCGACCGCGACGGGGACAAGGAGCTCGAGGCGTACAACGCCTACCTGGCCTCGCTGGACGCGCGCGGGCGCTGACGGTCCGCGCCCCGGCGTGATGAGCCACCGGCGTGATGAGCCACCGGCCGGGCTGAGCCCGCTGCGTGGTGCGCCCGCTGCGTGAAAAGCGCGCAGGGGCGCGTGCGCCGGGGCGCGAGTTTCGCACAGGGGCGTCGTCCGGGGGCAGAACCGGGGCACCATGGAGGGAAGCGGACCATGAGGAGGGTGTCGCGATGCCCGGTTCCCCGGACGGTTCCACGAAGACGATGGGGGTGGTCACCGTCGGCGGGCTCGTCGCGGTGACGGCCTACACGGTGGCGCTCGGCAGCAACGGCTGGCTGTGGTTCGGCTGGGTCGTGCTGGGCCTGATCACTCTCGGCATGGTCGTCACCCGCAGCACCTGAGCCTCACTCCCGGGCGAGCCGCCCGGCCGAGTGCACGCCCGGCTGGTACTTGGGCAGCCGGGCGCTGATCTTCATGCCGGCGCCCGGCGCGGTCTCGATCACGAGGCCGTGGTCGTCGCCGTAGACCTGACGGAGCCGGTCGTCGACGTTGGACAGGCCGATGCCGCCGGACGGGCTGACCTCGCCCGCGAGGATGCGGCGCAGCAGTCCGGGGTCCATGCCCGCGCCGTCGTCCTCGATCACCACCAGCGCCTCGGCGCCGGCGTCCTGCGCGGTGATCTGGATGTGGCACTTGCCGGTGGACGCCGTCTTGCCCTCCAGGCCGTGCTTGACCGCGTTCTCGACGAGCGGCTGCAGGCACAGGAAGGGCAGGGTGACCGGCAGCACCTCGGGCGCGATCTGCAGGGTGACGGAGAGGCGGTCGCCGAAGCGGGCCCGGACCAGCGCCAGGTAGTGGTCGATGGCGTGGAGTTCGTCGGCGAGGGTGGTGAAGTCGCCGTGCCGGCGGAACGAGTAGCGGGTGAAGTCGGCGAACTCCAGCAGCAGCTCGCGGGCGCGCTCGGGGTCGGTGCGGACGAACGAGGCGATCACCGCGAGCGAGTTGAAGATGAAGTGCGGGGAGATCTGGGCCCGCAGCGCCTTGATCTCGGCCTCGATGAGCCGGGTGCGCGACTGGTCGAGGTCGGCGAGTTCGAGCTGGACGGAGACCCAGCGGGCGACCTCGCCGGCCGCGCGCACCAGCACCGCGGACTCGCGGGGCGCGCAGGCGACGAGCGTGCCGTGGACCCGGTCGTCGACGGTGAGCGGGGCGACGACGGCCCAGCGCACCGGGCAGTCGGGCGCGTCGCAGGTCAGCGGGAAGGCCTCGCCGCGGCCGGTCTCCAGGGGGCCGGCGAGCCGTTCCATGACCTCGGAGCGGTGATGGGCGCCCACGCCGTCCCAGACCAGGACCTCCTTCTCGTCCGTCAGGCACAGCGCGTCCGTGCCGAGCAGCGAGCGCAGTCGGCGGGCCGACCTGCGCGCGGTCTCCTCCGTCAGGCCCGCCCGCAGCGGGGGCGCGGCGAGGGACGCGGTGTGCAGGGTCTCGAAGGTGGCGTGCTCGACGGGCGTGCCGAGCTCGCCGAGGTTCCGCGGGCTCGCGGTGCGCCGCCCGAGCCAGAACCCGGCCGCCAGCAGCGGCAGCGCGGCCACGCACAGGCCGGCGAGGAAACCGCTCACGCCTTCGCCTCCGTCCTCAGCTCCTCCGGCAGGTGGAACCGGGCCAGGATCGCCTGGGTGCCCGGCGGCACCCGCCCCGGGGTGGCCAGGGACACCAGCACCATGGTCAGGAAGCCGAACGGCACCGACCACAGCGCGGGCCAGGCGAGCAGGGCGTGCAGCGGCCCCGAGCCCGGGAAGCCCGCCATGGTCGCGGTCACGGCCAGGAACGCCGAGCCGCCCCCGACGATCATCCCGGCGGCCGCGCCCGGCGGGGTCAGCCGCCGCCACCAGATGCCGAGGACGAGCAGCGGGCAGAAGGACGACGCCGACACGGCGAACGCGAGCCCGACCGCGTCCGCGACCGGCAGCCCGCCCACGATGACGCTCGCGGCGAGCGGTACGGCCATGGCGAGCACCGTCCCGAGCCGGAAGTGCCGCACGCCGCGCGAGGGCAGCACGTCCTGGGTGAGCACGCCCGCGACGGCCATGGTCAGCCCGGACGCCGTGGACAGGAACGCCGCGAACGCCCCGCCCGCGACCAGCGCCCCGAGCAGGTCGCCGCCCAGGCCGCCGATCATGCGGTCGGGCAGCAGCAGCACGGCGGCGTCCGCGTTGCCGGTGATCGTGAGTTCGGGGGCGTAGAGGCGGCCGAGTGCGCCGTAGACCGGGGGCAGGAGGTAGAAGGCGCCGGTCAGGCCGAGCACGGCCACGGTGGTGCGGCGGGCGGCGACGCCGTGCGGGCTGGTGTAGAAGCGGACGACGACGTGCGGCAGGCCCATGGTGCCGAGGAACGTGGCGAGGATCAGTCCGTACGTGGCGTACAGCGGGCGTTCCTCGCGGCTCGCGGTCAGCGAGGTGGACATGCCGCCGTCGCTGCCGCGGGCGGCGGCCGGGACCCGTGCGCCCTCGGCGAAGGTCAGCCGGGTGCCCTGGGCGATGCGGTGGGTGCCGGCGGGCAGCCGCACCGGCCGGCCGTCGTGCGGGCGGCCGTCGACGGTGCCGCTCACGGTGACGGTCAGCGGCCGGTCCAGCTTCAGGTCGAGGGCGGTGTCGACGGTGACCACGCGCTGCTCGCGGAAGGACGGCGGTTCCCCGAAGACGTGCCGGGGCGCCCCGTCGCCCTGCCAGGCGAGGACCAGGAAGAGGGCGGGGACGAGCAGTGCGGTGAGCTTCAGCCAGTACTGGAAGGCCTGTACGAAGGTGATGCTGCGCATGCCGCCGGCGGCGACGGTGGCGACCACCACGACGGCGACGATGATCCCGCCGAGCGGGTCGGGCGCGCCGGTCAGCACCGCCAGGGTCAGTCCGGCGCCCTGGAGCTGGGGCAGCAGGTAGAGCCAGCCGGCGCCGACGACGAAGGCGCCGGCGAGCCGCCGCACGGTCTGCGAGGCGAGGCGGGCCTCGGCGAAGTCGGGCAGGGTGTAGGCGCCGGAGCGGCGCAGCGGGGCGGCGACGAAGAGCAGCAGCACGAGGTACCCGGCCGTGTAGCCGACCGGGTACCAGAGCATGTCCGGTCCCTGTACCAGCACGAGGCCTGCGATGCCGAGGAAGGAGGCCGCGGAGAGGTACTCGCCGCTGATGGCGGCCGCGTTGAGGCGGGGGCCGACGGTCCGGGAGGCGACGTAGAAGTCGGAGGTGGTGCGGGAGATGCGCAGGCCGAACGCGCCGACGAGGACGGTCGCCACGACGACGAGGGCGACGGCGGGGACGGCGTAGCTGGAGTTCATCGGCGGTTCTTCATCGGTCGCTCGGTCCCGTCGGTCGCTCGGTGGCAGGCGCCGCTCGGTGGCGTCGGCCGCTCTGCCTCATCGCATCGGTCGCACTGCTTCATCGGTCGCTCGGTCTCGTCGGTCGCTCGGTGTGGTCGGTCGCTCGGTGTGGTCGGTCGCTCGGTGTGGTCGGTCGCTCGGTGTGGTCGGTCTCGTCGGCCGCTGCGCTTCACCGGTCCTCGACCAGTCGTACGAGGTCCCGTTCGTTGCGTTCGGCGCGGCGGACGTACCAGCGGGCCAGCAGGACCAGCGGGGCGTACAGGCAGAAGCCGAGGACGGCCCACTCGAGGCGGTGGGCGTAGGGCATGGCGGAGAACACCAGCGGCAGCGGTCCGACGAGCAGCACGAGCACCGCGAAGACGCCGAGGGCGGCCCGCAACTGGGTGCGCATCAGCGAGCGGACGTAGGTGTGGCCGAGGGTGGTCTGCTCGTCGATCTCGGTGCGCGGCCGGTAGTAGCCGGAGGTGTGCGGGTACCGCCCCCGCGAGCGGAGCCGGGCGTGGGGGAGAACGCGCCGGTGCGGGCCGGTGACGACGACGCGGCGCTCGGCGGGGTCCTGCGGCACGATCACGTCCTCCTCATCAGCAGGTCCCGCAGTTCGCGCGCGTGGCGGCGGCTGACCTGCAGCTCCTCGCCGCCGACCAGCACGCTCACGGTGCCCGCGTCCAGCCGGAGCTCGCCGATGTGGTGCAGCGCGACCAGGTGGCGGCGGTGGATGCGGACGAAGCCGCGGGCGCGCCAGCGCTCCTCCAGGGTGGACAGCGGTATGCGGAGCAGGTGGCTGCCCTTGTCGGTGTGCAGGCGGGCGTAGTCGCCCTGGGCCTCGACGTGGGTGATGTCGTCGACGGCGACGAACCGGGTGACGCCGCCGAGCTCGACGGGCAGCTGGTCGGGGTCGGGCTCGTGCACGGGGATGCGCGGGGCGGCGTTGCCGATCTCGGCGGCCCGGCGCACCGCCTCGGCGAGGCGCTCCTTGCGGACGGGCTTGAGCACGTAGTCGACGGCCTTGAGGTCGAAGGCCTGGACGGCGAAGTCCTCGTGGGCGGTGACGAACACGACGAGCGGCGGCTCGGCGAACCCGCTCAGCAGCCGGGCGAGGTCGAGTCCGTCGAGGCCCGGCATGTGGATGTCGAGGAAGACGACGTCGATGGCCTCGGCCCCGCCCGGCCCCGACTCCAGGGCCCGGTTGATGCGGCGCAGCGCCTCGGTCGCGTCGCCGGCGCCCTCCGCGCTGCTGATGCGGGGGTCGGCGTTGAGCAGATAGAGCAGCTCCTCCAGTGAGGGGCGTTCGTCGTCGACGGCGAGGGCGCGCAGCATGAACCCGGAGTGTAGGAGCAATCCGCGCGCCTGGACATGTGCCGGGAGCGGCCGTTCACGCTGGGTACAGTGCCGCCATGAACAGCAGGCCCGCCCCGTTCGACGAGCTCGACCGGAAGATCGTCACCGCGCTGATGGCGAACGCCAGGACCAGCTTCGCCGAGATCGGGGCGGCCATCGGGCTGTCGTCGACGGCGGTGAAGCGGCGCGTGGACCGGCTGCGGGACACGGGGGTGATCACCGGGTTCACGGCCACGGTGCGGCCGTCGGCGCTGGGCTGGCGCACGGAGGCGTACGTCGAGGTGTACTGCGAGGGCGCCGCCCCGCCCCGGCGGCTGGCGGAGGTGGTCCGCAACCATCCGGAGATCACGGCCGCGATGACGGTGACCGGCGGCGCGGACGCGTTGCTGCACGTGCGGGCGCGGGACGTCGAGCACTTCGAGGAGGTGCTGGAACGGATCCGCCGGGAGCCGTTCATCCGCAAGACGATCAGCGTGATGGTGCTGTCGCATCTGCTGCCGGAGAGCCCCGAGGCGGGCGCCAGTCAGCCCGCGCCCGAATGAGTGCTCACGAATGGTGCTTCCGACTGTGTGCCGCCGACCGGGTGGCCTCGACCAAGTCCTCCGGATGAGCGAAAGTACCGGAAGTATGCGCAGCAGGCGTGCGCAATGAGCGGAAAGAACGCAGCATTCCTGCGCTGACGCGCAATATCCGTTTCTTGTCGGTCGTATCGGTCGCTTCCTACCGTGGTGTCAACCCAGCCCACACCCCAGGAAGCGGAGGAACCCCTCTGTGCCCGACTCCCGTGTGCCGCGCCGGCGGCGCTTCCTCGTCTGTGAACCCAGACACTTCGCCGTGCAGTACGCGATCAACCCCTGGATGCGGCCCGACGCACCCGTCGACGCCGACCTGGCCCAGGAACAGTGGCAGGAGCTGATCCGCGCCTACCGCCACCACGGTCACACCGTCGACGTACTGGAGCCGGCCCCCGGCCTGCCCGACATGGTCTTCGCCGCGAACTCGGCGGTCGTCGTCGACGGCCGCGTCTTCGGCTCCCTCTTCCACGCGCCCGAAAGGCGCCCTGAGTCCACGCACTACGACACGTGGTTCAAGTCGGCCGGCTTCGACGTGCACCGGCCCGAGTCCGTCTGCGAGGGCGAGGGCGACCTCGTCTGGACGGGCCGCTACGTCCTGGCCGGCACCGGATTCCGCACCACCCGCGAGGCCCACCGCGAGGTGCAGGAGTTCTTCGGCCACCCGGTGATCAGCCTGACGCTGGTGGACCCGCGCTTCTACCACCTGGACACCGCGTTGTTCGTCCTCGACGACGACAACATCGCGTACTACCCGGAGGCGTTCTCGGCCGGCAGCCGCGAGGTGCTCGCGCGGCTGTACCCGGACGCGGTGCTCGCCACCCGTGAGGACGCGATGGCGTTCGGTCTCAACTCCGTGTCCGACGGCCGCCACGTCTTCATCGCGCCCCAGGCGGAGGCCCTCGCCTCCGCCCTCGCCGACCGCGGCTACCTCCCCGTCCCCGTCGACCTGTCGGAGTTCCGCAAGGCAGGCGGCGGCATCAAGTGCTGCACTCAGGAGATCCGCTCATGACCGCTCCCGTCACCACGCGCACGTCCGCCGACCTCATCCGCGCCGAGGAGCCGGTCCTGGCCCACAACTACCACCCGCTGCCGGTGGTGGTCGCCCGGGCCGAGGGCACCTGGGTGGAGGACGTGGAGGGCCGCCGCTACCTGGACATGCTGGCCGGCTACTCCGCCCTCAACTTCGGCCACCGGCACCCGCTGCTGGTCGAGGCCGCACACCGCCAGCTGGACCGTCTCACCCTCACCTCGCGCGCCTTCCACAACGACCGCCTGGCCGAGTTCGCCGAGCGCCTGGCGGAGCTGACGGGCCAGGAGATGGTGCTGCCGATGAACACGGGCGCCGAGGCCGTGGAGTCCGGCATCAAGGTGGCCCGCAAGTGGGCCTACGAGGTCAAGGGCGTCCCCGCCGACCGGGCGACGATCGTGGTCGCGGCGGAGAACTTCCACGGCCGCACGACGACGATCGTCAGCTTCTCGACCGACGAGACGGCGCGCAAGGGCTTCGGCCCCTTCACCCCCGGCTTCCGCATCGTCCCCTACAACGACCTCGCGGCCCTGGAGGCGGCGGTCGACGAGACGACGGCCGCGGTGCTGCTGGAGCCCATCCAGGGCGAGGCCGGCGTGATCGTGCCGGACGACGGCTACCTGGCCGGCGTACGGGAGCTGACCCGCCGCGCGGGCTGTCTGTTCATCGCCGACGAGATCCAGTCGGGCCTGGGCCGCACCGGCCGCACCCTCGCGGTGGAGCACGAGTCGGTCGTCCCCGACATGCTGCTGCTGGGCAAGGCGCTGGGCGGCGGCATCGTGCCGGTGTCCGCGGTTCTCGCCCGGCGGGACGTGCTCGGCGTGCTGGGGCCGGGCGAGCACGGCTCTACGTTCGGCGGCAACCCGCTGGCCGCGGCCGTCGGCACGGCGGTGGTCGAGCTGCTGGAGACGGGCGAGTACCAGCGCCGGGCGGCCGAGCTGGGCGTCGTCCTGCGGGACGGCCTGGAGGCCCTCGTCGGCAAGGGCGTCACCGGCTTCCGCGCCCGGGGCCTGTGGGCGGGCGTCGACATCGACCCGGCGATCGGCACCGGCCGGGAGATCGGCGAGCGGCTGCTGGGTGAGGGAATCCTCGTCAAGGACACCCACGGCTCCACGATCCGGCTGGCGCCGCCGCTGACGATCACCGGCGAGGAGCTGGAGTCGGCGCTCGGAACGCTGGAGAAGGTGCTGACGCAGGGGGCCTGAACACCGGCCCCCTGGCCCGGCCGCGGGGGCCCCCCCCCCCCCCCCCCGCGGCGGCCCCCCGCCTGCCCCCCGGGCCCCCCACCCCAAGGGCCAAAAGCAAGCAC
>NZ_JBFADM010000064.1:0-12588 GCF_040641355.1 Streptomyces sp. NPDC020996
AACGACGCCGTCTCCGAAGTGAAACGGTCACCGGTGAGCTGCATCCCGTCACCCGAGTCACCCGCGAACCGGATGATCACCCGGTCCAGCCGGCGGACCTCGTGAACCGGGAGGTGGGCCGTGCCGTCCGCCTCCCCGGAGGCGCTCGTGCCACTGGAATGAGTCGTATCGACGGCCACCGGCCGCTCCTTCGCGTCGACGCAGCTTGCTGCCTGCGCCGCACGCTAGGGAGCAGCCCTTGTGACCGGCCAAAGCCCCTTGATCAGAACGCCGTTCGATGAGGACGCCCGGCGCACGGCGACGCCCCGCCGTGGTCCGCGGCCCCCGTCACAACAGCCAGTCGGCATCCCTCGCGATGCGGATCGCGTCGACGCGGTTGCGGGCGTTCAGCTTGGCGACGATGGTCGTCAGGTAGTTGCGCACCGTCCCCGCCGACAGGCGCAGCCGGGAGGCGATCTCCCGCGGCTCCGCGCCCTCCGCCGCCAGCCGCAGCACCTCCGTCTCCCGGTCGGTGAGGGGGCTCTCGTACTCCCCCCAGGCGGCCAGCGCCAGTTCCGGGTCGACGGCCCGGTGCCCCGCCGCCACCCGTCGTACCGCGGTGGCGAGTTCGGAGGACGGGGCGTCCTTGCGGAGATAGCCGGCGACCCGGGTCTCCAGGGCCCGGCGCAGGGCGCCGGGGCGGCCCAGGCTCGTGAGGATGAGGACGCGGCACTGCGGGAGCCGTTCACGCAGCCGGCCGGCGGCCGACAGGCCGTCGACACCGGGCAGATCGATGTCGATGATGGCGACGTCGGGCCGGTGTTTGAGCGCCATGTCGACGATCTCGTCCCCGCGTGCCACCTCACACACCACGTCGAGATCGTCCTGGAGATTGAGCAGCGCGACCAAGGCGCCGCGAACCATGTTCATGTCCTCGGCGATCAGTATGCGTATCACCGAACTCCCCGGGAGACGTGCGCGTCGCTCGACTCGCCCGCGCTGTCGGACCGTTCGTGGCCTTTGATACAGAGCACGGCGGGATGGTCCTGGAGGTTCAGCATCACCGAACTCCTCTGTAGAGGTGGGCGTTGCTCAACTCGTACAAGGTGTCGGACCGTTCGTGATTCTCGATCATCTGCACGGCCTCCATCCTGCGGAGATCGTAAGTCAACCTCGTAAAAATTGTGCGGCATTCAAACCCCTGCGGACACACAACGGCGTAACTGGCCCATTTACAAAGGAGAGTTGGAGCCGATCCGCGCTTTGCGGCGAAACTCCGGCCGGGGCGGGGCTCCGGCGCCCGGCGGCGGGTGCGGCACCTCCGTGCACCCCCGTGCACCCCGCTCGCGGTGCACAAGCGGCTCTTTAGAGGGCGCCCGCAGGATGCGTGCGAACCGTACGCGTCGGCATGGCGCCGGCAGTCTCGGAGAGGTCAGCGATGCGCGTTCTTTTCACCATCTTTCCGGCATCGGCACATCTTTATCCAGCCATTCCGCTGGCGTGGGCGCTGCAGAGCGCCGGCCACGAGGTCGTGGTGGCGAGCCCCGAAGGTGTGGTCGACCAGAAGGTGATCGAGAACATCACCTCGGCCGGCCTCACCGCGGTCTCGCTGGGCGGCAAGGAGGAACTCACCGCCTCGCTCGCGCCCCTCATCGCCGCCGCGGGCCCCGACCGGCCCACCCTGGCGCTCGACCCCGACGACCCGGACTCCTGGCGCACCGCCAGGGCCGTGCTCGGGGGCATGTTCCACGCGTACTACCCGCCGCCGGCTGTCGAGGGCGGACGCCGGCCCGTCCTGGACACGCTGGTCGAGTTCGCCAGGGACTGGCGCCCCGACCTCGTCCTGTGGGACCCGCTGGCGCCGACCGGCGCGGTGGCCGCCCGCACCTGCGGCGCCGCGCACGCGCGCCTGCTGTTCGGCACCGACAACATCGGCCTGGTCCGGGCCAGGACGCGTCAGGAGCTGGCCGATCCGTCGTCCGGCCTGACCGAGGACCCGTGGATGCCGTGGCTGCGCCCGGTCCTGGAACGCTACGGCCTCGACTTCACCGAGGAGACGCTGACCGGCCAGTGGACCCTGGACCTGACCCAGTCCCGGATGCGCACCCCGCTGGACCTGACGTACGTCCCCGTCCGCCGCGTCCCCTACAGCGGGGGCACCGTGCTTCCCGGCTGGCTGCACCCCCGCCCGGAACGCCCCCGGGCCGTGCTCACCCTGGGAGTGAGCCGCCGGCTGCTGGCCGGCCGGCACAGCGGCTTCCCGATGAAGGAGTTCTTCGAGTCCGTCGCCGGCCTGGACCTGGAACTCGTCGCGACGCTGAACAGCGAGCAGTTGGAAGCGGCCGGCACACTCCCGGACAACGTCCGCGCCCTGGAGTACATCCCGCTCAACCAGGTGCTGCCCGCCAGCTCGGCGATCATCCACCACGGGGGCGGCGGGACGTTCGCCGCCGCCGTCGCCTTCAAGGTGCCGCAGCTCGTCGTGCCGCTGCCGATGTGGGACGAGATGGTCACCGCCCGGTACGTCGCCCGCCGGGGCGCCGGACTGGTCGCCGACCCCGCGGCGATCGACGTCGACAGCCTGCAGAAGGACCTCGTCCGGCTGATCGAGGAGCCGTCCTTCCAGCTCGGCGCCCGCGCCCTGTACGAGGACATGCTGGCCGCCCCGGCACCGAAGGACGTCGTCCCGGTCCTGGAGCGGCTGACCGCGGAGCACCGCGGCTGAGCCGCGGGCGTCCGCCGCCGCACACGGCACCGAGGCCAGTCGACTTCAGCAGGAGGGGGCGAGCGTGCGCGTCGAGGAGACCGGCATCCCCGGCACCTTTCTCATCGAGCCCGACCACATACCCGACAGCAGGGGAGTGTTCTACGAGTCGCTGCGCACCGACGACCTGGAGCGCTCCGCGGGGATCGTCTTCCGGCCCCGTCAGATCAACTACTCGGTGTCCCGGCGCCACACCCTGCGCGGCATCCACAGCGTGACCATCCCGCCCGGACAGGCGAAGTTCGTCACCTGCGTCCGCGGCGTGCTGCGCGACATCGTCGTCGACCTCCGGGTCGGCTCGCCCACCTTCGGCAGGCACCGGGTCAGCGAACTCGACGCCGCCTCCGGCCGGTCCGTGTACGTGCCGGAGGGCGTCGGCCACGGATTCCTGGCGCTCACCGACGACGCCTGCATCTGCTACGTCGTCTCCACCACGTACGTCCCCGGAACACAGATCGACATCAACCCGCTCGACCCCGACCTGGACCTTCCCTGGGAGTGCGCCGGGACACCGCTGGTCTCGGACAAGGACGCGAAGGCACCGACGCTCGCCGAGGCCCTGGCGGCGGGCACGCTGCCGGACTTCGCCGCCGCCTGACCCGGCCGCCGCCTGGACCTGTCGCCCGACCCGGCGTCTGACCAGGTGCCCGACCCGGTGTCACCCCCGGTGCCGCCGACCGCCCACGCACCGGGCCGAGGAGGACAGGGCCTGGGCCCGGTCCCGGGCCCCGTCGGCCGCGGACCGCGCACCGGACCGAAGAGGCATCAACACATGAAGCGAGAGGACCTCCCATGAAGGCTCTGGTGCTGGCCGGCGGATCGGGCACCCGCCTGCGGCCCTTCAGCTACTCCATGCCCAAACAGCTCATCCCCATCGCGAACCGGCCGGTCCTGGAATACGTCCTCGGCAACATCCTGGACCTCGGCGTGACCGAGGTCGGGGTCATCGTCGGCGACCGCGCCCAGGAGATCCAGCAGGCGCTCGGGGACGGCTCCCGGCTCGGGGCCCGGCTGACCTACATCCGGCAGGAGGCTCCGCTCGGCCTCGCCCACACCGTCGCCATCGCCCGCGACTTCCTCGGCGACGACGACTTCGTCATGTACCTCGGCGACAACATGCTGCCCGACGGGATCGCCGGCATCGCGGAGGAGTTCGCCGCGCACCGCCCGGCCGCCCACGTCGTGGTCTACAAGGTGCCGGACCCGCGCGCCTTCGGGGTCGCCGAACTCGGCCCCGGCGGCGAGGTGCTGCGCCTGGTGGAGAAGCCCGAGCGGCCGCGCAGCGACCTGGCACTGATGGGCGTGTACTTCTTCACCGCCGCCATCCACGAAGCGGTCCGGTCCATCCGGCCCAGCGCCCGCGGCGAACTGGAGATCACCGACGCGGTCCAGTGGCTGGTGTCGACGGGCGCGGACGTGCGGGCCGGCCAGTACCAGGGCTACTGGAAGGACACCGGCAACGTCGAGGACCTCCTCGACTGCAACCAGCACGTCCTGGAGAGCCTGCGGCCGGCCCTGCACGGTGAGATCGACGGGGCCAGCGTGCTCGCCGGGCCGGTCGTCGTCGAGGAGGGGGCGCGCGTCGTGCGCTCCCGCATCGAGGGACCGGTGATCATCGGCGCCGGCACGGTCGTGGAGGACAGCCACATCGGCCCGCACACGTCCATCGGGCGCGCGTGCACGGTCACCGGAAGCCGGCTGGAGTACTCCATCGCCCTGGACGGCGCGTCGGTCACCGGCGTCCAGGGCCTGCGCAGTTCCGTCATCGGACGCTCCGCCTCGGTCGGCACCAGCGGGCAGAGCACGGACCGTTACCGCCTGGTCGTCGGCGACCACACCAGAGTGGAAGTGGCCGCATGAGGATCCTCGTCACCGGAGCAGCCGGCTTCATCGGCTCCAACTTCGTCCGCAACCTGCTCCGGAACGCCTACCCGGGGTGGGAGGACGCCCGGGTCACCGCCCTGGACAAGCTGACCTACGCGGGCAACCGCGACAACCTGCCCGCCGCGCACCCGCGCCTGGAGTTCGTCCGGGGCGACATCTGCGACCTGGGCCTGCTGCGCGAACTGCTGCCCGGACACGACGCCGTGGTGCACTTCGCGGCGGAGTCCCACGTGGACCGCTCGCTGGAGGGCGCGGGCCCCTTCTTCCGCACCAACGTCCTGGGCACCCAGACCCTCCTCGACGCCGTGCTGGACAGCGGGGTCGAGCGGGTCGTGCACGTCTCCACCGACGAGGTGTACGGCTCCATCGAGCAGGGCTCCTGGACCGAGGACTGGCCGCTGCTGCCCAACACCCCCTACGCGGCCTCCAAGGCCTGCTCCGACCTGGTCGCCCGCACCTACTGGCGCACGCACGGGGTGAACCTCTCCATCACCCGCTGCTCCAACAACTACGGGCCCTACCAGCACCCCGAGAAGCTCATCCCGCTGTTCGTCACCAACCTGCTGGAAGGCCGGCCGGTGCCGCTGTACGGCGACGGACGCAACATCCGCGAATGGCTGCACGTGGACGACCACTGCCGCGGCATCCACCTGGTGCTCGACCGCGGCCGGGCCGGCGAGATCTACAACATCGGCGGCGGCAACGAGCGCACCAACCGAGCCATCACCGAGCGGCTGCTCGAACTGACCGGATCCGGCGCGGAGATGATCCGCCACGTCGCCGACCGCAAGGCGCACGACCTGCGGTACTCCATCGACGAGTCCAAGATCCGTGAAGAGCTCGGCTACGCGCCGCGGATCGGGTTCGAGGAGGGCCTGGCCGCCACGGTGGCCTGGTACCGCGACCACCCCGACTGGTGGAAGGCCGTCAAGTACGGGGCCGGCCGTGGACACGGCTGACCGCGGCGCGGCGGCCGGGCTGCGCGTGATGGTGCTCGGCGGCACCGGCTACCTGGGCCGCCGTATCGGCGAGGCGTTCCGCGCCGACGGCGCCCGGGTGCACCCGGTGTCCCGTACCGCGGCGGGGGACGGGCCGGGGGACGCGCGGCACGTGGCCATGGACCTGCTCGCCGCCGACGCACTCGACCTCGCCGCCCTCTTCGGCTCGGTCCGGCCCGACGTGGTGGTCAACGCCGCCGGCCGGGTCTGGCAGGGCGACGAGGCCGAGATGACCGCGGGCAACGCGGACCTGGTCGTCCGCCTCACCCGGGCGCTCGCCGGACTGCCGCACCCGCCGCGGCTGATCCAGCTCGGCACCGTCCACGAGTACGGCGCCGGAACGCCGGGCGCCGGCACCCGCGAGGAGCAGGAGCCCGCACCCGTCACACCGTACGGGCGCACGAAACTCCTCGGCACGCGGACCGTCCTGCGGGCCGCGGCGGACGACGGCCTCGACGGTGTGGTCCTCCGCCTCGCCAACGTGATCGGTGCCGGGGTGCCGGCCGGCAGCCTCTTCGGCCGGGTCGCCGCACACCTCGGCGCGGCCGCCCGCGCCCGGTCCCTGGGCGAGCCGCCCGACGAGCTGCGGCTCCCGCCGCTGCGCGCCCGCCGCGACCTCGTCGACGTGCACGACGTCGTCGACGCCGTACGCGCCGCCGCCACCGCGCCGAGGGCCGACGTCAGCGGCCGGGTGATCAACGTCGGCCGCGGCGAGGCCGTAGCGATGCGCGCGCTGATCGACCGCATGGTCCGCCTCAGCGGCGTGGACGTCCCCGTCGTCGAGGCCGCCCCCGCCCCGTCCCCGCGCACCGACGTGGCGTGGCAGCAACTCGACGTCTCACGGGCGCTGCGGCTCCTGGGATGGCGGCCGCGCCGCACCCTCGACGACTCGCTGCGCGACCTGCTCGCAGCCGCTGTGCCGGCACCGGTCAACGGAAGGACATGACGATGAGCGACACCATCGACCACAAGGAACTGGTGCTGGACGAGGTCCGCAGATACCACCGCGAGACCGCGCCCGACCGGGAGTTCGTGCCCGGCGTGACCGAGATCTGGCCGTCCGGCGCCGTCCTGGACGAGGCGGACCGGGTCGCCCTCGTCGAGGCGGCGCTGACCATGCGCATCGCCGCCGGACCCAGCTCCAAGAAGTTCGAGTCCGCCTTCGCCAAGAGGCTTAAGCGGCGCAAGGCCCATCTGACCAACTCGGGTTCGTCGGCGAACCTGCTGGCCGTCTCCGCCCTCACCCAGCACGAACTCGGCGACCGGGCGCTGAAGCCGGGCGACGAGGTGATCACCGTCGCCGCGGGCTTCCCCACCACCGTCAACCCGATCCTGCAGAACGGGCTCGTGCCGGTCTTCGTGGACGTGGAACTGGCCACGTACAACACGACGGCCGAGCGGGTGGCCCGGGCGATCGGCCCGAAGACGCGGGCGATCATCATCGCGCACGCGCTCGGCAACCCCTTCGAGGTCGCCGAGGTGGCGCAACTCGCCCAGGAGCACGGCCTCTACCTCATCGAGGACAACTGCGACGCGGTCGGCTCCACCTACGACGGCCGGCTCACCGGCACCTTCGGCCACATGACCACGGTCAGCTTCTACCCGGCGCACCATCTCACCATGGGCGAGGGCGGCTGTCTGCTCACCTCCGACCTGGGCCTGGCCCGCATCGTGGAGTCGCTGCGCGACTGGGGCCGCGACTGCTGGTGCGAACCCGGCATGAACAACACCTGCTTCAAGCGGTTCGAGTACCAGCTGGGCGACCTGCCGGCCGGGTACGACCACAAGTACATCTTCTCCCACGTCGGTTACAACCTGAAGGGAACCGACATCCAGGCCGCGCTGGGCCTCGCCCAGCTCGACAAGCTGGACGGCTTCATCGAGGCGCGGCGGCGCAACTGGCGCCGGCTGCGCGAGGGACTGGACGGCGTGCCCGGCCTGCTGCTGCCGGAGCCCACCCGGAAGTCCGACCCGAGCTGGTTCGGCTTCGTCATCACCGTCGACCCCGAGGCCCGCTTCACCCGCGCAGAACTGGTCGCCCACCTCGAAGAACACAAGATCGGCACCCGGCGGCTGTTCGCCGGCAACCTCACCCGGCAGCCCGCCTACATCGGCAAGCCGCACCGGGTCGTCGGCGACCTCACCAACAGCGACGTCATCACCGAGCACACCTTCTGGATCGGCGTCTACCCCGGGCTCACCGACGAAATGCTCGACTACATGACCGCCACGATCAAGGAGTTCGTGGCCCAGCGCGGCTGAGAGCCCGTCGGCGCACCCCTCCGGACCGGGCCCGAGCACCCCTGCCCGCGGACCGGGTCCGCCTCGGCTCCCAGCCACCGGGCCGCCTCCCGACAGGAGACCGGGAAGACGATGGAGATAGTGGGAACCGGATTCCTGGCACGGAGCCTGCGTCCGCTGGCCGGCCGGCATCCGGGCACCGTGGCCCTCGCGGCGGGGGAGTCCAGGACGAGCGGCGCCACCGACGCGGACTACGCGCGGGAGGCCGCACTGCTGCGCGACGTCGCGAAGCGCTGCGCCGCGGGCGGGCAGCTGCTGCTGTTCTTCTCGACGGCCGCGACCGGAATGTACGGCCTCGCCGAGGGACCGGGCAGGGAGGACGCCCCGGTCCGCCCCGCCACCCCCTACGGCGCCCACAAACTCGCGCTCGAAGAGCAGTTGCGCGACTCGGGAGCCGACCACCTCATCCTCCGCCTTGCGCACCTGGTCGGACCGCACGGGCGCCACCACCAGCTCATCCCCACCCTGGTGCGGCAGGTCCGGTCGGGGTCGGTGTTCCTGCACCGGCGCGCGGTCCGCGACCTGATCGGCGTCGCGGACATGCTGACGATCACCGACCGGCTGCTCGCCGCGGGGCTGCGGGCGGACACGGTCAACGTGGCCTCCGGATTCGCGGCCCCGGTCGAGGACATCGTCGACCATCTCGCCCGCGCGCTGCGGCTCGCGCCGCGCAAGAAGTACGTCGACGCGGGCGCCGAGTACGCCATCTCCACCGAGAAGCTGCGCGCCCTGGTCCCGCAGGTCGCGGACCTGGGCTTCGGCCCCGACTACTACCGCAGGGTCCTCAACGACTTCCTCGCGGCCGACGGTGCCTGACCCGGCCGCGCTCTCCGCACCAGAAAGACAGGGAGTTACCCCGATGCCGTCGACCCACATCCTCCAGAGGCGTCAGAACGCGAGCCTGCCGGACCGCATCGCGCGCTCGGCGGCCACCACCGAAGGCGTCCACCTCGGCACCGGCGACTTCGCGGCCTGGCTGGCCGGGCGAGGCCGGGCCAACACCTTCCGCGTGGAGCGGATACCGTTCGCGGACCTGGACGGCTGGTCGTTCCAGGAGTCCACCGGCAACCTGGTGCACCGCAGCGGACGGTTCTTCTCCGTCGAGGGCCTGCACGTCACCGAGCAGGGCGAACCGCACGGCGACGGCCCGTACGCCGACTGGTACCAGCCCATCATCAAACAGCCCGAGGTGGGCATCCTGGGGATCGTCGTCAAGGAGTTCGACGGCGTGCTTCACTTCCTGATGCAGGCGAAGATGGAGCCCGGCAACCCCAATCTGCTCCAGCTCTCGCCCACCGTCCAGGCGACCCGCAGCAACTACACCAAGGCCCACCAGGGCGCGGACGTCAAGTACATCGAGTACTTCGTCGGGCCGGACCGCGGCCGGGTCGTCGCCGACGTGCTCCAGTCCGAACACGGCTCGTGGTTCCACCACAAGTCCAACCGCAACATGGTGGTCGAGGCGACCGGCGACGTCCCGCTCCTCGACGACTTCTGCTGGCTCACTCTCGGCCAGATCGCCGAACTGCTGCACCTGGACAACGTGGTCAACATGGACTCCCGCACGGTGCTGTCCTGCCTGCCGTTCGGCGACACCTGGGACGGCGCGCTGCTCACCGACACCGAGCTGCTGTCCTGGATCACCGGCGAGCGCACCCGGCACAGCGTGCGCGCCGAACGCGTCCCGCTGGACAACCTCCCCGGCTGGAAACGCCGCGAGAGCACGATCGAGCACGAGGCGCACCGCTACTTCGACGTCGTCGCCGTGTCCGTGCAGGCCGGCAACCGTGAGGTGACCGGCTGGACCCAGCCCCTGTTCGAGCCGGTCGGCGCCGGCGTCACCGCCTTCCTCACCCGGCGGTTCGGCGGCGTCCCGCACGTCCTGGTGCACGCCCGCGTCGAGGCCGGCTTCCTCGACACCGTCGAACTCGGGCCGACCGTGCAGTACACCCCCGACAACTACGCCCATCTGCCCGCCGGGGAACGCCCGTTGTTCCTCGACACCGTGGAGAACGCCGGCCCCGACCGGGTCCGTTACGAGGCCGTGCACTCCGAGGAGGGCGGCCGCTTCCTCAACGCCGTGAGCCGCTACCTCATCGTCGACGCGGACGAGACCGACGTCCCGCAGGACCCGCCGCCCGGCTACGCCTGGGTCACCCCTGGGCAGCTCACCTCCCTGGTCCGGCACGGCCACTACCTCAACGTCCAGGCCCGCACCCTGCTCGCCTGCCTCAACGCGACGGCGGTGAGGTCCCGGTGACCGGCCCCCTGCGGATCGGGGTGATCGGCTGCGCGGGCATCGCCGTGCGCCGCATGCTCCCCGCCTTCGCCGCCGACCCCGGCATCGAGATCGCGGCGGTCGCCAGCCGGGACGCGGCCAAGGCCCGCGAGGTCGCCGACCGCTTCGGCGGCCGGCCCGTCCACGGATACGACGCACTGCTCGAACGGGACGACGTCCAGGCCGTCTACGTGCCGCTGCCCGCGGCCCTGCACGCCGAGTGGACCGAGGCGGCACTGCGCACGGGCCGGCACGTCCTCGCCGAGAAGCCGCTGTCCACCAACCCCCAGTGCACCGCGCGGCTGCTCCAACTCGCGGCCGCCCGCGGCCTGGTGCTCATGGAGAACGTGATGTTCGTCCATCACCGGCGGCACGAGGCCGTACGACGCCTGGTCGCCGACGGCGCGATCGGCGAACCGCGCTCGCTCCACGCCGCGTTCACCATCCCCCCGCTGCCCGACGGTGACATCCGCTACGACCCGCACCTCGGCGGCGGGGCCCTGGCCGACGTCGGGATCTACCCGCTGCGGGCCGCGCTGCACTTCCTGGGCCCCGCCCTCCACGTCACCGGCGCCCGCCTCGCCCGGGGCGCGGGACGGCGGGTGGAGACCTCCGGCGCCGCGTTGCTGAGCACACCCGGCCCCGTCACGGCCCAGATCACCTTCGGCATGGAGCACGCCTACCGCTCGTCGTACGAACTGTGGGGCAGCGAGGGCGGCATCACCGTCGACCGGGCGTTCACCCCGCCCGCCGACCACGTCCCCGTGATCGGCCTGCACCGCGACGGCAAGACCGAGGAGATCACGCTCGCGCCGCACGACCAGGTGGCGGCCACCGTCGCGGCCTTCGCCGCCGCCGTGCGCTCCGGAACCCTCCCGGACCCCCGCGACACCCTGCGGCAGGCGGAACTCCTCGACGGTATACGCCGGTCAGCGGCACCCGGCGAACCCGACGGAACTCATGGAGCCCAGGTAACTCACGGCACTGACGCAACTGACTGACGTAACTGATGTAACTGACGTAACTGACTGACGTAACTGACGGAATCCGGACGAGCGGGACGAGCGGGAGGAGCCACCCGTGCGACGCCACATCGCCTTCTTCAACTTTCCGGCCGTAGGCCATGTCAACCCCACGGTCGGCGTGATCGAGGAACTGGTGCGAAGGGGTCACCGAGTCACCTGCACCGTGACCGACCACTTCGCCCCCATCATGAAGGCGGCCGGCGCCGAACCGGTCCGCTACGAATCGGTCTTCGGCGACTTCTACCAGGCCCCCCTCACGCCCGAGGAGACCGCCGGCGAGGGGCTGCGCAGCCTGGACGAGGCCACCTCCCTCGTGGCCCAGGTCACCCCGTTCTACGAGGACGAGGCGAACCGGCCGGACGTGATCGTCCACGACTTCATGGCCTGGGGAGCGCGTTTCTTCGCCGCCGGGCACGGCGTCCCGCTGATCCGGACGTATCCCGTGCTGGCCGCGAACGAACACTTCTCCATCCGGGAGAAGTTCCCGGTGGCCGCGCCGGACGACCCGCGGATCGTCGAAGCGGCGATGAGGCTCGCGACGCTGCTGCCCCGGTTCGGGCTGCCCGCCGACCCGATGGGCTTCCTCACCCACATCGAGAAGCTCGCCCTGGTCTTCCTCCCCCGCGCGTTCCAGTACGCCGGCGAGACCTTCGACGAACGGTTCGTCTTCACCGGCCCCTGCATCGCCGAACGCCCCTACCAGGGCACCTGGCAGCCCGCCTCGCCGGACCGCCCCGTCCTGCTGGTCTCGCTCGGCACCTCGGCCAGGGGCTGGCCGGAGTTCTTCCGCATGGCCATCGAGGCGTTCGGCGACACCGAGTGGGACGTCCTGATCACCGTCGGCGAGCACACCGACCCGGCCGCCCTCGGGCCGCTGCCCGCGAACGTCGACGTACGGCGGTACGCGCCCCAGCTCGACGTGCTGCGCCACGCGCGGCTGTTCATCAACCACGGCGGCATGAACAGCACCATGGAGTCGCTGAACAACGGCGTGCCCATGGTCCTGGTGCCCCAGACTAACGAGCAGCGGGCGAACGCCCTGCGCGTGGAGGAGCTGGGCCTCGGCCGCCTGCTGGCCAAGGAGGACGTCACCGTGCGGAGCCTGCGCGAGGCCGCGGAGCGGGTGACGGGCGACGCCTCGGTGGCCGAGCGGGTGCGGGCCATGCGCGAGCGGATACGGTCCGTCGACGGCCCGGCCGTCGCGGCCGACGCCGTCGAGGCGTACCTGGCCGGCCTGGACTGACCGCCGCCACCCGCCTCCGGCGGACCGGCTCCCGCTTCCCGGGGACCGGCTCCCGCCTCTGGTGGATCGGTCCCCGCTTCCGGTGGACCGGCTCCCGCTTCCCGGGGACCGGCTCC
>NZ_JBFADM010000064.1:12688-49696 GCF_040641355.1 Streptomyces sp. NPDC020996
CTTCCCGGGGACCGGCTCCCGCCTCTGGTGGATCGGTCCCCGCTTCCGGTGGACCGGCTCCCGCTTCCCGGGGACCGGCTCCCGCCTCTGGTGGACCGGCCCCGCCGTCCGCGCACAGGCGACGCCGCCCTGGCACAGGCACCGCTGCCCGCGCACACAGGCGACGCTGCCCGCGTACAAGCACCGCGCAAGCGGGCGCCGGAACACTGGGGTTGCAGAGCCGCTCCGGCGGGATCCGGCGGGCAGGGTCTCCAGAGTCTCCCTCGGCGCCCCCGCCGCCCCGACGGCGCCACCGGTGCGAACCGGTGGTTCCCTCGCTAGGAGACCGATGGACCATCTCGAAGAACTCAAGGAATTCGCCCGCCTGCACGCCCGGGGACAGGGCATGACGGCCGGGCACGCCACGCGCGTCCTCACCCGGATCACCAACGACACCGTCGGGGACCCCGGGTCGTGGGCCGCGGTGTGGACCGCCGAGGGCCGGGCCGCCGCCGACCACGGCGACCTCCTCGACGCGTGCCGCCACTTCGCGCTCGCCCGGTTCCCGTACCACGGCGACGCCGACCGCGTCCGCGCCCAGGGCCTGTGCGTCGACACCTTCGACCGGTGGCGGCAGGGCCAGGGCGGCATCGAGCGACTGGAGTTCGAGACCTGCGACGGCACCGTCGTCTGCTGGGCCGCCGGACTCGACCGGCACCGCCCGCTGTTGATCGTCATGGGCGGCATCGTCAGCGTGAAGGAACAGTGGGCGCCCCTGCTGCCGCTGCTGTGCAAACTCGGCTTCGCCGCCGTCGTCACCGAACTGCCCGGCGTCGGCGAGAACACCTTCACCTACGGCCCCGACTCCTGGCGCATCCTCGGCTTCCTGCTCGACGAACTCGCCGACCGCGCCCGGGTCTCCGACACCTCCATGCTCGCCCTCAGCTTCAGCGGCCACCTCGCTGTGCGCGCCGCCGCCGACGACTCCCGCATCCGCCGCGTCCTCACCGTGGGCGCGCCCGTCGCCGGCTTCTTCACGGACGAGGCCTGGTGGCCCCGGGTGCCCGGCATCACGGCCGACACCCTGCGCCGCCTCACCGGCAGCGCAAACCTCGCCGAACTCCGTTATCTACTACGGCAGTTCGCGCTCACCCCGGAGCAGCTGCGGCAGGTGCGGATTCCCGTACGGTACGTCGCCAGCGGCCGTGACGAGATCATCCCGGCCGAGGACCAGGCGCTGCTGCGCGGCACGCTCCAGGACGTGCGGTTCAAGACGTTCGACGACGTGCACGGTTCGCCCGCCCATCTCGGCGCGATGCGGCGCTGGCTCATCTCCCAGCTGCTGTGGCTGCGCATCGCGCGCCGCGGCGACCGTCCGACGTCCCGCACCCTGTCCGGAGAGAGGTCCTCATGAATGAAACCGGGAACGACAAGGACGCCGCCTCCGCCCCCGTGGCCGGTGTGCCGCCGTGGCAGACGCTCGCGTCCCTCGGCATCACCGAGAACGACCTGGCGGTCGCCCACCACACTCCGGCCGCTTCCTTCCTCCGGCTGCTGCCGGGGCAGGGCGGCCCCGCGTAGGGAGCCGCGCCGGGTGGGGGAGCGGCGTCGCGGGCCGGTCAGCCGCCCACCCGCGCGGTGGACGAGGGGCTCGGCACGGGCACCTCGGCCAGCAGCCGGAAGGTGCCGTCCCGCCAGGGCCCCGACTCCAGCCGACCGCCCACCGCGGTCATCCGCGCGTGCAGATTGACCAGTCCGTTGCCGCCGTAGGGCGAGGGGTCGTGGTGGGCGGGGTCGACGCCGTCGTTCTCGACCACCAGCCGGACCAGACCGTCCAGTTGGACGGCCTCGATGCGGCAGCGTGAGGCGTTGCTGTGCCGCAGCAGATTGGTGACGGCCTCCCGCAGCGTGGTGGCGAGCGCGGTGTCCAGGTGCGAGGAGAGCGGCCCCAGGTCGACCTCCGTCCGTACGTCGATACCGGCGGCGTCGAGCATCGACCGCGCCGACCTGACCTCCTGCCGCAGGGACAGCTCGCGGAACCCGCTCGCGACCTTGCGAACGTCGGTGAGGGACTGTTCGGCGATGGACAGCACCTCGTCGACCTCCTTCATCGCGCGGGCGGGCTGCGTGGGAATGAGCCGGTGGACCAGTTCGCTCTTCAGCGTGATCGCGGAGAGGCTGCAGCCGAGCAGGTCGTGCAGGTCGCGGGCGAAGCGCAGCCGTTCTCCCGTGACCGCCCGCCGGGCGAGTTCACCGCTCGCGGCGTGCAGCCGCGTGACCAGCTCCGCCAGCCGGGCCAGGCCGTACAGGGCGAACCCGGTCAGCAGCGTGGTCTGGCAGAGCAGGACGCCGTCGAGGACCGACCGGCCGTCGAACGCCGGCAGGATCAGCATGCCGAGCCCCACGACGCCGTACAGCGACCAGGCCACCGGGGGCGGCAGGAGCAGCAGCAGCGAAGCCGCGAGGCAGCCGGCCATCGTCGCCCAGTAGGCCTGGAACAGCAGCAGCGGCAGACAGGTCAGCAGCGCCTGGACGGCGAGGGTGAGGCACCTGCGGGCCAGGGGCGCCCGGCTGCCGCCCGGCGCGGAGTGCTGGAACTGCAGGCCGAGGATCCCCAGGAGCACCAGCACACAGGTCGCCTCGGCGGCCGGGGAGAGATCGGCCCGCAGGATGTCGACGGTGCTCAGCAGCGCGAAGCCCAGCAGCGCGGCGAGGGGGACGGTGCGCGCCGACCGGGGGGCGGGAAGCTCGTCGTCGAATACGGGCGGGCCGTCCGCCTCGCGTCTGTTGCCCCTCGACTCGTCCGCACTGTCGAAACGGTCGTGACCGCTCATCACCTTCACGGCCTCTCACAACTCTGTGCGTCTTCGCGTGGATGCTATGCAATACCTGTGCCCCGTGCAGCGATCAGCCGCCGTGAAAGTCACGTCGCACAGCCGACCGCCCTCGAGCGTCGTGTCCCGCACTATGGACTTGTGTGTGCGTGTCCACGCACGGATGCTGCCCGGCGAGACCGGACTTGATGCGGCCGATTCCTTGCCGCTCAAGGGAGTTGGGACACACCGCGGCTACCGCGGAAGCGGCCCGCGCGGGTGGCGGCCCGGGCACTCGGCCGGCGCGGACCCGCCGACGCACCCGGCACGCCGCCGTCACCCGCCGACGCACCCGGCACGCCGCCGTCACCCGCCGACGCCCAGCACCGGCCGGACATCCCCTCGCCGGACGTGCGCACCCGTGCGCGCCTACCCCGCCTGCGCACGTGCCGCCCGCCGCTCCGCCGCGACCCCGTCCGCGTGAGGCCCCGCCGGGCCTCAGGTGTCGGCGGTGGCTTCGTCGAGCGAGGCGAGTGCGACGGCGGCCTCGGCCTCTCGCGGGCTCCTCAGCGCGGTCAGGGCCTCGCGGGCGGCGAGCAGCGTCTGCCGGGCCTCCCGGTGGCCCGTGGCGGTGAGCACCTGGCCGAGGTCGAGCCGCGCCGCTTCCGCCCAGGCCGGCATCTGCGCCTCCTCGAAGGCGGCCAGGGCCTGCCGCAGCGGCAGTTCGGCCTCGTGCCAGCGTCCCAGGGCCGCCAGATCGTTGCCGATCTGCTGCCGGGCGACCGCGTGGTACAACACGATCAACTCCGCCGTCCGGCCCGGTATCCCCGCGCGGCAGATCCGCTCGCTGCGGCGGTGGATGTCCAGGGCTTCCGCCGGCCGGCCGGCCTGGCGCAGCAGGCTGCCCAGGGAGTTGAGTATCGTCAGCTCGGCCAGCCGGGACTGCGGGGTGTCCTGCTCGGCCAGGCGGCGGGCCGCCTCGTGCAGGCGCTCCTGGGCCTCCCGCGTCCGGCCCAGCCGGTGGAGCGCGCCGGCGCCGTAGCCGAGTGCCCAGCCCTCCTGGAGCCCGTCCCCGCACTCGCGGGCCGCCACGAGCGCGGCGTCGGCGCTCGTCAGGGCGGCACGGGGGTCGTGGACGCAGAGGTTGTAGGCCCAGGCGAGACAGTTCAGGTGGACCGCCTCCTCCCGCCTGCTGCCCAGGGCACGGGCGGAGTCGGCGGAACGCTGGAACACCTCCACCCACTGTTCCCAGTGCTGGTTGCGGTCGGAGAACCAGTGCATCGCCTGCGCCGCGTCCAGGACCTGCCGGTGCCGGCCGGTGTCGTGCGCCCGGCGCAGTGCGGCCAGCCACTGCGCCTGCTCGGCCTCCAGCCAGGCCCGCGCCTCCTCCTGCCCGGCGGGCGCTCCGTCCGGGTCCGGGTCGCCGTACGGCGTGGTGCCTTCATGGTGGACGTCGAAGTGCAGCGCGGCGGCGGTGGCCCGGCGCAGCATCCAGAGCGCGGTCCGGTCCAGGGCGGCGTCGCGGACCCCGGGTTCGTCCTCGGCCGTCACCTGCTCGGCCGCGTACAGTCTGAGCAGGTCGTGGAAGCGGTAGCGCTCGGTGGCGGGGTCGCTCTGGAGAAGCCCTGCGTCGGTCAGTTCCTCCGCGCAGGCGACAGCCTCGTCGTAGGACAGACCGGCCAGGAGCGCGCCGGTCTCGGGGCTGAAGTCCTGGCCGGCGGCCAGCGAGGCGCGGCGCAGGAACGTCCGCGATTCCGGGCGCAGTTGCCGGTACGACAGCGCGAAGGCGGCGCGCACCCGCAGGCTTCCGGCCTGGAGGCCGTCCAGCCGCCGGCTCTCGGCGGTGAGGCGGGCGACGAGCTTGCCCAGCCGTTCGTGCGGCCGGCTGAGGAGCCGCTGGCCGGCGATCCGGACGGCCAGCGGCAGGTGTCCGCACAGGTCGGACAGATCACGTGCGGCCTGTGCCTCCGCCGCCACCCGTTCCGGGCCGATGATGCGGCTCAGGAGTTCCACCGCCTCCTCGCGCCGCAGCAGAGCCAGATCGCAGCGGTGGACGGATTCCAGGCCCGCCAGGGCATGCCGGCTGGTGACGATGGTCAGGGACGGCCCGGTACCGGGCAGCAGCGGGCCGACCTGGGACTCGTCGACGGCGTTGTCCAGCAGCAGGAGCAGCCGCCGCTGCCCGGCAAGGGACCGCCACAGGCCGGCCCGGTCCTCGGTGCAGGCCGGTACCGCCGCGTCGGTGATGCCCACCGCGCCCAGCAGCCGGGCCAGCGCGTCCCTGGGAGTGACCGGTTCGGGATCCATGCCGTGCAGGTCCAGGGCGAACTGCCCGTCCGGGAAGTGCGGGGCGAGACGGTGCGCGGCGTGCACCGCGAACGCGGTCTTGCCCAGGCCGGGCTGCCCGGTGACCACGGTGACCACCGGCCGGCCCCGATCGGCGTCCCGCGCCAGGTCCAGCAGTCGGGCGAGGGCCGCGCCACGGGCCGTGAAGTCCGCGATGTCGCGCGGCAGGGCCAAGGTGCCGGGCGCGGCCGGGCCGGTGGCCGCCCCCGGGCGCGGACGGCCCACGGCGGCGGCCCTCTCCAGGTCCGCGGCCTCGTCGTCACCCAGCCCCAGCGCCTCGGCCAGCGCTTGGACGGTACGGCGCTGCGGTCCCCGGGTACGCCCGCGTTCCATGTCCGCCAGTGCCCTGACACTCACCCCGGCCGCATGGGAGAGCGCCTCCTGGCTCAGCCCGGCACGGGCCCGCAGGCCCCTTAACCGCTGCCCGAAGTCCCCCGTGGAAGGCGTGCCGTCCCGCACCGTCGATGTCCCCGTTCGTCCGGCTCGTCCGGTCGCGAGCCCCGGCAGAAGTATGGCCGACCGTACTTCTGCCGGGGGAACCGCCTGGGCGGCACCGGCCCGAAATGATCGACTGGAGGAAGACGCGGACGCCCCGGTCGCATGCGTGCTGCCGGGGCACAGACCGCCCGCCGTCGAACGTCAGCCGTGCGCACACGGCGTACCACCCAAACGGGGAGATCTCTTGAACACCAGGCGTCACCGCTCCGCGCTGCTCGCTGTCGCGGGCACGGCTCTCGCCCTGTCCCTGACCGCCTGCCAGGGCGGCACGGACAGCGACCCGGCATCCGCGGGCACCCCTTCGGCCGCCGCTTCGGCGACCGCGGCGGGGAACGGCAAGAACACCGGCACCTCGGATTCCGCGGACTCGGCGGGTACCGCCGGTTCCGCGGGTTCGTCGGGTTCCAACGGCGCCGGCGCCTCCGCGGGAACGTCCGGCTCGTCCGGCTCGTCCGGCGAGCAGGCCTCCGCCTCCGACGCGGTCTGCACGGCAGGGGACATCACCGTCACCGCCGCCAGGCAGGACGGCCCGCCCTACACCCACCTCGTCCTCACGGCCAAGAACACCTCCCACCGCTCCTGCAAGCTGCCGGGTTTCCCGCACGTGCAGTTCCTGGAGAGCCACAAGCAGGACGTGCCGGCCGTGGCCAAGAGCAAGCCGGCCACGCCGGTCGTGCTCACGCCGGGGGCCCCGGCCTACGCCCTGGTGAAGTTCTCGGACGGCGGGACCGACGAGGACACGGAGCCGGTGTCGGCGTTCTCCGTCACGCTGGAGGGCGACTCCACGGTCATCGCCGTCACCGCGCCCGGCAGTGGCGGCATCGCCGTCGACCCGGCGAAGGCGCTCACCGGCTACTGGACCCCCGAACTGCGGCGCGGCGCGGACGACTTCTGAGCCATCACACCACTCGACCAAGGAGCACGCACATGCGCGGATTCAGGAGTGCCCTCACGGCGGTCGCGGCCATGGCCGCCTTCGCGGGGGTGGGGGCCGCGGCGGCGCCGTCGCAGGCGGCCACCTCCTGCAAGGACAAGGGCCACAAGTACATCTGCGAGTACGGCATCTCGACCACGAAGTTCGCCAACGGGACCAAGCAGGAGTTCGTCGTCGGCACCGATCACGCGGTGTGGACGAACTGGACCAACACCGACGGCTCCTGGAACGGATGGCTGTCCATGGAGGGATGGGTCCAGAGCCGGATCCAGATCGACCATCTCCAGGGCAGCCTCACGAACTTCACCATCGCGGCCATCGGCCGGGACGGCAACTACTGGTTCCGGATGCGCCACGACAACGGCGCGTGGACCCCCTGGCAGGTGAGCTGCACCGTCCAGGACGGCCCGCTGTGCCCGTGACCGCCGTGGACGGGCGGTAGCGGCCGGTGGGGCGGCGACACACGCCGCCCCACCGGAAGTTCAGACGGGCGACTCCGCCGCCAGCGTCGTGAACGCCGACCACGCGTCGCGGGACAGGGCCAGCGCCCGCCTGCCCGTGTCCTTCGAGTCCCGGACGAGGACGGCCTCGGCGCGCACGGCGACCTCGACGCAGTTGCCGCCCCCACCGCCGCTGTAGCTGCTCTTGAACCAAGCAAGTTCGCTGGTGCTCATAACGCTCCTCGCATCTGCTCCAGCAGGCTCGCGGTGGCCTGGTGACTCAGAGCCTGTGAGCGCATCCTGCCATAGCGCTGAAGCATGGCGCTTGCGGCTTTTGTGTCGGTGACGAGCATGCTGCAATCGTGCGCCTCGACGTAGCCCACCCATCGATTCTCCACCGTCTCGGCGAGGTAGAGAGGGCCCTCGAAACCGGAGTGATCCTCCTGGACCCGAGGCATGATCTGAATCTCCACGTTCCGGAGACGGCCCACTTCGAGCAGGCTGCTGAGCAACGTGTGGGTGACTCTGTCGCCCGCCAGGCGGCGATCCAGCAGGGCCTGCTCGATGATGAAGCCGAACGTGCTGTTCGGCCGCTCCCTCAGGAGACGCTGACGTTCGAGCCGAGCCGTGACCTGTTGCTCGAACTGCTCCTCCGAAAGAGGCGGAAGGCGCCGCTCGAAGAGCGCGCAAATGTAGGGCTCCGGCTGGAGCAAGCCCGGAATCACAGCGCACTCGTACGCATACAGCGAGATCGCTTCCTCCTCGATCCCCGCCCACTGCCGGAACCACGACGCCAGCCCCGCCTTCCGCGTGAGACTGCGGGCCGCCGCCCTCAGCACCCGCCCCGCGGCCGCCCCCAGCACCTCCTCCGACCGCTCCAGCAGATCCCGTGGCGGGAACCGCTTGCCCTGTTCGATCTTGGCGATGTACGCGACCGAGTACCGCATCAGCGGCGCGAACTGCTCCTGCGTCAGGCGGGCTTCCTCGCGCAAGGCCTTGAGGACCGCGCCGAACGTCTTCAGGCTGTCGGAAAGTTCCGGCTCGCAGCTTCCGTTGCCCCCGGCCTGCCCGGAACTCCCGCCCACCCCAACGCCGTTGTCGGTCATCGTCGCAGCCGCCTTCCCCTGTGCCTCGTGCTGTCGGGTCCTCTCCGATGCCGAACGCGCTGCGCCACGCTCGGCAGACCCATCGTCACGTACAGCGACCGACCCGGTCCAGCGCGTGAACCGGTACAACGCGATCTGTATCAGCGCCGGACCTGCCGGCCGGCCCTGGCGGGCGATGCTTCCGAGGACCCTCAGATGTCCCGGAAGATCTCGATCTGCGCCCCGACGGAGTTCAGGCGCTCGGCGAGGTCCTCGTAGCCGCGGTTGATGACGTACACGTTGCGCAGCACCGACGTGCCCTCGGCCGCCATCATCGCCAGCAGGACCACCACGGCGGGGCGCAGCGCGGGCGGGCACATCATCTCCGCGGCGCGCCAGCGGGTCGGGCCCTCGACCAGGACCCGGTGCGGGTCGAGGAGTTGCAGGCGTCCGCCGAGCCGGTTGAGGTCGGTCAGGTAGATCGCGCGGTTGTCGTAGACCCAGTCGTGGATCAGCGTCTTGCCCTGCGCGGTGGCGGCGATGGCCGCGAAGAACGGGACGTTGTCGATGTTCAGGCCGGGGAACGGCATCGGGTGGATCTTGTCGATCGGCGCCTCCAGCTTGGAGGGCCGCACGGTGAGGTCGATCAGGCGCGTACGGCCGTTGTCCGCCCAGTACTCGGGCGTGCGGTCGTGGTCGAGTCCCATCTCCTCCAGGACCGCCAGCTCGATCTCCAGGAACTCGATGGGTACCCGGCGCACAGTCAGCTCCGACTCCGTCACCATCGCGGCCGCCAGCAGGCTCATCGCCTCGACCGGGTCCTCGGAGGGCGAGTAGTCGACGTCGACGTCGATCTCCGGCACGCCGTGCACGGTCAGGGTGGTGGTGCCGATGCCCTCGACCTGCACGCCGAGCGCCTCCAGGAAGAAGCACAGGTCCTGGACCATGTAGTTGGAGGACGCGTTGCGGATGACGGTGACGCCGTCGTGCCGGGCGGCGGCCAGCAGCGCGTTCTCGGTCACCGTGTCGCCGCGCTCGGTCAGCACGATCGGCCGGCCGGGCCGCACCGAGGTGTCGACCCGGGCGTGGTACTGACCCTCGGTCGCGGCGATGTCGAGTCCGAACCGGCGCAGCGCGATCATGTGCGGCTCGATGGTCCGCGTCCCCAGGTCGCAACCGCCCGCGTACGGCAGCTTGAAGCTGTTCATACGGTGCAGCAGCGGGCCGAGGAACATGATGATGGACCGCGTGCGTACGGCCGCCTCGGCGTCGATGGCCTCCATGTCGAGCCGGGCGGGCGGCACGAGTTCGAGGTCGACGCCGTCGTTGATCCAACGGCTGCGTACGCCGATGGAGTTGAGCACCTCCAGGAGCCGGTAGACCTCCTCGATGCGCGCCACCCGGCGCAGCACCGTGCGGCCCCTGTTGAGCAGCGAGGCGCACAGCAGTGCCACGCAGGCGTTCTTGCTCGTCTTGACGTCGATCGCCCCCGACAGCCGTCGGCCGCCCACCACCCGCAGGTGCATCGGGCCCGCGTAGCCCAGCGAGACGATCTCGCTCTCCAGCGCCTCACCGATGCGGGCGATCATCTCAAGGCTGATGTTCTGGCCGCCGCGCTCGATGCGGTTGACCGCGCTCTGGCTGGTGCCCAGAGCCTCCGCGAGCTGTGCCTGCGTCCAGCCGCGGTGTTGCCGCGCGTCACGGATGAGCTTGCCGATGCGTACGAGGTAGTCGTCTGCCATGAGGCTGAGGCTATCTCAGATATGAGATGGGGCATCCCAGGGGGGTCCGTTCGGGTGACGCGCTGTCAACGCCGCCTCGCGGAACGGGTGCGACGCCACCCGAAAGGTCCGGGCAAATCAACCGATGTCGTACGACGTCCGGTGCTGCTGTGTGTGTGCTTCGGGCCGTGCGCACCGCCGGTGGTGATGGACCAGGAGCGCCGGTTGATGTTCAGGCGCACTCCCGGAAGTATCCGGAAACTCTTGCGGAAGGTGAGGGGCATGCCGTGTCTCCTCTCGGTGGTTCGGGAACGTACCGGTCCCCTGTCGGCTGCCCCGGCTCGACGCGCTCAGTCCACGGCGTCGACGCCGTCGACGCGGGCGGAGCCGGCAGGTGGCTCGGCGTCGCGCTGCACGGCGCCCGGGGCGTGGTGGCGGCGATGGCGTGGAGAACGGGACGTTGTCGCCCCGGTGCACGTCGCGGCGGATTTCACGCCGTCCTGATGCTGTAACAGATCATCACCAGACCTCCATCACTTCCCTGCCTGACCTCCGCGGATCGCTAGGTTTGGCGCACATGCGGGCCGGCCTCGGAGGGGCCGCCCAGGAGGGGAATCGGGAAACAAGATGAGACGCGTTCAGAAGCTCGCCTGCGCGACCGGTGTCGCGGCCGCCGTGGTGTGTGCGACTGTGCAGCCGGCCCAGGCATACACGCCCACCGTCAAGCCGCACGCGGCGACGATGGCGGTGATCGACGACACCACCTATTTCATCGGCGGTGACGGCAAGGTCTACCTGAGTGGCTGGGACGTGCAGGCCGCCTCGGGAGCGACCCGCGCCACCCCGACCCCACTGTCCGGACTGCCCAGCGGGGTCCGGGCGCAGTCGATCGCCGCCGGATACCACTTTGCCCTGGTCGTCGGCTCCGACGGCAAGGCGTACGGCACCGGCGTGAACGGCCTGGGTCAGCTCACCGACACCAGCGCCGATCACAGCCAGGACCTGAAGCCCACCCTGACTCCGCTGGCGGGGCTGCCCAGCGGGGTGTCCGCCAAGGCGGTGGCGGCCGGGTTCTCCTTCTCCCTGGTCCTGGGCTCCGACGGCAAGGTCTACGGCACCGGTCAGAACAGCAATGGTGAGCTGACCACGGCGGTGCCGTTCGGCGCGAGCTACAAGCTGACTCCTCTGACAGGCCTGCCCTCCGGAGTGCGGGCCACCGCCATCGACGCCGGCACATTCCAGACGGTCGTACTGGGATCGGACGGACGCGTGTACGGCGCCGGTTACGGTGAGCGCGGCTCGCTGACGTCGACGACCCCGCTCAAGCAGCTGACCGCCTTCACCGGCCTTCCGGTCGGTCTGAGCGTCAAGGCCGTCGCGGTAAGCGACGAGAACGTCGTGCTGCTCGGTTCGGACGGTCACGTCTGGGTCACCGGCGACAACACGTACGGGGAGCTCGGGCTCGGCACCGTCGACTCGAACGACCATCGGCTGCCCCGGAAGATTCCCGGCATCGATCAGGCGGTCGCGATCGATGCGGGCCACTACAACGTGCTCGCGGTGGACCAGTACGGTGTCGTCTACGGGACCGGCGCCAACTTTGCCAACTCGCTCGGCGACCTCGGTTCCCCGGTGGCCGTCGCCGAGGCCCTGCGGGTGGCCCCCGGCCAGCCCAGCAAGGCCCGGATCGTGGAAGTGGCCAGCGGCGCTTCGGACACCCTGGTGCGGGACGCCGACGGCGTGGTGCTCGGTGTCGGTTACAACGGCCAGAGTCAGCTGACCGGGACCGGGAACAGGAGTGAGTTGACCGCTTTCGCGGGTCAGCGGATCAGCGCCTACAAGGCACCCACGGTCAGCGGCACCGCGAAGGTCGGCTCGACCCTGACCGCGAAGAACGGCTCCTGGTCGGTGAAGCCCACCGCGTACAGCTACCAGTGGTACCGGGGCAGCACGGCGGTCTCCGGGGCCACGTCGGCCACGTACAAGCTGACCAGCGCCGACAAGGGCCGAAAGATCAAGGTCCGGGTCAAGGGCACCCGTACCTCCTTCACGAGCGGCACCGCCTACAGCGCCGCCACCGGCACGGTCGGGTAGGACCGCGGCAGGGGACGAGGAAGGGCCGTCCTGAGTGGTGGGAGGTGCATCGCCTTGACCGAGTCCGGGCGCTCGGGAGGCATTGACAGCCGCGGTTGATGACATGGATGCCGCGCAGCACGCTCGCGCCCTGGGCGGCCATCACGGTGAGCGGGGCGACGACGGCCGGCCGCAGGGCGGGCGGAACGTCATCCCGGCGGTGCGCCGGCGGGACGGGGTTCGGCCAGCACTCCCGACCAGGATCCGGTGGGGGCCGGACGGGTGACGGAGCGTCGTCTGTGACGGGGGTGGCTGTTCTGTCCGCAGAACGGATCGCGGCTGTAACAGATCATCACCAGGCCTCCATCCTTCCTCCGTATTTCCTTTGCGGCTCGCTATGTTTGCCGCGCATCCGGGCCGGCCCTGCGTGGGCCGGCTCATGACGAGAGAGAGCCGATCGAGATGAGACGCCTTCACAAGCTGGCCGCCGCGACGGGTGTCGCTGCCGCGGTGATATGCGCGACGGTGCAGCCGGCCCAGGCGTACACGCCCACCGTCAAGCCGCAGGCGACCACGATGGCTGTGAGCGATGGCAGTACCTTTTTCATCGGCGGTGACGGCAAGGTCTACCAGACCGGCTGGGATGTGCAGGCCGCCTCGGGGGCGACCCGCGCCACCCCGACCGCGCTGGCCGGTCTGCCGAGCGGGGTGCGGGCGCAGTCGATCGCCGCCGGATACCACTTCGTCCTGGTCGTCGGCTCCGACGGCAAGGTGTACGGCACCGGCGTGAATACCGAGGGCCAGCTCACCGACACCAGCGCCGACCACAGCCAGCACCTGAAGTCCACCCTGACTCCGCTGGCGGGGCTGCCCAGCGGGGTGTCCGCGAAGGCGGTGGCGGCCGGCTATGCCTTCTCCCTGGTGCTGGGCTCCGACGGCAAGGTCTACGGCACCGGCAGGAACACAACGGGTGAACTCACCACGTCGATGCCGTCGCTCTTCAACTACAAGCTGGCCCCGCTGGCCGGGCTGCCCTCCGGAGTGCGCGCGACCGCCATTGCCGCCGGTAGCTACACCACGGTCGTGCTGGCGTCGGACGGACATGTGTACGGCACCGGCTACAGCTTTCTCGAATCCCTGACGGTGCCGAACTCGGTCAAGAAGCTGACCGCCTTCAGCGGGCTGCCGGTCAGCCTTGGCGTCAAGGCCGTCGCCGTCAGCTACGCGAACGTCGTCCTGCTCGGTTCGGACGGCCACGTCTGGGTCACCGGCAGCAACCAGAACGGGCAGTTCGGTCTCGGCACCACCGACCAGAACAGCCACCCGCTGGCTCGGATGATCCCCGGCATCGATCAGGCGGTGGCGATCGAGGCGGGCTACGACAACGTGCTCGCCGTGAACAAGTACGGCATCGTGTTCGTGACCGGCGCCAACTACGGCTTCGGTGGCCTGGCCGACCTGATCACCACGGCCGACGCCCTGCGGGTGGCCCCCGCCCAGCCCAGCAAGGCCCTGGCGGTGGAAGTGGCCAGCAGCGATTCCGACACCCTGGTGCGGGATGCCGACGGTGTGGTCCTCGGCGTCGGTTCCAACAGCTACCACCAGCTGTCCGGGACCGGGGACAGGAGCGCGCTGACCGTCCTGGCGGGGCAGCGGATCAGTGCCTACAAGTCGCCTGCGGTCAGTGGTACCGCGAAGGTCGGTTCGACGCTGACCGCGAAGAACGGTTCCTGGTCGGTGAAGCCCACCGCGTACAGCTACCAGTGGTACCGGGGCAGCACGGCGATCTCCGGGGCCACGTCGGCCACGTACAAGCTGACCAGCGCCGACAAGGGCCGCAAGATCAAGGTCCGGGTCAAGGGCACCCGTACCTCCTTCACGAGCGGCACCGCCTACAGCCCCGCCACCGGCACGGTCGGGTGACGCCACGGCGCGGGATGAACCGTCTGCTGTGACCGGTCGTGGCGGGCTTGTCGGGAAGCCGCTGAAATGGCGCCGTCGCGGCTGTAACGGATCATCACCAGACCTCCATCCTTTCTCCCGACGTCCCTTGCGGCTCGCTATGTTTGCCGCGCATCCAAGCCGGCCCTCCGTGGGCCGGCTCATGACGAGAGAGAGCCGATCGAGATGAGACGCCTTCACAAGCTGGCCGCCGCGACGGGTGTCGCTGCCGCGGTGATATGCGCGACGGTGCAGCCGGCCCAGGCGTACACGCCCACCGTCAAGCCGCACGCGACCACGACGGTAGTGGGCACCGGCGCCACCTATTTCATCGGCGGTGACGGCAAGGTCTACCAGACCGGCATGGACGTGCAGGTCCCCGCGGGGAACGTGTCCCGCACCACCCCGACTCCCCTGGCCGGTCTGCCCAGCGGGGTGCGGGCGCAGTCGATCGCCGCCGGATACCAATTCGTCCTCGTGGTCGGCTCCGACGGCAAGGTGTACGGCACCGGTGCGAACGACGAGGGTCAGCTCACCGACACCAGCGCCGATCACAGTCAGGGGTGGAAGTCCACGCTGACTCCGCTGGCGGGGCTGCCCAGCGGGGTGTCCGCCAAGGCGGTGGCCGCCGGGCAGTACTTCTCCCTGGTGCTGGGCTCCGACGGCAAGGTCTACGGCACCGGTCGGAACACCTACGGCGAACTGACCACGTCGATGCCGACCGGCGCGAACTACAAACTGACCCCGCTGGCCGGGCTGCCCTCCGGAGTGCGCGCGACCACCATCGCCGCCGGCTTCAACACCACCGTCGTGCTGGCATCGGACGGACATGTGTACGGCGCCGGCCAGAGCGTCATGGGCTCGCTCTCGGTGAAGGACGCGGTCAACAAGCTGACCGCCCTCGGCGGCCTGCCGGTCAGCCTGGGCGTGAAGGCCGTCGCCGTCGGTAACGCGAACGTCGTCCTGCTCGGCTCGGACGGGCACGTCTGGGTCACCGGAAGCAACGGTGTCGGGCAGTTCGGTATCGGCACCACCGACCTGGACAACCACCCGCTGGCACAGAAGATTCCCGGCGTCGACCAGGCGGTCGCGATCGACGCGGGCGTCGACAGCGTGCTCGCCGTGGACAAGTACGGCATCGTCTACGCGACGGGTGTCAACTACGGCAACGTGGGCGACATCGGCAAGCAGTTGACCACGGCCGCAGCCCTGCGGGTGGCCTCCGGCCAGCCCAGCAAGGCCCCGGTCGTCGAAGTGGCCGGCAATGTCTCGGACACCCTGGTGCGGGACGCCGACGGTGTGGTCCTCGGCGTCGGTTCCAACGACTACCACCAGCTGACCGGGTCCGGGAACAGGAGTGAGCTGACCGCGTTCGCGGGGCAGCGGATCAGTGCCTACAAGGCGCCCTCGCTCACCGGCACCGCCAAGGTCGGCTCGACGCTCACCGCGAAGAACGGCTCCTGGTCCGTGAAGCCCACCGCGTACAGCTACCAGTGGTACCGGGGCAGCACGGCGATCTCCGGGGCCACGTCGGCCACGTACAAGCTGACCAGCGCCGACAAGGGCCGCAAGATCAAGGTCCGGGTCAAGGGCACCCGTACCTCCTTCACGAGCGGCACCGCCTACAGCCCCGCCACCGGCACGGTCGGGTAACGCCACGGCGCGGGACGAGGAAGGGCCGCCCTGAGTGGTGGGAGGTACATCGCCTTGATCGAGTTCGGGCGCTCGGGGAGGCATTGACACCCGCGGTAGATGACATGGATGTCCCGCAGCACGCTCGCGCCCTCGGCGGCCATCACGGTCAGTAGGGCGACGACGGTCGGCCGCAGGGCCGGCGGAACGTCATCCCGGCGGCGCGCCGACGGGTCGGGCCCCGGCCAGGACTTCCGACCAGGATCCGGTGGGGGCCGGACGGGTGACGGAGCGTCGTCTGTGACGGGGGTGGCTGTTCTGTCCGCAGAACGGATCGCGGCTGTAACAGATCATCACCAGGCCTCCATCTTTCCTCCGTATGTCCCTTGCGGCTCGCTATGTTTGCCGCGCATCCGGGCCGGCCCTTCGCGGGCCGGCTCATGACCAGAGAGAGCCGATCGAGATGAGACGTCTTCACAAGCTGGCCGCCGCGACGGGTGTTGCGGCTGCGGTGATATGTGCGACGGTGCAGCCGGCCCAGGCGTACACGCCCGCCGTCAAGCCGCAGGCGACCACGATAGCCGTGGGCCCCACCACCACCATCTTCATCGGCGGTGACGGCAAGGTCTACCAGACCGGCTTGGACGTGCAGGACCCCGCGGGGAACGTATCCCGCACCACCCCGACTCCCCTGCCCGGACTGCCCAGCGGAGTGCGAGCGCAGTCGATCGCCGCCGCATACCGCTTCGTCCTGGTCGTCGGCTCCGACGGCAAGGCCTATGGCGCCGGTGTCAACGCCCAGGGCCAGCTCACCGACACCAGCGCCGATCACAGTCAGGGCTGGAAGTCCACCCTGACCCCGCTGGCGGGGCTGCCCAGCGGGGTGTCGGCCAAGGCGGTGGCGGCCGGCTATGCCTTTTCCCTGGTTCTGGGCTCCGACGGCAAGGTCTACGGAACCGGTCGGAACATCTACGGCGAGCTGACCACGTCGATGCCGTCCGAGCTGAATTACAAGCTGGCGCCGCTGGCCGGGCTGCCCTCCGGAGTGCGCGCGACCACCATCGCCGCCGACGGCTACACCACCGTCGTGCTGGGATCGGACGGACATGTGTACGGTGCGGGTGACAGTGCGCATGGCTCCCTGACGGGGACGGGAGATGCCAAGAAGCTGACCGTCTTCGGCGGCCTGCCGGGCAGTCTGGCCGTCAAGACTGTCGCCGTCAGTGGCGCGAACGTCGTCCTGCTCGGCTCGGACGGTCACGTCTGGGTCACTGGGAGCAACGAGTGGGGACAGCTCGGGGTCGGTGCCACCGACACGAAGGACCACCCGCTGGCGCGGAAGATCCCGGGCATCGACCAGGCTGTCGCGATCGACGCGGGTTACGGCAACGTGCTTGCGGTTGACAAGTACGGCATCACGTACGCGACCGGCGACAACACTGGAGGCGCTCTCGGTGAGCTGGGTAACCCGGTGACCGTCGCCGACGCCGTTCGAGTGGCCCCCGGCCAGCCCAGCAAGGCCCCGTTCGTGGAAGTGGCCACCGGTGATTCGGACACTCTGGTGCGGGATGCCGACGGTGTGGTCCTCGGTGTCGGCTACAACGGCCAGGGCCAGTTGACCGGGACCGGGGACAGGAGCGCGCTGACCGCGTTCGCGGGTCAGCGGATCAGTGCCTACAAGTCGCCCGCGGTCAGTGGTACCGCGAAGGTCGGTTCGACGCTGACCGCGAAGAACGGCTCCTGGAGCGTGAAGCCCACCGCGTACGCCTACCAGTGGTACCGGGGCAGTACGGCGGTCTCCGGGGCCACGTCGGCCACGTACAAGCTGACCAGCGCCGACAAGGGCCGAAAGATCAAGGTCCGGGTCAAGGGCACCCGTACCTCCTTCACGAGCGGCACCGCCTACAGCCCCGCCACCGGCACGGTCGGGTAGGACCGCGGCACGGGATGAACCGTCTGCTGTGACCGGTCGTGGCGGGCTTGTCGGGAAGCCGCTGAAACGGCTTCGTCGCGGCTGTAACGGATCATCACCAGACCTCCATCCTTTCTCCCGACGTCCCTTGCGGCTCGCTATGTTTGCCGCGGATCCGGGCCGGCCCTCCACGGGCCGGCTCATGACGAGAGAAAGCCGATCGAGATGAGACGTCTTCACAAGCTGGCCGCCGCGACCGGTGTCGCCGCCGCGGTGATATGCGCGACGGTGCAGCCGGCCCAGGCGTACACGCCCACCGTCAAGCCGCACGCGGCGACGATCGCGGTGAGCGAGGACACCACCTATTTCATCGGCGGTGACGGCAAGGTCTACCTCACCGGCTGGGACGTGCAGGCCGCCTCGGGGGCGACCCGCGCCACCCCGACCGCACTGGCCGGGCTGCCGAGCGGGGTGCGGGCGCAGTCGATCGCCTCCGGATACCGCTTCGTCCTGGTCGTCGGATCCGACGGCAAGGTCTACGGCGCCGGCGCGAACGGGGTGGGCCAGCTCACCGACACCAGCGCCGACCACAGCCAGCAGCACAAGTCCACCCTGACTCCGCTGGCGGGGCTGCCCAGCGGGGTGTCCGCCAAGGCGGTGGCAGCCGGGCTCAACTTCTCCGTGGTGCTGGGCTCCGACGGCAAGGTGTACGGCACCGGTTGGAACAGCAACGGTGTGCTGACCACGTCGATGCCGACGGGCTCGACCTACAAACTGACCCCGCTGGCCGGCCTGCCCTCGGGAGTGCGCGCCACCGCCATCGACGCCGCCGCGTACCAGACGGTCGTGCTGGCGTCGGACGGAGGTGTGTACGGCACCGGTTACAGCACGCACGGCTCACTGTCGGTGAAGGAATCGCTCAAGCAGCTGACCGCCTTCGGCGGCCTTCCGGCCGGCATGAGCATCAAGGCCGTCGCCGTCAGCTACGAGAACGTCGTCCTGCTCGGTTCGGACGGCCACGTCTGGGTCACCGGCGACAACTCGGAGGGGCAGCTCGGGCTCGGCAGCGCCGACACGAACGACCATACGCAGGCCCGGAGGATTCCCGGCATCGAGCACGCGGTCGCGATCGAGGCGGGTCAGAGCAGCGTGCTCGCCGTGGACCAGTACGGCTTCGTCTACGGGATCGGCGCCAACTACGGGCAGCTCAGCGACATCGGCACCCCGGTGACCACCGCCGACGCCGTGCGGGTGGCCCCCGGCCAGCCCAGCAAGGCCGGGATGGTGGAAGTGGCCAGCACCGCGGCGGACACCCTGGTGCGGGACGCCGACGGTGTGGTCCTCGGTGTCGGTTCCAACAGCTACCACCAGCTGACCGGGACCGGGGACAGGAGCGCGCTGACCGCGCTGGCGGGTCAGCGGATCAGTGCCTACAAGTCGCCCGCGGTCAGTGGTACCGCGAAGGTCGGTTCGACGCTGACCGCGAAGAACGGTTCCTGGTCGGTGAAGCCCACCGCGTACAGCTACCAGTGGTACCGGGGCAGCACGGCGGTCTCCGGGGCCACGTCGGCCACGTACAAGCTGACCAGCGCCGACAAGGGCCGCAAGATCAAGGTCCGGGTCAAGGGCACCCGTACCTCCTTCACGAGCGGCACCGCCTACAGCCCCGCGACCGGCACGGTCGGGTAGGGCCGCGGGTGCGGGGTGCGGAGGCAGCGTGCCGGGCCCCGCATGACCATCCGCCGCCCATGTACTAGAGTTATCTCGACATCGAGATATCTGCCGAGGTGCACCGCAGCCGCCACCCCGGTGAGGCATGACTTACTCAGTCTCGCTTCAGCGGATTGGTCCAGAGGCCGTGGCGGCACCACGCGGCGGTAGCCGCATATGGTTTGCGGTGTGGTGGTACGCGCACATCAATGAAGGAGACTGTCGTGTCGGCGAACAGCTTCGACGCCCGCAGCACGCTGCAGGTGGGCGACGAGTCGTACGAGATCTTCCGCCTGGACAAGGTGGAGGGCTCGGCCCGGCTCCCCTACAGCCTGAAGGTCCTGCTGGAGAACCTGCTCCGCACCGAGGACGGCGCGAACATCACCGCCGACCACATCCGTGCCCTCGGCAACTGGGACTCGCAGGCCCAGCCGTCGCAGGAGATCCAGTTCACGCCGGCCCGCGTGATCATGCAGGACTTCACCGGCGTCCCCTGCGTGGTCGACCTCGCCACCATGCGCGAGGCCGTCAAGGAGCTCGGCGGCGACCCGGCGAAGATCAACCCGCTGGCCCCGGCCGAGCTGGTCATCGACCACTCCGTCATCGCCGACAAGTTCGGCACCAACGACGCCTTCAAGCAGAACGTCGAGCTGGAGTACGGCCGCAACAAGGAGCGCTACCAGTTCCTGCGCTGGGGCCAGACCGCGTTCGACGAGTTCAAGGTCGTCCCGCCGGGCACCGGCATCGTCCACCAGGTGAACATCGAGCACCTGGCCCGCACGGTCATGGTCCGGAACGGGCAGGCATACCCCGACACCCTCGTCGGCACCGACTCGCACACCACCATGGTCAACGGCCTCGGCGTGCTCGGCTGGGGCGTCGGCGGCATCGAGGCCGAGGCCGCCATGCTCGGCCAGCCGGTCTCCATGCTGATCCCGCGCGTGGTCGGCTTCAAGCTCACCGGCGAGCTGCCCACCGGCACCACCGCCACCGACCTCGTTCTCACCATCACCGAGATGCTCCGCAAGCACGGCGTCGTCGGCAAGTTCGTCGAGTTCTACGGCGAGGGCGTGGCGGCCACCAGCCTCGCCAACCGCGCCACCATCGGCAACATGTCCCCGGAGTTCGGCTCCACCGCCGCGATCTTCCCGATCGACGACGAGACCCTCAACTACCTGCGTCTGACCGGCCGCAGCGACCAGCAGGTCGCGCTCGTCGAGGCGTACGCCAAGGAGCAGGGCCTCTGGCTGGACCCGAAGGCCGAGCCCGACTTCTCCGAGAAGCTCGAGCTGGACCTGTCGACGGTCGTCCCGTCCATCGCCGGCCCCAAGCGCCCGCAGGACCGGATCGTCCTCGCGAACGCCGCCGAGCAGTTCAAGCAGGACGTCCGCAACTACGTGGACAGCGTGGACGAGGCCGGCCAGGAGTCCTTCCCGGCCTCCGACGCCCCCGCCGTGCACCCCAACGGCGCGCCGTCCAACCCGGTTCCGGTCACCGCCCCCGACGGGACGACCTACGAGCTCGACCACGGCGCCGTCACCGTGGCCGCCATCACCTCCTGCACCAACACCTCCAACCCGTACGTCATGGTCGCCGCCGCGCTCGTCGCGAAGAAGGCCGTGGAGAAGGGCCTGACCCGCAAGCCGTGGGTCAAGACCACCCTCGCCCCGGGCTCCAAGGTCGTCACCGACTACTTCGACAAGGCGGGCCTGACCCCCTACCTCGACAAGGTCGGCTTCAACCTCGTCGGCTACGGCTGCACCACCTGCATCGGCAACTCCGGCCCGCTGCCGGAGGAGGTCTCCAAGGCCGTCAACGACCACGACCTCGCCGTCACCTCGGTCCTCTCCGGCAACCGGAACTTCGAGGGCCGCATCAACCCCGACGTCAAGATGAACTACCTGGCCTCCCCGCCGCTGGTCGTCGCGTACGCCATCGCGGGATCCATGAAGGTGGACATCACGCGCGACGCCCTGGGCACCGACCAGGACGGCAACCCGGTCTTCCTCAAGGACATCTGGCCCAGCGAGGCCGAGGTCAACGACGTCGTGGCGAACGCCATCGGCGAGGACATGTTCAACAAGTCCTACGCCGACGTCTTCGCCGGCGACGCCCAGTGGCAGGCGCTGCCCATCCCGACCGGCAACACCTTCGAGTGGGACCCGGAGTCGACGTACGTGCGCAAGCCCCCGTACTTCGAGGGCATGGGCATGGAGCCGGAGCCGGTCTCCGACATCTCCGGCGCCCGGGTGCTCGCCAAGCTGGGCGACTCGGTCACCACCGACCACATCTCCCCGGCCGGCGCGATCAAGGCCGACACCCCGGCCGGCCAGTACCTCACCGAGCACGGTGTGGAGCGTCGTGACTTCAACTCCTACGGCTCCCGCCGAGGCAACCACGAGGTCATGATCCGCGGCACGTTCGCCAACATCCGCCTGCGCAACCAGATCGCGCCGGGCACCGAGGGCGGCTACACCCGCGACTTCACGCAGGAGGGCGGCCCGGTCTCCTTCATCTACGACGCCTCGCAGAACTACCAGGCCGCCGGCGTCCCGCTGGTCGTCCTGGCCGGCAAGGAGTACGGCTCCGGCTCGTCCCGCGACTGGGCGGCCAAGGGCACGGCCCTGCTCGGCGTCAAGGCCGTCATCGCCGAGTCCTACGAGCGCATCCACCGCTCGAACCTCATCGGCATGGGCGTCCTGCCGCTGCAGTTCCCGGAGGGCGCCTCCGCCGAGTCCCTCGGCCTGACCGGCGAGGAGACCTTCTCCATCACCGGCGTCACCGAGCTGAACGAGGGCACCACGCCGCGCACGGTCAAGGTCACCACCGACACCGGTGTCGAGTTCGACGCGGTCGTCCGCATCGACACCCCCGGTGAGGCCGACTACTACCGCAACGGCGGCATCATGCAGTACGTGCTGCGCAACCTGATCCGCAAGTAGGCTGCGGCACACGGCAGTTCAGGGCCGCATCCCCGGTGACGGTGACGGGGGTGCGGTCCTGCGCCGTGTCCGCAACCGGGGCCCGGACGGCCCGGTCCGGCCCGAGTCGCCCGCGCGCCGGAACCGCGCCTGAACCCCACCGGAAGCGGGCAGGAACCGCGCCGCGGCCACTTCGCATACGTCCTGTGTGCTTCAGGCGTTTACAACCGGGCCACTCGGCGCTAGCTTCGCCAGTGGAGAGGTGGGAGCGCTCCCATGACGGTGGACCGGAACCCGCCGCCACGGGGCGCTCCCGCCTCGCCCGCTCGGACCATCGACGCACGCCCGTCCCCCACACACGGCCGCAGCTGAAGGAATCCGAATGTCATGATCCTGTCAATCAATACCGTGCGCCGACCGGCGCCCTCCAACCGGACCAAGGCTCTCTTCCTGGTCCTGGTCTCCCTGCTCGCCACCGTCCCGGCCCTGGCCCTGGTGCTGACGGCCGGCGGGCCGGCGCAGGCCCACGGCACTCCGATGAAGCCCGGCAGCCGTACCTTCCTGTGCTGGCAGGACGGCCTCACCGACACCGGCGAGATCAAGCCGGTCAACCCGGCCTGCAAGGCCGCCCAGCAGATCAGCGGCACCACGCCGTTCTACAACTGGTTCTCGGTGCTGCGCTCGGACGGCGCCGGCCGCACCCGCGGCTTCGTGCCGGACGGCGAGCTGTGCAGCGGCGGCAACCCGAACTTCACCGGCTTCAACCTGCCGCGCAACGACTGGCCGCTGACCCACCTCACCTCGGGCGCGACCGTCGACTTCTCGTACAACGCCTGGGCCGCGCACCCGGGCTGGTTCTACGTCTACATCACCAAGGACGGCTTCGACCCGACCAAGAGGCTGACCTGGGACGACATCGAGGACACCCCGTTCCTCAGCGTCGACCACCCGCCGCTCAACGGCTCACCGGGCACGGTCGAGGCCAACTACTCCTGGACCGGCAAGCTCCCGGAGGGCAAGTCGGGGCGGCACATCATCTACATGGTGTGGCAGCGCTCGGACAGCGCGGAGACCTTCTACTCCTGCTCCGACGTGGTCTTCGACGGCGGCAACGGCGAGGTCACGGGCATCCACGACCCGGGCAACCCGACGGACCCGGTCCCCGGCACCTGCTCCGCCACCCGCAAGACGACCGGCACCTGGAACGGCGGCTACCAGTCCGAGGTGACCGTCACCAACACCGGCGACGTGCCGATGCTGGGGTGGATGGTCGACTGGACGCTGCCGGCCGGCCAGAAGGTCGACAGCCTGTGGAACGGCAACGCCACCTACACCGGCCAGGACGTGATGGTTCACAACGCCGACTGGAACGGCTCGCTGAGTCCAGGGGCGAGCACCACCTTCGGATACGTCGTCACCGGCGACGGCGGCGACACCGCGACGACCCTGCCCTGCCGGGTCGGTTAGGCCCTGCGAGGGGGTGCAGGCGTGCCCCGGCCCACGCACGTCACCGTGGGCCGGGGCACGCGTCTGTCAGCGCCCGGACGCGGCGCTCAGGCCGGCAGTCCGACCTCCGAGACGACCGCCTCGCCGTCGAGGACCGGGCGGTACTTCGCGTACGTGCCCGGCGACGCGACCGTGAACGCGCGGGTCTGCCGGTCCCAGGCGAACGACTCGCCGGACCGCTTGTCGAGCGTCTTCCACACGGCGCCGTCGGCGGAGCCCTGAAGGGTCCAGCCGGCCGGCGCCTCGGAGCGGTCCGAGGACGAGGTCAGCGTGTACTGCACCCCCTTCACCCGGCCGGACACCGGAAGGTCCACGGACGTCACCGTGGCGTCCGTCGCCGAGGTGTCGTCGAAGAGGGCCCCGGCGACCTTCAGCACGTCCGTGCGGGGCGTCGGCACCTCGTCGTCCCGGGTGGTGGACACCGGCGCCGCGTTCTTGCCCGAGCCCCACGACGACGGCTCCGGGCCCATGCCGAACTCCAGCACCCCGCCCTCGGCGAGCAGCGCGTGGGGGAGCGAAGTGGACGTCCAGGTACGGCCGTTGACCTTCAAGCCTTGTACTCGCTGCCGGTGTCGACGCGGGACAGAACCTCGCGGACGTTCAGCTGCGCCTTCCACGGCTGCCCGGCCGCGTCGTACATGCCGGGTCGCCGGCCTCGAAGGAGGACGCGAACCCCCGGCCGGCCACCGCGGCCTTCGCCGGCAGGGCCTTCGCCGGCAGGGCCGTCGCCGCTCCCGGTGATCCGGCGGCCAACGCGAAAGCGGCGGTCAGAACGACCGCCGGACCCCGTCTGCGCCGAGTTCTCCAGTGCATTCGCGAGCACCTTCCCTGCATGTGCGACAACGTTGTCAGACACCTTGCGCGGAGACCAGTCGCAAGCAAGTGCTCAGTGATGTCAAGGGTGTTGCCTGTGGTATTCGTGGCCTATGTCGCGAATTTTTCCGGCAACGCGCCCACCGGGGGCGCATATTTCCTCGAGGTCTCAACTCGGATAAGACCATTGACGAAACCTGCATTCGATCTTGATCCGTCGGCGGGAAGTGGACTATACCTGTCGGCGATTCACCGATCCGCACTTCCTGCACGACCCTGCTTGACCTGACCGCGGTGCCGGGGAGGATCCGGTTCACCGCCTGAGTCCTGGAGAAGGCGAGGACTTGAGCATGGGATCCACTTCCGCCGAGAACAACGGCACCGGCGGCACCGGCACATCGGGTGTGGGGCGCCGCGATCTGATCAGGCGGTCCGCAGCGCTCGGACTGATCTCCGTACCCGCGATGAGCCTCCTGTCCGCGTGCGCGAGCGGCGGCGGGGGTGACGACGACGGCGACTCCAGCCAGGGCAAGACCTCGAAGTCCAACCCCTTCGGCGTGCAGAAGGGCAGCAAGCTCGACGTCGTCATCTTCAAGGGCGGTTACGGCGACGACTACGCCAAGGCGTGGGAGGCGAACTACCAGCAGAAGCTCGGCGTCACCTCCACCCACACCGGCACGCAGGAGATCACCGGCAAGCTCCAGCCCCGCTTCAACGCGGGCAACCCGCCGGACATCGTGGACGACTCCGGCGCCCAGCAGATCAAGGTCGACGTCCTGTACAAGAACGGCCAGTTGCTGGACCTCGCCCCGGTGCTCGACGCGCCCTCGGTCGACGACCCGTCCAAGAAGGTCCGGGACATGATCATCCCCGGCACCCTGGACGCGGGCATGCAGGAGGGCAAGATCGTCGCCCTCAACTACATCTACACCGTGTGGGGCCTGTGGTACTCCGGCAAGCTCTTCAAGGACAAGGGCTGGGAGGCGCCCAAGACCTGGGACGAGTTCATCGCCATCTGCCAGGACGCCAGGAAGCAGGGCATCGGCGGCCTGGCCCACCAGGGCAAGTACCCGTACTACATCAACGTCGCCATCATGGACATGATCGCCAAGAAGGGCGGTCTGGACGCCATGAAGGCCATCGACAACCTCGACCCCAAGGCGTTCGTGGGCTCCGACGCGGCGCAGGCGGGCGTCGAGGCGATCTACGAGGTCGTCGAGAAGGGCCTGTTGATGCCCGGCACCAACGGCCTGACCCACACCGAGTCGCAGACCCGCTGGAACCAGTACAAGGCCGCCTTCATCACCTGCGGCTCGTGGCTGGAGAACGAGCAGCTGAAGCAGACGCCGGCCGACTTCGACATGAAGTTCCTGCCGATGCCGCTGCTGCCGGACAGTCAGCTGCCGTTCGAGGCGATCCGGGCCGGCTCCGGCGAGCCCTTCATCATCCCGGCGAAGGCGAAGAACCTCGCCGGAGCCAAGGAGTTCATGCGGCGCATGCTCTCCAAGGAGTGGTCGACGCTGTTCGCCAAGGAGGCCAACTCGCTGACCATCCTCAAGGACGGCGTCGACCCGAGCGTCAAGCTGCGCCCCGGCACCCAGTCCACGGTCGAGGCGTCCAAGGCGGCCGGCGACAACACCTTCCGCTACCTGTACACCGAGTGGTACAGCGAGATGGGCGCCGCCATCGAGGCCGCGTCCAACGAGCTGATGGCCAAGCGCATCCAGCCGAAGGAATGGCTGAAGCGCTGTCAGGCGGCGGTCGACAAGCAGGCCAAGGACCCGTCCTCCAAGAAGAACCACCGGGACTGACCGCGACGCCGTGTCCCGGGCCGGAGCGATCCGGCCCGGGACAGGACACCAGGGGCAGGAAACGCCAATGCGCAAAGGGCAGTACAGGTTCGTCACGGGATTCCTCTTCGTTCCCGTGGCGCTTTATCTGATCTTCGTGATCTGGCCGTACATCCAGACGTTCGGCTATTCGCTGACCGACTGGAAAGGGCAGTCGCAGACCTTCAGGTTCGTCGGACTGGAAAACTACCGGACGCTGCTGAAGGACGACGTCTTCCTGCAGGCCATCTGGCACAACATCCTGTTCCTGATCTTCATCCCGGTGATCACCATACTGCTCGCCCTGTTCTTCGCGTTCATGGTGAACGCGGGCGGACGCGGCAGGGCCGGCGGGGTTCAGGGCGTCGCCGGATCCCGGTTCTACAAGGTCGTCTACTTCTTCCCGCAGGTGCTGTCGCTGGCGATCGTCGCGGTGCTGTTCAACGCGGTGTACCGAAGTGACGGCGGCGGCCTGCTCAACGGTTTCCTGATCAAGGCCGGCCTGGTCGACGCGAACAACCCGGTGGAATGGCTCAACGAGCCCGACATGGTGCTGTGGGCGCTGATCATCGCGGTGGTCTGGCACGGCGTCGGCTTCTACCTGGTGCTGTTCTCGGCCGCCATGCAGTCCATTCCGAAGGACGTCTACGAGGCCGCCCTCATCGACGGCGCCGGCCGCGGCCAGTCCTTCTTCCGCATCACCCTGCCGCTGCTGTGGGACACCGTGCAGACCGCCTGGGTCTACCTGGGCATCGTCGCGATGGACATGTTCGTCCTGGTGTCCTCCATGACCCAGAACATGGGCGCCTACGGCGGCGGCCCCGACCATCACAGCGACGTGATGTCGACGGTGATGATGCGCAACTTCCAGTACTTCGGCAAGAGCGGATACGCCTGTGCCATGGGCGTCGTCATGCTGCTGCTCACCCTGGTCCTGTCCGTGGTCATGCTGCGCGCCACCCGCCGCGACCGCGTCGAGTTCTGAGCGGGAGATACGACGATGAGCGCACCCCTCAAGGAGACCGCCCCCCAGGGCGGCACCGCCGAGCCGCGGCCGAGCGCCGCCGAGGCCCCCGTACGCCCCGCCGGCCGCGGCGGCGAAGGCGTCGTCCTGAACGTCTTCTCGCACGGCTTCCTGGCGCTGTGGGCCCTGCTGATCGTGCTGCCGCTGCTGTGGCTGGTGCTCAGCTCCTTCAAGACCGACGCCCAGATCGGCGGCTCGGCCTTCGGCCTGCCCGAGAACTGGACCTTCGACGTGTTCCGGCGCGCCTGGGACAAGGGCATCGGCGACTACTTCCTCAACACCGTCATCGTGCTGGTCTTCTCCGTGCCGCTGACGATGCTGTTCGGCTCCATGGCCGCGTACGTGCTGGCCCGCTACCGGTTCTGGGGCAACCGGCTGCTGTACTACTTCTTCGTCGCCGGCGCCATGTTCCCCGTCTTCCTGGCCCTCGTACCGCTGTTCTTCATGGTCAAGCGGCTGGACATGCTCAACACCTACCAGGGCCTCGTCCTGGTCTACATCGCCTACTCGATGCCGTTCACGGTGTTCTTCATGCACGCCTTCTTCCGGACCCTGCCGACGGCGGTGTTCGAGGCGGCGATCCTGGACGGGGCCTCGCACACCCGGACCTTCTTCCAGGTCATGCTGCCGATGGCGAAGCCGGGTCTGATCAGCGTCGGGATCTTCAACACGCTCGGCCAGTGGAACCAGTTCATCCTGCCGACGGTCCTGATGCAGCCGCAGAGCGGCGACGACCCCGAGCGCTACGTCCTCACCCAGGGCCTCATCCAGCTGCAACAGCAGCAGGGCTACGCCTCCGACCTGCCCGTGCTCTTCGCGGGTGTGACCATCGCGATGGTTCCCATGCTGGTGGTGTACCTGTCCTTCCAGCGCCAGGTGCAGGCGGGCCTGACGTCGGCGACGCTGAAGTAGCGCTGCGCAGCCGTCCGACCGCGCGCCGTTCCCGGACCGGGGCGGGGCGCGCGGTTATGTCTGCATGCACCCCGAAACGGTTCAACCTCTTGACGGGAGGCGACCCGAACGGCTCAGCTTAGAGTTCACTAGTTGGACATAGACGGGGCCTCATCGAAGCGGCCCCGTGCGCAGGAGGTCGTCGTGGAGACTCCAGGGTCGCAGTCGTCGCTGCACCGAGCCAACCTGGAGCGGGTCGTACGTGCCGTGCGGCTGGCCGGGTCGCTCACGCAGGCGGAGATCGCGAGGACCACGGGGCTGTCCGCGGCGACGGTCTCCAACATCGTCCGCGAACTCAAGGACGGCGGAACGGTCGAGGTCACGCCCACCTCGGCGGGTGGCCGCCGGGCCCGCAGCGTCTCGCTGAGCGGGGACGCCGGCATTGTCATAGGCGTGGACTTCGGGCACACGCATCTGCGGGTCGCGGTCGGCAACCTCGCCCATCAGGTGCTGGCCGAGGAATCCGAGCCGCTGGACGTGGACGCGTCCTCGGACCAGGGCTTCGACCGGGCGGAGGAGCTGGTCGACCGCCTGATCGCCGCGACCGGGGTCGACCGGTCCAAGATCGCCGGGGTGGGTCTCGGCGTGCCCGGCCCGATCGACGTCGAGTCCGGCACGCTGGGCTCCACCGCGATCCTGCCCGGCTGGGGCGGCACCAGGCCCGCCGAGGAGCTGCGGGGGCGGCTCGGCGTGCCGGTGCACGTGGACAACGACGCCAACCTCGGCGCCCTCGGCGAGCTGGTCTGGGGCGCCGGGCGAGGGGTGCGCGACCTGGCGTACATCAAGGTCGCCAGCGGCGTCGGCGCGGGTCTGGTGATCAACGGGAAGATCTACCGCGGCCCAGGGGGCACAGCCGGAGAAATAGGACACATTACTCTTGATGAGTCCGGCCCGGTCTGCCGCTGCGGCAACCGGGGCTGCCTGGAGACCTTCACGGCCGCACGCTACGTGCTGCCCCTGCTCCAGCCCAGTCACGGCACCGACCTGACGATGGAAGGCGTGGTGCGGCTGGCCCGGGAAGGGGATCCGGGCTGCCGTCGGGTGATCGCCGACGTCGGCCGCCATATCGGCAGTGGAGTCGCCAACCTGTGCAACCTGCTGAACCCGAGCCGGGTGGTCCTGGGCGGTGATCTCGCCGAGGCCGGCGAGCTGGTGCTCGGGCCGATAAGGGAGTCCGTCGGGCGTTACGCGATACCCAGCGCGGCGCGTCAACTGTCCGTACTTCCAGGGGCACTTGGCGGCCGTGCAGAGGTGCTCGGAGCGCTCGCCCTCGCACTCAGCGAAATGGGCGATTCGACCCTTTTGGACGGTACCCTCAACGCCACTGCGCCCGCCTTCACTTAGATAACGAATGGCACCGTTGCCAACCCGTTAAGGATTTACTTCTTGACGTCGCACGTGTGGCCGAGTTGACTTCCAGCCACCTCGGCCGCAACGACGCGGCCTCGTCAGGGAGGTTTCTGAAGTGAACACGCGTATGCGTCGTGCCGCCGTTGCCGTTGCCGCCGGTGCGATGGCCGTATCTCTCGCCGCCTGTGGCAGCGCGAAGGAGTCCGGCGACAAGGCGGACTCGACGAAGTCCGCCGCGAAGGGCGACAACATCAAGGTCGGTCTGCTCCTGCCGGAGAACAAGACCGCCCGGTACGAGAAGTTCGACCGCCCGCTGATCGAGAAGAAGATCAAGGAGCTGACGAACAACAAGGCGACGATCCAGTACAACAACGCCCGCCAGGACGCCAGCCTCCAGGCCCAGCAGGTCGACACGATGATCACCAACAAGGTGGACGTGCTGATCCTGGACGCCGTGGACGCCAAGGCCATCAAGAACTCGGTCCAGAAGGCCAAGGACGCCGGCATCAAGGTCGTCGCCTACGACCGCCTCGCCGAGGGCCCGATCAGCGCCTACACCTCGTTCGACAACGAGGAGGTCGGCCGGACCCAGGGCGAGGCCCTGCTGAAGGCGCTGGGCAGCAAGGCCACCAAGTCCTCCAAGATCGTCATGGTCAACGGCTCGGTCACCGACCCGAACGCCGCCCAGTTCAAGAAGGGCGCGCACTCCGTCCTCGACGGCAAGGTCACCATCGCCAAGGAGTACGACACCAAGGAGTGGTCGCCGGACAACGCCAACTCCGAGATGGAGGCCGCGATCTCCGCGGTCGGCGCCAAGAACATCGCGGGCGTCTACTCCGCCAACGACGGCATGGCCGGCGGTATCATCACCGCCCTCAAGGCGGCCGGCCTCTCCGTCCCGGTCACCGGCCAGGACGCGGAGCTCGCCGGTGTGCAGCGCATCGTCGCGGGTGAGCAGTACATGAGCGTTTACAAGCCGTACGCTCCGGAGGCCGACGCGGCCGCCGAGATGGCCGTCGCGCTCGCCAAGGGCGAGTCCCTGGACTCCATCGCCAAGGACAAGGTCTCCAGCGGCAGCGCCACCGACGTCCCGTCGGTCCTGGTCCCGGTCACCTCGCTGACCAAGGACAACATCAAGGACACCGTCATCAAGGACGGCGTCTACAGCGTGTCCGAGATCTGCGCCGGCAAGTACGCCGCGGCCTGCAAGAAGATCGGCCTCGAGTAAGCAGTCGCAGGTCCCTTCCCAGATACGGGAATTCGTCCTTGAATTCCCGTACGGGACGTGACGCCCCAGGCTCCTCCGGCGCCCCGTGTCCACCAGCCCCGCAGCTCGTGCGGGGCGCCGGACGGAACAAGCCCCCCCACTTTCTGCACAACCTTCCGCCGGGTCAGGCGGCGAAGGAGATGGTTCACGTGTCCGCTACGCCCGTGCTGGCGTTGCGCGGGGTCTCCAAGCGGTTCGGTGCCGTTCAGGCGCTCACCGACGTAGAGCTTGAGGTCCACGCCGGTGAAGTGGTCGCCCTGGTGGGCGACAACGGCGCCGGAAAGTCCACGCTGGTCAAGACGATCGCCGGCGTGCACCCCATCGATGAGGGCGTCATCGAATGGGACGGCAAGGCCGTCCAGATCAACCGGCCGCACGACGCCCAGGCCCTGGGCATCGCGACCGTCTACCAGGACCTCGCGCTGTGCGACAACATCGACGTCGTCGGCAACCTCTTCCTCGGCCGTGAGCTGCGGAAGTGGGGCGTCCTCGACGAGGTCGAGATGGAGCGCCGCTCCCAGGAACTGCTGCGGACGCTGTCCATCCGCATCCCGAGCGTGCGCATCCCGATCGCCTCGCTGTCCGGCGGTCAGCGCCAGACGGTCGCCATCGCCCGCTCCATGCTCGGCGAGCCGAAGCTGGTCATCCTCGACGAGCCCACCGCGGCGCTCGGCGTCGAGCAGACCGCCCAGGTCCTCGACCTGGTGGAGCGGCTGCGCGAGCGCGGCCACGCCGTCATCCTCATCAGCCACAACATGGCCGACGTCAAGGCCGTGGCGGACAAGGTCGCCGTGCTGCGTCTGGGCCGCAACAACGGCGTCTTCGAGGTGAAGACCACCTCCCAGGAGGAGATCATCTCCGCCATCACCGGCGCCACCGACAACGCCGTGACCCGGCGTGCGGCCCGCGCCACCAGCACGAACGGGGAGGTTTCCCAGTGAGCGCCGACAAGACCTCCGCGACCGCGAAGGACGCGCCGGTCGTCGAGAACCCCGAGGCCGCCGCGGCCGCGGTGACCGCGGTCGACCCGCGGCTGCTCGTGCGCGAGCAGGGACTGACGGGCTACATCGGCGAGTTCAAGCGCAAGATGAAGAGCGGCGAGCTGGGCTCCATCCCGGTCGTCATCGGCCTGATCGCCATCTGCGTCATCTTCCAGAGCCTGAACTCCCAGTTCCTGTCCGCGCAGAACCTCAGTGACATCACCGTCACGATGGTCGGCACGGGCATGATCTCCGTCGGCATCGTCTTCGTGCTGCTGCTCGGCGAGATCGACCTGTCCGTCGGCTCGGTCAGCGGCGCGGCCAGCGCCATCGCCGCCGTCCTCGCCGTCAACCAGGGCTGGCCCGAGTGGGCCGCCGTGCTGGTCGCCGTCGCCGCCGGCGCGGCCATCGGCGCGCTGCACGGGTTCTTCTTCGCGGTGCTGGGCGCCCCGGCCTTCGCCGTGACCCTGGCCGGCCTGCTGTTCTGGCTCGGCTTCATGCTCAAGATCCTGGGCGAGAACGGCACGATCAACCTCGACAGCGACGGCCTGGTCGGCAAGCTGACCACGTACTTCTTCTCGGACGTGGCCGCCGCCTACGGGCTGGCCGCCGCCGTGGTCGCGGTGTTCTTCATCACCTCCTTCCTGGGCAACCGGCGCCGGGAGGCCGCGGGCGTCCCGTCCCGGCCGCTCAGCGACACCATCCTGCGCACGGTGCTGCTGGCCGTGGTCTCCTTCGCCGCGGCCGCGATGTACAACCAGTACAAGGGCCTGCCGCTGGCCACGGTGATCTTCCTGGTCTTCCTGATCGGCACCGACTTCGTGCTGCGCCGCACCGCCTACGGCCGCAAGATCTTCGCGCTCGGCGGCAGCGTCGAGGCCTCGCGGCGTGCGGGCATCAACGTCACCGCGGTCCGGATCTCGGTCTTCGCGATCTCCGGCGGCTTCGCGGCCGTCGGCGGCCTGTTCCTGGCCTCGAAGATCGCGTCGGCCAACCAGAGCGCCGGCGCCGGCGACCTGCTGATGAACGCGATCGCCGCCGCGGTCATCGGCGGCACCTCGCTGTTCGGCGGCCGCGGCCGCACCTGGAACGCCCTGCTGGGCGTCCTGGTGATCGTCTCCATCCAGTACGGCCTCCAGCTCGAGTCCATCGCCGAGCCGGTGAAGTACATGATCACCGCGGCGGTTCTGCTCACCACGGTCGTGATCGACTCGGTCACCCGCAAGACGCAGAAGACGGCCGGGCGGGCGTAGCGCCCCCCGACCCCTGTGCCCGGCACCGACGGCGGTGCCGGGCACAGTCGTGTCGTAGGACGGGTCGTAGGACGGTCCGATCATGGGTACAGCCGAACGCGTGACCTACGACGCACCGCCCGGAGCCAGACCGCAACGGCGGAACACTAGACTCGACACGCCCGGCAACAGCTCGATCAGCTCTACTGCAAGGAGGCACGGGTGCCGCTGCTGACCCGTATCAGGGGACCGCGCGATCTGGACCGGCTCAGCCTGGAGCAGCTGGACCAGCTGGCAGAGGAGATCCGGACCTTCCTCGTCGACGCCGTCTCCAAGACCGGCGGCCACCTCGGCCCCAACCTCGGTGTGGTCGAGCTGACCATCGCCCTGCACCGCGTCTTCGACTCCCCGAAGGACAAGGTGCTCTGGGACACGGGCCACCAGTCCTACGTGCACAAGCTGCTCACCGGCAGGCAGGACTTCTCCCGGCTGAAGATGAAGGGCGGCCTGTCCGGCTACCCCTCGCAGGCCGAGTCGGAGCACGACGTCATCGAGAACAGCCACGCCTCCACGGTCCTGGGCTGGGCCGACGGCCTGGCCAAGGCCAACCAGATCCTCGGCCGCGACGACCACGTCGTCGCCGTGATCGGCGACGGCGCGCTGACCGGCGGCATGGCCTGGGAGGCGCTGAACAACATCGCCGAGGCCAAGGACCGCCCGCTGGTCATCGTCGTCAACGACAACGAGCGCTCCTACGCCCCGACCATCGGCGGTCTCGCCAACCACCTGGCCACGCTGCGGACGACCGACGGCTACGAGCGCTTCCTCACCCGCACCAAGGAGATCCTCGACCGCACCCCGGTCGTCGGCAAGCCGCTGTACGAGACCCTGCACGGCGCCAAGAAGGGCCTGAAGGACTTCATCGCCCCGCAGGGCATGTTCGAGGACCTCGGCCTGAAGTACGTCGGCCCGATCGACGGTCACGACATCGAGGCTCTGGAGTCCGCGCTGGCGCGCGCCAAACGCTTCGGCGGGCCGGTCATCGTCCACTGCCTCACCGAGAAGGGCCGCGGCTACCAGCCCGCCCTCCAGGACGAGGCGGACCGCTTCCACGCAGTCGGCAAGATCCACCCCGACACCGGCCTGCCCATCGCGACCTCCGGCGCCGACTGGACGTCCGTCTTCGGCCAGGAGATGGTCGCGCTCGGCAAGGAGCGCGAGGACATCGTCGCCATCACCGCCGCGATGCTCCAGCCGGTCGGCCTCGACAAGTTCGCCAAGGCCTTCCCCGACCGGGTGTTCGACGTCGGCATCGCCGAGCAGCACGGCGCCGTGTCCGCCGCGGGCCTGGCCCACGGCGGGCTGCACCCCGTCTTCGCCGTCTACGCCACCTTCCTCAACCGCGCCTTCGACCAGGTCCTGATGGACGTCGCCCTGCACAGGTGCGGGGTGACCTTCGTGCTGGACCGGGCCGGCGTCACCGGCACCGACGGCGCCTCCCACAACGGCATGTGGGACATGTCGATCCTTCAGGTCGTGCCGGGTCTCAGGCTCGCCGCCCCGCGCGACGCCGACCAGGTCCGCGCCCAGCTGCGCGAGGCCGTCGAGGTCGACGACGCGCCCACCGTGGTCCGCTTCTCCAAGGGCGCCGTCGGCCCCGCCGTGCCCGCCGTGGGCCGCGTGGGCGGCATGGACGTGCTGCGCGAACCCGGCACCCGGACCCCGGACGTGCTGCTGGTCTCCGTGGGCGCCCTGGCGCCGATGTGCCTGGAGATCGCCGCGCTCCTCGACAAGCAGGGCATCTCCACCACCGTCGTCGACCCGCGCTGGGTCAAGCCGGTCGACGAGGCCATGGCCCCGCTCGCGGAGCGCCACCGCGTCGTCGTCACCGTCGAGGACAACTCCCGCGTCGGCGGTGTCGGCTCGGCGATCGCCCAGGCCCTGCGCGACGCGGGCGTGGACGTGCCGCTGCGCGACTTCGGCATCCCGCCGCGCTTCCTCGACCACGCCTCCCGCGCCGAGGTCATGGCCGAGATCGGGCTCACCGCGCCGGACATCGCCCGCCAGGTCACCGGCCTGGTCTCCAAGCTGGACGGCAGGTTCGACCGTACCGGCGACCGGGTCGACTCCGTGGAGCCCGCGCGGGACTGACCGCCACCGCCACCGCTCACGTCCGTACGGGCCGATGTCACCACCGGGAAGGTGGTGACATCGGCCCGTACGCGTGAAAACCGGCCGCGCCGGGGCACACGTACCACGCCCCCTCTCGATCATGTCGAGGACGACGAGCGTGGGAGGTACGCCCGTGAGCAGCAACCTCTTCCGGACGAAGAAGGTCGAGCAGTCCATCCGGGACACCGAGGAACCGGAGCACGCGCTCAGGAAAACCCTGTCCGCCCTCGACCTGACGGTCTTCGGCGTCGGCGTCATCATCGGCACGGGCATCTTCGTGCTCACCGGCACGGTCGCCAAGAACAACGCGGGACCCGCGGTGTCCCTGTCGTTCGTGGTGGCCGGCGTCGTCTGCGGGCTGGCCGCGCTGTGCTACGCGGAGTTCGCCTCCACCGTCCCGGTGGCCGGATCCGCGTACACCTTCTCCTACGCCTCCCTCGGCGAACTGCCCGCCTGGACCATCGGCTGGGACCTGGTCCTGGAGTTCGCGCTCGGCACGGCGGTGGTGGCCGTCGGCTGGTCCGGCTACGTCCGCTCGCTGCTGGACAACGCGGGCTGGCACATCCCCGAGTACCTGTCCGGCCGGGACGGCGCCCACGGCTTCGGCTTCGACATCCTCGCCGCCGCGCTCGTCCTGGTGCTCACGGCCATCCTGGTGGTCGGCATGAAGCTGTCCGCGCGGGTCACCACGGTCGTCGTCGCGATCAAGGTGACGGTCGTCCTCCTCGTCATCATCGCGGGCGCCTTCTTCATCGACAGCCGCAACTACGACCCGTTCATCCCGAAGGCGCAGCCGGGCGAGGCGGGCGGCAACATCAAGGCCCCCCTGATCCAGCTGATGTTCGGCTGGGCCCCCTCCAACTTCGGCGTGATGGGCATCTTCACCGCCGCGTCCGTCGTCTTCTTCGCCTTCATCGGCTTCGACATCGTGGCCACGGCCGCCGAGGAGACCCGGCACCCGCAGCGCGACATGCCCCGCGGCATCCTCGGCTCCCTGTTCATCTGCACCGCCCTGTACGTCGCGGTGTCGATCGTCGTCACCGGCATGGAGAAGTACAGCAAGCTGTCCGTGGACGCCCCGCTCGCCGACGCCTTCAAGGCCGTCGGGCACCCTTGGTACGCGGGCGTGATCAGCTTCGGCGCCGCGGTCGGTCTCACCACCGTCTGCATGATCCTGCTGCTCGGCCAGACCCGGGTGTTCTTCGCGATGAGCCGCGACGGACTGCTGCCGCGCTTCTTCTCCCACGTCCACCCGCGCTTCCGCACCCCGCACCGGCCGACCATCCTGCTCGGCGTCCTCATCGCGGTCATCGCGGGCTTCACCAGCCTGAGCGAACTCGCCGAGCTGGTGAACATCGGCACGCTGTTCGCCTTCGTCGTCGTCGCGCTCAGCGTCATCATCCTGCGCAGGACCCGGCCCGACCTGCACCGGTCCTTCCGCACCCCGTGGGTGCCGTTCCTGCCGATCCTGTCGGTGTGCGCCTCGCTGTGGCTGATGCTGAACCTGCCGGCCGAGACCTGGCTGCGGTTCGCGGTGTGGATGGTGATCGGCTTCTTCGTGTACTTCCTGTACGGCCGCACCCACAGCCGCCTCGGCCGCGAACAGGCGGCCGACGCCGGCGGACGGCCCTCCGGCAGCGGGGGGTGACTGCGCTGGGCCGGGGGGTGCGGGGTGCCTGCGGCGGCTGTGCGGGCTGGGTGGGGGTGCGGGGTGGCTGCGGCGGGCTGCGCGGGTTTCGGGGGGTGCGGGGTGCCTGCGGCGGCGTGCGCGGGTTTCGGGGGGTGCGCAGTGCCTGCGGCGCCTGTGCGGGCTCGGTGGGGGTGCGCGGTGCGCGGGCGGTGGGGGGTGGGTCGGGTCCAGATCCGGGGCGGAACGTAC
>NZ_JBFADM010000065.1:0-45739 GCF_040641355.1 Streptomyces sp. NPDC020996
CACCTCGTCGGCGCGGACGTGACGCCGGAGGACTTCGAGGCGGAGCCGAACCGGTTCGACATCCCCGACTACGTGATCGGTGAGGGACGCCGACAGGGGGTGGGGCCGTCGTCAGGCGTGGTCCGCGCAGCAGGGTGTGGGCTCGGGCACCTCGAAGGGCGCGAGGGTGCCGCCGGCGGCCGGGACCAGGGCGAGGGCCAGCCGCCCGTCACGCCATTCGGGCCGTACGTGGTCGCGGGTGTGCACGGGGGTGGCCGGGTCGGGCCCCGGCCCGTCGGCCGGCGCTCCGACCACCGTGAGCCGGTCGACGGCGGTCAGGGCGAGCAGGTCGGCCACCGTGACGGTGCCGGTGAGGTGCTCGACTCCGGGATAGAGCACGGCCCGGCCGCCGCGCCGGGCGGCGTGTTCCGCGGCGGCGAGCGCGGCCGTGCGGGCCGCCGTGAGCGGCCCGTGCGTACGGTCCCCGAGCGCCGCGCCCAGTTCCGGCATGTCCAGGGCGGCCAGTCGCCGCCATGCCGCCTCGGCCGCGCCGGCGTCGGGCGGGGCGAGGGAGACGGCGGTGCCCCGCCGGTCCTCGGTGCGGATCAGGTGGGTGCAGGCGATCGTGCCGGCCGGGAGTCCGAGCCGGTCCGCCAGCTGGTGGACGAGGTGGTCGGCCTCGCGCAGGCTCGCCGTCCCGGCGTCCACCCCGATGACGGGGCGGACGCCGGACACGGTGTGGGGTGCGGTCATGCGGGCAGGACCCACATCGGGTTGGAGTAGAACCACAGGTCCTTCCACGGGTCCGCGTCGCCGAGGACGTCCATGGCGGGGCCGGCCGGGTCGACGGAGGAGCCGCCCAGGCCGACGGCGGTGCGGTTGCCGTCGGTGCCGCGCAGCCGCACGTACACCGGCTTGTCCACGGGCCCGAGCGAGTACGTCAGACGGACCGCGCCGGTGGCCTTGTTCACCTCGAAGGACTTCACGACCTTGGTGTTCGGCGTGGTGAAGGTGTCCTTGTCCGACACCGGCCCTGTGACATCGCCCTGGATGACGTCGACGCGGGCCAGCGTGGGCACGAACTGCGCCCAGTTGGGGCCGTTCGCGAGGCTGATCTCGACGACCAGGTCGACCTCGCTGCCGCGGCGCACCTGCAGCATCCCGCCCAGGGTCACCGCCCGGCCGTCGGAGCGCAGTTGCGCGTTCAGGCCGCTGATCAGTCCGCCGTGGTCGACCCAGACGCGGCCGGCCCGGATGCCGTCCATGACCGCCTGGTAGGAGAAGGACGCGGCGCCGACATGGGTACGGGAGTACTGGCCGGGCCAGTAGTCGCCGTCGGTGAGGTTGAGCCCGCCGCCGTAGACGGGGTCGTTGTAACGGCCGTTGCCCGCGAAGTCGCTGTTCGGACCGCGGACGGAGTTGTCGGCGTAGACGCTGTGGGAGTCGGAGTTGGCGGTGATCCACCAGGGCTTGCCCTCGGCGAGCAGGCTGTCCCACAGGCCGCCGACGGTGGCGGTCATCCAGTCGAAGCCGCCCCAGGTGCGGTAGCTCTCCAGCGGGTACGCCGCGAACGAGTCGGCGCTGGGGCTGTTGTCGTAGTATCCGCGCCCGGAACCGGGGCCGTTCGGGGCGGCGATGCCGGCGGCCTGGTGGCCGGGGGCGCCCTCCATGCCGACCGCGATCGAGGGCTGCGCGTCCCGCCAGCCGCGGATCTCGTGCGGGGAGTCGATGCCCTTGCGGGCCGGGTGGTTGGCCAGGAGCAGGGCGTCCTTGACCTTGCGCCGCTGCACCTGCTCGGCGAGGAAGTTGATGCCCGCGATGGCCAGCGCCTCGTTCGTGGCCGTGCCGGCGGTGGCGCCCTTGACGCTGCCGTCGAAGGAGTTCTCGAACTCCTTCAGAACCGCGACCTCGTTCTTGCCGGGGTGGACGAAGACGGTGCCGTGCTCGGCGGCCGGGATGTTCCACTCCAGGCCCTGGAAGACCAGCGTGTCCTCGATCTGGTCACGGGCGGCGACGATGTCCGGATTGACCTTCTCCACGCCGATCTTGGCGTGGGTGACGCTGCCGTGGTCGGTGATGACCATCCAGTCCAGGCCGTGCGCGTTCGCCTGACGGACGTGGTCGATGACGCGGTACTTGCCGTCCGAACTGTGCTGGGTGTGGATGTGGTGGTCACCGGCCAGCCACAGGTACCGGCCGGAGCGTGAGGTGTGGGTGGCGGGCATCGCCGCGGTCGACGCGGCCGCCTCTCCCGCGCCGCTGAGCACGCTGCCCGCCGCGAGTCCGGCGCCGAGCAGCCCGGCGCGGCGCAGCATGGAGCGGCGCGAGTGCTGGCTGGGCGTCAACTCCTCGTCGGGGATGGACGTGTCGAGGGCGGGCGGCAGGGACGAGAGGTCCTCGTCCCCGTGGTGATGGTGGTGGTGATGGCCGTGGTCGTGGCCGTGGCTCATGTTCAACTCCCGCGGGACGGCAGGCGCGTACGTGCTGGGACGCGCCAAGTGTGAGAAGCCCGCGTGAACGCCTGGGGGCTGAACGATGCTGGGGCGAGGAACGCCTGATGTGCAGCGAGAGCTTTTCGGCCACCGGCGCCTGGCCGACGGCCCTGGCGGGCCGGTGCGGCCGCGGCGGCCCGCCAGGATCACGTGGTGGGCGGCTCACGGCCCGCCGGGAGCACGGGCGGGACGCTCACGCGTCCCGGTCGGTGCCCCGCAGCCAGGCCCTGCCCTGCCGGCTGATGATCACCCAGCCGTCCGACGCGCTGTAGCGCAGGTCGTCCACGAGGTACATGTGGTGGCGCAGCCAGGCCACGGCCTCGCTCACGGCGCCCATAGCGGCCGGATCCTTGCGGTGCTGTCTCCGCATCGACCGCACCCAGTTGTCCAGGTTCAGCGGCGGCTTGTCCAGATCCAGGTCGCTCAGCAGCAGGCGGGCCAGCTCGTCGACGGGCAGCGCCGTAAGTTTCTCACCGGGCATGGCGAGCAGGGCAAGGCGGCTTGACATGAGGCACCTCTCGGAGGGTGGTTGAAGGCAGCAGGGAGCGCAGGGTCGGCAGTGGCGTCGGTCCGGACATCCGGACGGTGATCGCCGGAGAGAAGATAACCACGCACAAGGTGTCGTGTGTATCCGATCGGTCGGCCTGGACCCGAGCGCGATGCGGGCAGGTCGGTGCGGTCGGGCGTGTAACCTGTGCACGCCCCCCACGCACACGGATCGATCCGTCGTATCCGCCGTGACCGACGTATCAGGGGATGAGGGGCCAGATGGAGCGGTTGTACAAGCGCGGCAGCAGATCCTGCGGACCGCAGGACATCGAGCCGGACACGCGTGCCGCGATCGCCGCGCACGCGGAGGAGCGTTCCCTCGGCGACGTCCTGGCGAACGCGGTGGCCTGCTGTGACACCGTGAGCACGCGCCTGTACAAGACGGGGCTGTTCTCGCGGCTGAAGGGCATGTCGGATCCGGACCCCGAGCATCGCACCGTCGCCCTGTTCACCCCCCGCCACCTGGTGGTCGCGGTGACCCGGGCGTCCACCGGCACCACCGTCATGTCCGCCCGGCTGGACGGCATGAGCCTGTCCGGCCGCAACGCCGTGGCCGACCGCTTCCCGGGCCATGGCCGCGCTCTGGAGGACAGCGGCATCAGCATCAATGCCCACTGGTCCCGGCACCCGGAGTACGGCGCCTACTACGTCGCTCTCGGCGACGACGACGCCGGGCGAGACTTCCTCGACGCGCTGCGCAAGGCGGTCGCGGCGGCGCAGCAGAGCTGATCCGCGGTCAGGCGGAGCCGGCGTGCCCGCACCGGCTCCGCCCAAGCCGGCACCAGGATCGATTCAGGGCCGGGGCCAGGTCTCGGGGAGGCCGTGGCCGCCGTCGGCCACGAGGACCGAGCCGGTGACGAACGAGGCCGACTCGTGCGCCAGGAACAGCACGCAGGCGGCGATCTCCTCGGGCGTCCCGCTGCGCCCGATCGGGCCCGCCGCGGCGGCCTCCGCCTCGAACTCCAGCTGTGAGCCGGTCGCGACATAGCCGGGCGCCACCACGTTCACGGTGACGCCGTCCCCGACGACTTCCAGGGCGAGCGCCCGGCAGAGCCCCACCAGTCCCGCCTTCGCCGCGGTGTACGTGGCCTGCCCGGGCATCGCGTTGACCGTGCCGGTGGTGGAGCCGATGGAGACGATGCGGCCGTAACCGGCCGAGCGCATCGGGGGAACGACGGCCCGGGACATCAGGAAGGCCGTCGTGAGGTTGCGGGCCAGCGCCGCGTCCCACTCGGCCAGCGACAGGGCGGCGACCTCCTCCTCCGCGTCCCAGCCGGACGTCACCGACGTCATGCCGGCGTTGTTCACCAGCACGTCCAGCCGGCCCCAGCGCCCCAGCGCCGCCTGCACCAGTGCGTTCGCGCCCTCCTCGGCGGTCAGGTCGGCCACGACGCCGACGGCGGCCTCACCGATCTCCGCCGCGCGCTGGTGGATCCGCTCGGACGTGGCGCCCAGCACCACCCGGCAGCCCTCTGCCGCCAGCGCCCGGGCGACGGCCATGCCGATGCCGTCGGGGGCGCCGGCGCCCGTGACGATCGCCACGCGATCTCGGAAGCGGGCCATGGCCGTCACTGTTCACCCTGTCTTTCCTGCGTGCGGTCTGCTTCTCATGCCTCGACCGCCGCAGCCTCGTCGGAGCGCATGCCGACGTCACTGTGCCTGAGTCTTCGGTGCTCGCACAAGGCCGGACAGAGGGAAAGCGCACTTCCGCGACCCGTTCGTCACTGATTCCGTGGCCGAAGCGGTCAGATCGTGCCGGATACGTCATCCAACAGCCCGCATCAAGGTTGCTGACGCTCACGTCGGGAAACGCGTTAGGATGCTGACATGGGTGTCGGCAAAGTGTTTGCCGGACGGCCTGTTCCCGTTGTGAGAGATGGAGATGGACATGTACACGGTGATGAACCGGATCCCGGTCCCCGCGCCGGCCGCGGCGGCGTTCGAGGAGCGCTTCACGGCGAGCATGCGTGAGACGCTGTCCGGGGTCGACGGGCTGCTCTCCGCACGCCTGCTGCGTCCGGGGCAGGCGGGGGGAACCTACGTCGCGGTGATGGACTTCACCACCGAGGACGCGTTCACGGCCTGGACGCGGTCGGCGGCGTTCCGCGCGGCGCACGGGCCGTCCACGCAGGGGATGTCCAGCGAGGTGGAGACGTTCGAGACCGTCGCCGCCGTCGGCGCCTGAGCCGGACGGATCCGCACATGTTCCTCGCCATGCGTGACCTGCGGTTCGCCCGCGGTCGTTTCGCGCTCGTCGGTGCCGTCGTCGCCCTGATCGCGGTACTCGGCGTCATCCTGTCCGGACTCGCCAGCGGCCTGGCCGACGCCGGCATCTCCTCCCTGCGCGCCCTGCCGGTGACGCACCTCGCCTTCTCCAAGTCCGCCTCCGGAGAGCTGTTCTCCCGCTCCACCGTCACCCGCGAGACCTGGCAGGCCTGGGCCGGCCGGCCAGGGGTGCGCAAGGCCGAGCCGCTCGGCCAGCAGCTCGCGCACGCGCAGCTCGCCCGCGGCCACAAGCAGCTCGACCTGGCCGTCTTCGGCGTACGGCCGAGCGGCTTCCTCGCCCCGAAGCCCAGCACCGGCGCGCCGCTGTCCTCCCGGCCGGACGGCATCCTCATCAGCGAGGAGATCGCCGCGGACGGCGTCAAGATCGGCGACCGGCTCACCGTCGGCGGCGCGGACACCGAGCTCACCGTCGTCGGCACGATCGGTCACGCCTCCTTCGGCCACGTCGGCGTCGTCTACGCGCCGCTGCCGCTGTGGCAGAAGCTCCACTACGGGCTCCCCGGCCCGCTTCCGGCCGCCGCCACCGACCAGGCGACCGCCGTGGCCCTCCAGCTGTCCTCCGGCGCCGACGTCGCCGCGATCGACCGCGAGCTGGGCACCCACACCACCGACAAGACCGGCGCCTACGCCGCCTCCCCCGGCTACACGGCCGAGTCCAGCACCATGTCCCTGATCCGCGGCTTCCTCTACGCGATCTCGGCGCTGGTCGTCGGTTCCTTCTTCACCGTGTGGACCATCCAGCGCCGCCAGGAGATCGCCCTGCTCAAGGCGATCGGCGCGAGCACCGGCTACATCCTGCGCGACGCCCTGATCCAGGCCGCCGCCGTCCTCACCGCCGCGACCGCCGCCGGAACCGCCGTCGGGCTGGCCCTCGGGGGAGCCATGAACGGCTCGGCGCCCTTCGCGCTCAAGCCGGACCAGGTCACCATGGCGGCGGTCCTCCTGATCGTCCTCGGCCTGGCCGGCGCCGCGGTCGCGGTCCGCCGCATCACCAAAGTGCAGGCCCTCACCGCCCTCGGAGCCGACCGATGACCATCCCCTCCCCCGCCTCCGCGGCCGCCGGTACCCACCCGGCCCCCGCGTCCCTGCGCCTGACCGACGTCACCCTGCGCCTGGGCAGCGGCCAGCAGCAGGTGACCGCCCTCGACCAGGTCAGCCTGACCGTCTCCCCCGGGCAGTTCCTCGCCGTCACCGGGCCCTCCGGCTCGGGCAAGTCCAGTCTGCTCGCGGTGGCCGGCGGCCTCCAGACGCCGTCCCAGGGCACCGTCCACGTCGCCGGCACCGATCTGACGACGCTGAAGGAACACCAGCGCACCGCCCACCGACGGCACCACATCGGCTACGTCTTCCAGCACGCCAACCTGCTGGCCTCCCTCACCGCCCGTGAGCAGCTCCTGCTGCCCGCCCACATCGCCGGGAAGCTGGACGCCGCCGCCCGCCGCCGCGCCGACGAACTGCTGGAAGCGGTCGGCATGACACAGCGCGCGGACCGGCGCCCGCACCAGCTGTCCGGCGGCGAACGCCAGCGCATCGGTCTGGCCCGGGCGCTGATCCTGGCCCCCGAGGTGCTGCTCGTCGACGAGCCCACCTCCGCCCTGGACCGCGCCCGTGCCCGCGACGTCGTCGACCTGCTCGCCGAACAGACCCGGGTGCACAACACCGCCACGGTCATGGTCACGCACGACACCGAGATACTGGACACCGCCGACCAGGTCCTCACCCTGCGGGACGGCCGGCTGACCTGACCAACACTTCGGAAGGCAACCCGCACCATGCCCAAGATCAGTGCCGCAACCGTCGCCGAGCACCGCGCCCAGCAACGGGCCGCACTGATCCGGGCCGCCACCGACATACTGGTCGAACAGGGCGCCGCCGCCGTCACCCCGGCGGCGGTCGGCGCCCGCGCCGGGCTGGCACGCTCCAGCTTCTACCAGTACTTCCCCTCCAGCGCCGCGTTGCTGGCCGCCCTCGTCGAGGAGTCCTTCACCGCCGCCAACACCGCCATCGCCGAGTCGCTGGAAGGCGAGGCCGAGCCGGCCGCCCGGCTCGACGCCTTCATCCGCACCGAACTCCACCTCGCCGCCCAGGGCATGCACCGCCCCGCCGCCGCACTGATGCGCGCCGACCTCCCCCGCGAATGCCGCGACCGCGTCCAGGAGCTCCACCAGCTCCATTACGCCCCCCTGCTGAGCGCCATCGCCGAGGCCGGCCCCACCAACCCGCGGCTGACCACGCAGCTCGTCGGCGGACTCCTCCAGGCCGCCATGACGGCCGTCGAGAACGGCGCCGACCCGGACGACGTCGGCGAGCACACCCTGACCTTGCTCCGGCTCGGCCTGCACGGACTGCGCTGACCACCCGTCCGACCTGTGGGCTCCCCCGCCGGAACGGGTACACGTACAGGGCCGCCCGACCGACCACGGAGGTACGCATGCACCTGACGGCAGCGTTCACGGCGCACCCGCCGGCGAATCGAGCGAAGACGTACGCGGCCACGGCGGGCGCGGTGGCCGCGACGGCCGTGTTGGGCGGGCTGGCGGTGGACGCCGACAGCCCCTGGTACCGCGGGCTGGAAAAACCGCGCTGGCAGCCGCCGAGCCGGGCGTTCGGCTTGGTATGGACGCCCCTCTACGCCTCGATCGCCGCCGCGTCGGGCCGGGCGCTGCTGCGGGCGCGGCCGGAGCAGCGCCGTCGTCTCATCGGCAGCCTGGCGGGCAACCTGGTGCTGAACGCGGGCTGGAACTGGCTGTTCTTCGGCTGCCGCAGTACCCGCGCCGGGCTGGTGGGAACGCTCCTGCTCGACGCCGGCAATGTTCACCTGATCCGGCGTACGGCCGCCGCGGACCGGCCGGCCGCACGGGCACTCCTCCCCTACGCGGCCTGGTGTCTCTTCGCCACGGCGCTGAATGCCGACATCGCCTACCGCAACCGAGCCCGGGGCGCGGGCCGAGAGCGGTCACCCGGCCGCCTGTCCCGGCACGCAACCGCAGTGTTCCCCCGGTGAGACACCGCCCGGGGCCTCGACCCGGACGGCCCGCGCGGTCTCCCGGTACTCGCTGGGCGACAGCCCGGTGGCCGCCCGGAAGGTGCGGGTGAACTCTGCGGGACGGGGAAATCCCCACCGGGCGGCCACGAAGCGGATGCTGTGGTGGGCCAGCGAGGGGTCGGCGAGGTCGCGTCGGCAGCGGCTCAGCCGCTGTTCCCGGACGAAGGCCGAGACGGTGGTCCCCTGCTGCGTGTCCAGCGGCGGGGCGGGCAGCGCGGCGGCGGTCTCGTACGGCCGCGACACGGCGCAGGCGCCCTTGTCACGGGCGGGCCGGTCAGGCGGAGCGCGCTCCGTACACGCGGTAGGGCTCGGCGTCGGCCCATTTGACCTCCAGTCCGAGGCCGGGCCGTCCGGGGTCGGGCCGCAGGGCGCCGCCCTCGGGCGCCAGGGTGCCGTCGAACAGCAGCCGCTCGACGCGGACGTGGTCGTGGAAGTACTCCAGGTGCCGCAGCCGGCGTACCGCGCAGAAGACGTGGGCGGAGAGCGCAGGGGCGCAGTGGGCGGACAGATCGAGGTGGCGGGCCACCGACAGGCCGGCCACCTCCAGCACCGCCGTGATGCCTCCGCAGCGGGTCACATCGGCCTGCAGGCAGTCCACCGCGGGGGGCTCCAGGAGATCGACGAAGTCCCGCGTCGTGAAGGCGTATTCGCCCGCCGCGATCTCCAGGCGCTCCGGGCCCCGGTCGCGCAGCATGCGCAGCCCGTCCAGGTCGGCCGAGCTGACGGGCTCCTCCAGCCATCGCACGTCCCACTCGTCGTGGAACCTGCGCGCCCAGTACAGCGCCTCCTTGCGCTCGAGCGCGCCGTTGGCGTCCGTGAGGATCTCCGGCTCGTCGCCGACCGCCCTGCGGACGGCCGTCAGCCGCTTCGGGTCGCGCCCCGGATCGCGCGAGGTCTTGAGCTTCACCCGGGGGATGCCCTGGCCGACCCATCCGGCGAGCTGCTCGGTGAGCCGGTCGAGCGGGTAGTTGGTGAATCCGCCGCTGCCGTAGACCGGCACCCGGTCGTGGTAGGCGGGCAGGAGACGGATCAGCGGCAGGCCCAGCAGTCTCGCCTTGAGGTCCCACAGCGCCACGTCGGCCGCCGAGCGGGCCATGGCCCCGACACCGGGCCGGCCCGCGTTGCGGATCGCCGTCCCCATGCGGTGCCACAGCAGCGGCGGCGCGGTGACGTGCTGCCCCTTCAGCAGCGGGGCGAGCTGCGAGACCACGAAGGACGCGACCGACACGTCGCCGTAGGTGTAGCCGAGTCCGGTGGCGCCTCCGGCGTGCACCCGGACCAGGACCACGGTCGTGGCGTCCCACTCCAGCGTCCCGTCCTGTTCCCTGCCGTCGGGGCCGTCGGTGGGCACCTCGAAGGCGTGCACGTCGACCGCGTCGATACGGCACTTCTCCAGCCCCGCCGCTCCGGCGGACGCGGCATCGGTCATGAAGACCGCCCCGGCACGTGCGCCACCGCCTCGGTGATCTTCTGGCGCACGCCCTTCGCCGCGATGCCCACGCCCTCCGGATCCCGCACGGCCGCCTTGGCGGCCTTCTTGGCCTGGGTCTCCATGATGTGCGGCGGGATCGGCGCGATCTCCGGATCGACCTTGAACTCCAGCACCACCGGCCGGTCGCTGGACAGCGCCTCGTCCCACGCCTTGCCGATCTTCCTCGGCTTGTCGCAGTACACGCCCTTGAGGCCGATGAGTTCGGCGTACCGGGCGTAGGGGATGTCCGGGATGGCCTGGGAGCCGGGGAACCTGGGGTCGCCGGCCATGGCGCGCTGTTCCCAGGTGACCTGGTTGAGGTCCTGGTTGTTGAAGACGCAGAAGACCAGCGGTGCCGGACCGGACAGCCGGTCCAGGTACCGCTTGACGGTGATCATCTCGTTCATGCCGTTCATCTGGAAGGCGCCGTCCCCGATGAAGGCGATGACCGGCCGGTCGGGGTGGGCGAAGCGGGCGGCGATGGCGTACGGGGTGCCCGGCCCCATGGTGGCCAGCGTCCCCGACAGGGACGCCTGCATCCCCCGGCGCAGTTTCAGGTGGCGCGCCCACCAGTTGGTGCCGGAGCCGGAGTCGGCGGTCAGGATGACGTCGTCCGGCAGCCTGGGCGAGAGTTCCGCGGCCACCGCCTCCGGGTTGATCGTCTTGCCGAAGTGCTGGTCGGCCCGCTTCCGGCAGATCGTGTTCCACTCGGCGACGTCCTTCTCGATCTTCTTCCGCCAGCCGCGGTCCTCCTTGCGGCGCAGCAGCGGCAGCAGGGCCCTGAGGGTCTCCTTGGCGTCCCCGACGAGGTGGGCGTCCATCGGGTAGCGGATACCGATCATCCGCCCGTCGATGTCGATCTCCACGCCGTGGGCCTGGCCCTCGTCGGGCAGCCACTCCGAGTACGGGAAACTGCTGCCGATCATGAAGAGGGTGTCGCAGCCGCGGATCATGTCGTCGCTGGCCTTGCTGCCGAGCAGGCCGATGGGTCCGGTGACGAACGGGAGGTCGTCGGGCAGCACCTCCCGGCCCAGCAGTGCCTTCGCCACCCCCGCGCCGAGCAGTTCGGCCGCCTCGACGACCTCGTCCTCCGCGTGGGCGGCCCCCTGGCCGATGATCATGGCGACCTTGCGGCCGGCGTTCAGGACGCCGGCCGCCCTGCGCAGCTCGGCCTCGTCGGGCAGCAGCAGCGGGCGGCTCCAGCCGACGCTGGAGAACACCGACCCGTGCTCCTTGGGCGGCGAGGGCTGGGCCTCCTCTTCCTGCACGTCGCTGGGGATGATGACCGTGGCGACGCCGCGGGTGGTGAGCGCGGTCTTGAACGCCCGGTCGACGACGTGCCGGACCTGCGCCGGGTGCGAGACCGTCTGGCAGAACTCGGACACGTCCGCGAACAGCTGCTGAAGGGCGATCTCCTGCTGGTAGTGGGCGCCGAGCGACAGCCGCTTCTGCTGGCCGACCACGGCGACGACGGGCTGATGGTCCAGCTTGGCGTCGTACAGGCCGTTGAGCAGATGCACCGCGCCGGGCCCCGACGTGGCGACGCAGCAGCCGACTTCGCCGGTGAACTTGGCGTGGGCGCACGCCATGAACGCCGCCATCTCCTCGTGCCGGGCCTGGATGAACTCCGGCTCCCCCTGCGCCCGGTCGAAGGCGCCGAGCAGCGCGTTGATCCCGTCGCCGGGATAGCCGTACACCCTGTGCACGCCCCACTCCCGCAGGCGCTGCAGCACGAAGTCGGCGACCAGCGTCATGACGTACTCCCTCGGACGCAGCTGTGATGTGACCAGTGGGTGACCCCCGGCCCGGACGCGTAAACGGGGCGGCACGGTCCGCCACTCCCCTGGACCGGGGACGGTGACCCGCCGGACCGGCGCGGGGATCGCCCTGCCCGGCCCGGGCCGGCCGCCCCCGTCACCCCGTTGGCGGCCGACTCCTCGCGGCCCCCGGTCACGGTGTGTTTCATGGCATCCGTAACGGGTGACGTGCACGGACCGGGTGGACAGCCCGGCTCCCCGAGGGGCCTGGCCGGCCACGCCCCGGCACCGACGACAGCAGCGTCACCTGAGACCGCCGGCCGCCGCCGCTCTCCGGGCGGCGGTGCGCGACGGCATCCGCCGCCGCCCGCCAGCCGGCCCGACCCCTGCGGAGTCCCATGTCTTCCTCAGCCGCCGGCCCGCTCCGGCCCCGCGACGCCACCGCCGCGGCGGAACCGTCCTCCGAGCGGTTCGACGAGCTGATGCGGGAGATGGCGGAGCAGCCTCCGGGACCCCGGCGCACCGCGCTGCGGGACCAGGTGCTGGTCCTGCTGCTCCCGCTGGCCCGCCGGGTGGCGCGCCGCTACCGGAACCGCGGGGAGGACCTCGACGACCTGGTCCAGGTCGCCTCGCTCGGGCTGGTCAAGGCCGTCGACGGATACGACCCGGCACTCGGGCACGCCTTCCTGTCGTACGCGCTGCCGAAGGTGACCGGTGAGCTGCGGCGGCACCTGCGCGATCGCACCGCGGCCGTGCGGCTTCCCCGCCCGCTGCACGAGGCGAGCCGCCAGGTCTTCCAGGCCGTCGAGGAACTCGAGCAGCGCCTCGGCGGCTGCCCGCCCACCCCTGAGCAGATAGCCGAGCACACCGGGCTCGAACCCCAGCGCGTGCTGTCCGCGCTGCGTGCGGTGCACGAGTGCCGCCCGCGTTCCCTGGACGAGCCGGCGGCGCACGACCAGGACTCCCCGCTCGCCTGCCTGATCGGCGCCGAGGACGCGGCTCTCGGCCGGGTCCTCGACACCCTGACGGTGACGTCCCTGGTGAAGCGGTTGCCGGAGCGGGACCGCCGGGTGCTCTTCCTGCGTTTCTACCGGGAACAGACCCAGCAGCAGATCGCGGACGTCATCGGTGTCTCGCAGATGCAGGTCTCGCGCATCCTGCGGCGCTGTCTCGAACGGCTGCGGCAGGCCCTGCTGGCGACCGAGCCGCTGGCCGCGGACGGCGAGCGGGCGCAGCGGCCGGTCACCGCCCGGCCCGCCCGGCAGGCGTCGCCGCCTCGCCGTCCCCGCCGTCCCCGCCGTCCGCGCCCTTCGCGCCCTTCGCGCCGCCGGGCGGAGCCGGCGCGTCCCGCGGGGCCCGCCGGTCCGGCCCGCGCGGCAGCGGGCCCCGCGGCCCGCGCGGAGCCGGGCCCGGACCGTGCGGGCAGCGGGCGGGCCGCCTCCGCTCGCAGTACCGGTGTCCGCCGGGCACGCGTCGCGCACGGCCACCCGGATCGCCTGGCGCGGCGGTCCGTCCGCTTCCGCGCGGTGTCGCTGCGCGCCTGCCCGGGAAGGGGCGGGGACGGCGCCTCCCGCGGCAGCCGCCGGACGCGGGTCGGGGCCGTGCGGCGAACGGCGGGGGCACGGCGAGCCGCCGCGGCCGCGCACGCCGCACAGCCCGGCGACACCGCGCGGCCCGGCGAGACCGCACGGCCCGGCGAGACCGCACGCCCCGGCGAGACCGCGCGGCCCCCTCCTGCCGCCGTGTGCCCGCAGAGACAGCTCCGGGACCGCGGAAGGTGACCGGTCACGGACCGACGGCGCCGGGGTGGTCGGCGGCCGGACGACCGGCACGACGTCGTCGGCAGCCGGACGACCGGCACGACGTCGTCGCACCGCCCGCCGCACAGCCCTCCGGGTGAGGTGTCATGAAAGACAGATCGCACAGGCCGACGGCGCCCGACCGGGCCTGCCTGCCGCATGTCCTGCGGGAGTACGCCGTCATCGCCGACGGCGAGCGCGGGGCGGTGGTGGATCCGGAGGGCAGGATCGTGTGGCTGTGCGCCCCGCGCTGGCACAGTGACGCGGTGTTCTCGGCCTTGATCGGGGGCGCCGGGCACTTCACGGTGGAGCCCGCGGATCGTTGGCATGTGTGGGGCGGCGCCTACGAGGAAGGCACCCTCATCCACGTGAGCCGGTGGGTGAGCGCCGACTCCGTGATCGAGTGCCGCGACGCCCTGGCGATGCCGGCCTCGGCCGACCGTCTCGTCCTGCTGCGCCGGATGCGGGTCGTACGGGGCGAGGCACTGCTGCGGCTGGAACTGGAGCCGCGTCCGGGCTTCGGCGCGCACCGGATGCGGGACCCCCGCCTGGAGGGGGACGCGTGGACCGCCTCCGGCGAGGGGCTGCGGCTACGGCTGCTCGGTGCCCCCGGCGCGTCGTGGCATCCGGACACCGGACTGCGCGGTGAGTTCCGGCTGCGCCGGGGCCAGGAGCACGACCTCGTGCTGGAACTGTCCACCGGCCCCGGCCGGCATCGCCTCGACCCGGCGGAACTGTGGCGGACCACCGAGCGGGAGTGGCGGCGCGCCGTACCGGACTGCTCCGCCCTCGCCGCCCCACGCGACGCGGCGCACGCGTACGCCGTCCTGCACGGGCTGACCAGCTCCGCAGGCGGCATGGTCGCGGCCGCCACCACCTCCCTGCCGGAGCGCGCCAACACCGGGCGCAACTACGACTACCGCTACGCCTGGCTGCGGGACCAGTGCTACGCGGGCCTCGCGGTCGCCGCGCACGGGCCGCACGAACTCCTCGACCGCGCCGTACGGTTCACCGCCGACCGCATCCTCGCCGACGGCGACCGGGTGCGGCCCGCCTACACGGTCTCCGGGGAGCCGATGCCCGAGGAGCGCGCGCTGTCGCTGCCCGGCTACCCGGGCGGCAGCGACCGGATCGGCAACCACGCGGCCGCGCAGTTCCAGCTCGACACCTTCGGCGAGGCGTTGCAGCTGTTCGCGGCCGCCGCGCGTCACGACCGGCTCACCGCGGACGCGGAGGCCGCGGCGCAGGTCGCCGTCGACGCCGTGGAACGCCGCTGGTCGGAGCCCGATGCCGGGCTGTGGGAGCTGGAGAACCGGTTCTGGACTCATTCGCGGCTGAGCGTGGTGTGCGGACTGCGCCGGATCGCCGACACCGTCCTGGCGGAGACCCGCCGGCGCTGCCTGCACCCGGACGGGTACTGGCGGCGGGCCGCGGACGACGACGGGCCCGAGGCGGCGCTGCTCGTGCCGCTGGCGCGGGGCTGCGCGGACGCCGGCGACCCGAGCGCCGCGCGCACCCGCGACCGGGTCGAGGACCGGCTGGCCGAGGACGGATACCTGTACCGCTTCGGTCATGCCGGGGAACCGCTCGGCGAGGCCGAGGGCGCCTTCCTGCTGTGCGGGTTCCACATGGCGCTGGCCGCCCACCGCCTGGGCGACCCGATCGGCGCCTTCCGCTGGTTCGAACGCACCCGGGCGGCCTGCGGGCCGCCCGGGCTGTTCGCGGAGGAGTACGACGTGCGTCAGCGTCAAATGCGGGGCAACCTGCCCCAGGCGTTCGTCCACGCCCTGCTGCTGGAGTGCGCGGTCCGCCTCGGCGGGGCGTCGACCGAGCCGTGGTGAGCGCGCCGGCCGCGTTTGCCGCTCATGAGCGCCCCCGGCCCGGCAGGTGCTCGGCGTACTGGGTGATCTTCTGCCGCACGCCCTTGGCGGTGATCCCGGCCTTCTCCGGATCGTGCAGGACCGCCTTGGCGGTCTTCCCGCCCTGCTCGGTCATGATGTGCGGCGGGATCGGCGCGATCTCCGGATCGACCTTGAACTCGAGCACGACCGGCACCGCGGAGGCCAGGGCCTCGTCCCAGGCGGCACCGATCTTCTTCGGGTCGTCGCACACGATGCCCTTGAGTCCGATCAGCTGGGCGTAGGCCGCGTACGGGATGTCGGGGATGGTCTGCGATCCGGGGTACTTCGGGTCCCCGGCCATGGCCCGCTGCTCCCAGGTGACCTGGTTGAGGTCATGGTTGTTGAACACGCAGAAGACCAGCGGCGGGGGGCCGGCGAGGCGGTCGAGGTACCGCTTGACGGTGATCATCTCGTTCATGCCGTTCATCTGGAACGCGCCGTCGCCCACGAACGCGATGACGGGGCGGTCCGGGTAGGCGAACCGCGCGGCGATGGCGTACGGCGTGCCCGGGCCCATGGTGGCGAGGGTGCCGGAGAGCGAGGCCCGCATGCCCTGGCGCAGCTTGACGTTGCGGGCCCACCAGTTGGTGCCCGAGCCCGAGTCCGCGGTCAGGATCGCGCCGTCCGGCAGCCTGGACGACAGTTCGGAGGCGACGGCCTGGGGGTTGATGGTGTCGCCGAAGTGCTGGGCGGCCCACCGCTCGCACAGGTCGTCCCACTCGCGGACGCCCTTTTCGATCTTCTCCCGCCACGAGCGGTCCTCATTGCGCCGCAGCAGGGGGATGAGCGCCTTCAGTGCCTCCCTCGCGTCCGCGACGAGGTGCGCCTCCATCGGGTAACGGATGCCGATCATGCGCCCGTCGATGTCGATCTCGACACCGCGCGCCTGGCCCTCGTCGGGCAGCCACTCCGAGTACGGGAAGCTGCTGCCGACCATCAGCAGGGTGTCGCAGCCCCGCATCATGTCGTCGCTCGGCTTGCTGCCGAGCAGGCCGATGGGACCGGTGACGAACGGCAGGTCGTCGGGCAGTACCTCGCGGCCGAGCAGGGCCTTGGCGATGCCGGCGCCGAGCAGTTCGGCCACTTCGAGGACCTCTGCCTCGGCGCCCGCGGCGCCCTGCCCGACCAGCATGGCCACCTTGTCGCCCTCGTTGAGGATGTCGGCGGCCCTGCGCACTTCCGCGGGGTCCGGCAGCACCCGCGGGCGGCTCCAGCCCACGCTGGAGAACACCGAGCCGTGCTTCTTCGGCGGCGAGGGCTGGGCGTCCTCCTCCTGCACGTCCTCCGGGATGATGATCGTCGCGACGCCGCGGGTGGTGAGCGCGGTCTTGAACGCCCGGTCGATGACGTGCCGTGCCTGCGCCGGGTGCACGATCATCTGGCAGAACTCGGACACGTCCGCGAACAGCCGCTCCAGATCCACCTCCTGCTGGTAGTGCGCGCCGAGACTGAGCCGCTTCTGCTGCCCCAGCACGGCGACCACCGGCTGGTGATCGAGCTTGGCGTCGTACAGGCCGTTGAGCAGGTGGATCGCGCCGGGGCCCGAGGTGGCGGTGCAGCAGCCCACCTCGCCGGTGAACTTGGCGTGCGCGCACGCCATGAACGCGGCCATCTCCTCGTGCCTGACCTGGATGAACTCCGGCTCCCCCTTGGCCCGGTCGAAGGCACCCAGCAGTGGGTTGATGCCGTCGCCCGGATATCCGTACACGCGTTCAACGCCCCACTCGGTCAGGCGTTGCAGTACGTAGTCGGCCACTTCGGTCATGGACTTCTCCTGAGCGAACGGTGGGAACAGTGCGGCCCCCGGGGTGCCTCCGGCGCCGGCCGGTAAAACCCACCGCGGCCCGCAGCGGTCACCGGTCGTAGGCAGCTCCCGCCGGGCCGGCTCGCGGACCGGGAACACGTCCACCGGATCCTCGCTCTCTCCTGCTGCGACGGCCGCGCGGCCTGGACGGCCTGGACGGTCCGGACGGTCTGGGCGGCCTGAGCGGCCTGGGCGGCCTGGGCGGAACGGCGGAAGTACCGCGCGCGTGGGTGACGAAGGCGGAGCGGGAGGGAAACCGTGTCCGGAAGGCAGGACGTGGACGGCCGGCAGGACGGAGAACCGGTGATGGCAGCCACCACCGCGGACACCCGGGGCGCGTACGGCGACGCCGGGCAGCCTGCGACTGCCCGGCATCGTCCTCGGAGTGGGCCTCGGCGGGTTCGTCGACGGCATCCTGCTGCGGCCGAGATCATGTACTACGGCGGGGACATCGCCGAACTGCTGCTGGCCGCCGCGCTGGTGGCCACCTGGCGGCCCGAGCACCGCGCCACGGCGGCCATGCCGGCCCCGGGTTTGCGGAGGGTGGTGCGCTCATGAGCGGGATCCTGGTGACCGGCTCCGCGGACGGCCTGGGACGTGCCGCGGCGGACACGCTGTTGTCCGCGGGTCATGACGTCGTGGTGCACGCCCGGAACCAGGAGCGCGCGGCCAGCCTCGACGGGCTGGTCGGCCGGGGGGCGCGCATCGTCGTGGGCGACTTCACGGAGCGCGCCGCCGTACGGCGGGTCGCGGCCGAACTGAACGACGCCGGGCCGCTGGACGCGGTGATCCACAATGCCGGTGTGTGGAGCGGCCCGGCGGTCGTGCCGGTCAACATCGTCGCGCCGTACCTGCTCACGGCCCTGCTGCGCGGGCCGCGCCGGCTGGTGTATCTGAGCAGCGGCTCCCATTTCAGCGGGCGTGCCTCACTCGCCGGCGTCGACTGGCTCGGCCGGAGCGCGGGCTCGTACGCCGACAGCAAGCTGTTCGTCACGACGCTCGCGGCCGCGGTGGCCCGGCTACGTCCTGATGTGCTGAGCAACGCCGTGGATCCCGGGTGGGTGCCGACGAGGATGGGCGGGCCGAGCGCCCCGGACGATCTGGAGCTGGGCCACCGGACGCAGGAGTGGCTCGTGTCGAGCGACGACCCCGCTGCCCTGACCAGCGGCGGGTACTGGTACCACCAGCACCGGCAGCGGCCGCACCGCGCCGTCCACGACGAGGCGTTCCAGGACCTCCTCCTGCGGACCCTGGCCGAGGAGACGGGCACCACGCTGTGACCGCCGCGCAGGGCCCGGAGGCCCAGGGCCTTCCTGCGGGGCGGGGGCGCGGAGGACCTGGTTCCGCGGCGGGGCTGGTATGACTGGCGCATGCAGGCAGAAACCGCTCAGTCAGCGATCGACACCTTCATCTCGGCGTTCAACGCCTCCCAGGACGCCTACGTCACGTCTCTGCTCTCCCAGGCACTGACCTCTGACGTGGTCTTCTGGGGGCCACTGGGGCGAAGGGAGGGAATCGAGGCAGTCGAGCGGTTCGTGCTGGACATCCGCCGCCACCCGGCCGGAGTGGGCACGATGGTCCGCTGCTCCGGGGTGGACATGCCCGACGAGTGGGCTCGGTACCAGTGGGTCTTCACCACACCGGACGGGGGCCCGCGGCTGGCGGGAACCGATGTCGTTCACCTGCGGCGCAGCCTCATCGATCAGATCATCGTCTTCGCGGGAGACATCCGCCCGTCCCCGTGACGACAGGGCACAACGCCTTCCGGGCATCCCCGAGCTGAGCAGGCCGGGGGTGCCCGCAGCGCCCGCCCGCCCGTCCGCCCGTCCGCCCGTCCGCGGCCATTATGTAAAGCTATTCAGGAAGCTAAAATGCGAACGTGGGGGTGTGCGGCAGGCGTGACTGACGGTGCCCGAGCGTTTTCGACGCCGGTATCTTTGTGTTGAGCAAAACCGCGAAGGGTGGTGCCAGTGGAGCCCGACCACGTTGACGAGATCATCTCGGCCTGGCGCGTCGAGATGCCGGAGGTCGCCGGCCTCCCCCTCGAACTCGCCAAGCGCACCGCCCTGTTGATGTCGGCCTTCGACCTGACCGCCGCCGCCGAGCTGGACAAGCTGCACCTCACCCAGGCCGAGTACGGCGTGCTGGCGACGCTGCGCCGGGTCGGTGCCCCGTACCGGCTCAAACCGACCGATCTGACGCAGGCGCTGCTGCTGTCCTCCGGAGGCACCAGCAACGTGGTCAAGCGGCTGGTCACCGCCGGGTACGTCAGCCGGCAGGCCGACGCCGAGGACGGGCGCAGCAGTTGGGTCGAACTCACCCCGCTCGGCGTCAAGACAGCCGAAGAGGCGGTGCGGGCCACCACCGCGGCCCACGCCCGCCTCGTCTCCCGGATGCCCGACTCCACCGCCCGGGCTCTGAGCGAACTCCTGCGCGTCACCCTCGCCGCCGTCGAAGAGGGCGTCCTCATCCACCGGTGAGCCCGGCGTCGGTCGCGTACCGCTGCCGCGCTTTCCGGCAGGCACGGCAGACCGGACTCGCTCCGGCGCACCGCCGGTCAGGCGGAGGCGCCCTCGAGGTCGACGGCCCGGCGTCCGGCCAGGAAGACGTGCGTGTTCTCCGCGATGCGACGGCCCAATGCCTCGGCGGTACGCAGGTCACTGGGGCCCGGCGTGACGTCGGGTCCCTCGTCGTTGTTGGCCTGGGACATGGCGCCCAGCCAGCTGCCGAGCCGGTTGATGTCCTCCGGGCTGCCGGCCGAGGTGTTCCAGCCGCCGTACTCGGCCAGACCGACCCAGATCATCCCGTGCTGCGCGGCGAACAGAGCGATGTCGAAGAGCGTGTTGAGCTTGTCGCCTGACATGTTGCCGCTGTTGGTGAAACCGCCGGCGATCTTGTTCTTCCAGCCGAGATTGTCCCCCCAGACCTTGCTGGTTGCCTCGATGAAGGCACGGAAGACGGCACTGCTGCCGCCCATGTAGGTGGGCGTCCCGAAAATGATCGCGTCGGCCTCCTGGAGCGACTCCCACAGCCCCTCGGTCAACTCCGCGAGCGAGACGAGCGTGACCTCCGTGTCCGGGACCTTCTCCGCCCCCGCCGCGACGGCAGCCGCCTGCTTCGCCGTGTGCCCATAACCGCTGTGGTACGCCACGGCCACCTTGACCCGCATGAGATCTCCCCTCGAGCAACACACGCCGGGAGCGATGCATTGCTCATCCATAAAGCAATCAGAAAAGCTTTTACGACAGATACCATAGTCGGGCGCCGAGCCGGAAGGCAAGCAGCGGCAGGGCAGCGTGCAGCGGTCTGCCGAGTGGACCCCGCCGGAAGGACAGGACGGTGTCCCGCCGAGTGAGGCAGCGGCGATCACCGCAGCGAGCGGCGCGCTACGGCCGGCCCGTCACTCCGCGCCGTAGTACAGCCGGAGGAACTCCTCCATCGCCGCGTCGACGCCGGCGCGATCGCCGGTGGCGAGCAGGTCGAGGAGCAGTCCGCGGACGGTGGCGAGGCCCAGCCTCGCCCGGTTCCGGGCCGTGACAGGGTCCGCGCCGGCGGCGACCTCGGCGGCGGCGAGCGGTTCCAGCCAGTCCACCACAAGCCCGCCCAGGATCGGGGCGGCCTCGGGGCGGCCCCGCAGCGCACGCCCGAAGATCTCGAAGAAGAGCCGCTCCTGATTGGCCAGTCGAGGGTCCGTCAGCTGCCGCCAGAGGAGTCGCGCGGCGTCGACGGGCGGGAGGTCGGGCTGCGAGCCGAGCCGGGACAGCAGTTCGCGCTGGCGCCGCTCCGACGTCCGGACGATCTCGACGAGAAGCTGTTCCTTGGTGCCGAAGTAGTGGATCAGCATGCGATGGCTGACGCCGATCGCGGCGCCGAGACGGCGCAGGCTCAGGTCGGCCATGCCGTGCGCCGCGACGTGGGCGACGGCCGCGTCCACGATCCGGGCCCGCCGATCCCCATCCATGGCGGCAGCGGCAGCGTCGGCTTCGGCGTCGGGGGTTTCGCCGTCGGGCCGCGGGCCTGCCATGTTCGCCACGTCGCGAGCGTACCAAGTGGTACACGGGCTGTGTACCGTGTGGTACATGAAGCCTGTCACCGTGTCGATCGACGTTCCGCAGACGCCCGAGCAGGTCTACGACTTCCTCGATGTCATGGCTCACCACGAGCGGTTCACGAACCACTACCTGTCCGACTGGCGCTACGGCGGGCCCGAGCGCGGCATCGGATCGTGCGCCACGGTCACCGTCGCCCTGGGAGGCGTGAAGACCGACATCGCCATCGAGGTCGTCGAGACCGACGCACCACGGCGCATCGTCGAACGGAACGTCAGCGCGGCCGGCCGGCGGCTGGCCAACGGCACCTACACCATCGAGCCGCTTGAGACCGGGGGCAGCCGCGTCTCGTTCACGTACGCCTGGGTCCTCGCCCCTCTCGGCGACCGCATGCTGGCGCCCGTCGTCCGGGCCACGATGCGCCGCGCCAACCGCACGGTCATGCGGCGCCTGGCTGCCGAACTGGCCCGCCACGCGTCCACCGCCGGCTCCTGACCACCCACTCCTGTTCCGGCATCAGCTCCCCGCCGCCACCAGCCACCAGCACGAGTTCGCGGCGTTCCGCGCGGGCGGGGCCGTTCGGCCCTGGTTCGGCGTGCGACCGCGCACCTATCGTGATCCTGGAAATGAAACGTTTCACACGCCAGGTTCCCGCGTCGCCGTCTTCACCTATGCCTCCGCCCACGCCTCCGAAGGAGCACCGCACCATGCCGATGACGAAGCCCCTCCCGGACCTCGACGACCTGCTCGCCGACATGGGCGCGGGCGGCAGCCGGATCAGCGACATCGACGCCAGTGAGGCCGCCGCCGGCAACATCTCGGTGTGCGTCGGCTGGGAATTGGACGTGTCCGGGCGCTTCCCCGACACCAGGGACATCGAACTGCCCCTGCCCGCACCGGCATTGGCCGGCCGAACGCTGCTGGTGACCGGTTCCGGGCGCCGACTGCGGCAGCTCGCCCAGGATCCGTCGGCCGGCATCGGCGCGGTGCGCGTCCACCAGGACGGACGGTCGGCCACCCTGCACACCTCACCGCGCCACCGGTTCGCCAGCCTCACCAGCGAGTTCAACTCCCACCTGGCCATCCACCAGGACCAGATGGCGCGCCGCGACATCCCCTTCCAGGCCCTGGTGCACGCCCAGCCCCCGCACCTGACCTACCTCAGCCACATCCCCGCCTACCGCACCACGCCCGCCCTCAACTCCCGCATCCTGCGCTGGGAGCCGGAGGCGATCGTCAGCCTGCCGGAAGGGGTCGTGGTGCTCGACTTCATGGTTCCCGGATCGGCCCAGCTCCAGGCGGCGACCGTGGAGGGGCTGCGCGAGGCTCAGGTGGTGCTGTGGAGCAAACACGGCGTCATGGCCCGCTCGGACCTGTCGGTCGCGCACGCCGTCGACCGCATCGAATACGCCGAGACGGGCGCCCGCTACGAGTACCTGGACCTGGTCGCCGGACGCCGGGCCGAAGGCCTGACGAGGGACGAGGTCAAGCGCGTGGCCACCACCTTCGACGTGAACTCGCCCTGGGTGTGAGCCCGACGGCCGACGGCGGACGGCGTCCCGGTGCGGCTCAGGCCCGCGGCGCCGTCTCGCCGTCGACGGGGATGCCCAGCCGACCCGCCACGGCGGTGAGGGCCGCCCCCAGCGGAAGTGCGACGCGGGTGACGGCGTGCCGGTCGCCCCGGGTCACGTCCCGGTTGACGATCAGCACCGGTTTGCCCGCCTCGGCCGCCTGACGGACGAACCGCAGTCCCGACATCACCGTCAGCGAGGACCCCAGTACCAGCAGGGAGGCCGCCTCGCGGACCAGCGCGCGGCAGTGCTCGACCCGCCCCGGCGGAACGGCCTCGCCGAAGAACACCACGTCCGGCTTGAGGACGCCGCCGCAGACCGCGCAGGGCACCACCCGGAAGTCCCCGACCTGTTCGTCGGTGAGGTCGGCGTCGCCGTCCGGATTGATCCCGGCCGCCACCGGCTGGAACCCCGGATTGACCTCCTCCAGCCGCCGGGCGAGTTCGGCGCGGGAGCTGCGGGCGCCGCAGGAGAGGCAGACGACGCGGTCCAGGCTTCCGTGCAGTTCCACGACGTCCTCGCTGCCCGCGGCCTGGTGCAGCCCGTCGACGTTCTGGGTGATCAGGCCCGAGAGCAGGCCGTGCCGGCCGAACGCGGCCGTCGCCCGGTGCCCCGCGTTGGGGCGGGCACGGCCGAAGGTGCGCCGGCCGAGATGGCTGCGCGCCCAGTACCGGCGCCGGGCCCGGGCACTGCCGGTGAACTCCTGGTAGGTCATCGGGGTGTGCCGGCTCAGGCTCCCGCCCTCGCCCCGGTAGTCGGGGATGCCCGACTCCGTGGAGATGCCCGCCCCGCTGAGTACCAGGACACCGCCGGCGCCGAGCGCGTCGGCGACCGGCCCCAGGTCCGTGGTGCCCGGCGGCAGGTCCTCGGCAGGGGTCCAGCTCAGAGTGGGACGCATCCGCATGCCGTCAGGGTACGGAACACCGCGGCCGATGCCGCGCCGGCAGCCCTGTCCCCCAGGCGCGGGCCGCCCCCGTACCGAACCGGCGTGCCACAGGGGATGATCACCGGCATGAGCGGACCGCACCACGACGAGCGCCTCGCCCCACTGTGGGAGGAGCACCTGCGCGCGCCGTTCCCCGCGGGCTCCCGCGGTGTGGATTTCGACGGGATCGACCTGATCCTCCTCGACGCGGACGTCGCCGGCCTCGTCCAGCGGGAACTCGAGGATGGGCTCGACGGCGCCGGCGTCGCGGTCCTCTGGACATGCATCACGCGCCTCGGCACGGTCCTTCCCCCGATCGGCCAGGACTACCACACGGCCTGCTACGCGAGACTGCGGCTGATGGCCGGAGACGTCGCGGCGCGCTCCACGCCCAGCGCGATCTGACCTGGCGGGCGGCGGTCCTCCTGGTGGGGGTCAGGCGGTCAGGGCCTTGAGTTCCGCGTCGGCGCGCTCGGTGACCAGGGCGAGGACGCGGCCGGCGGCGGCCAGGTCGTCGGCGGGTATGCCGCCCCAGATGCGGGCGGTGACGGGGGCGGTCTCCGCGGCGACGGCGGCGAGCAGTTCGCGCCCCGCGTCCGTCGGGCGGAGGTGCGCGCCGTCCTCGACGAGCAGGTCCCTGGCCAGCAGTTCGCCGACGGTGGCGCGGATGTCGGCGGGGTCGGCCTTGAGGGAGGCCCGGACCTGGGTGACGAGGTCGTCCGGCGTCCGCGGGGCGTCGGCGGTGACGGCGGCACGCAGGGTGACCTGCTGCTGGAAGGTGATGCCGTGCCGGGCCAGGACGTGCTCCAGGACGCCGCGGGCGGCGTAGTGGGCCAGGCCGAGGGCGCGGGCGTCGGCGACGGGTGCGGTGGTGGTCATGGTGTTGTCCCCTGGGTTCTCTCGTCGTTCGGTGCGGATGGTGCGAGAGGCACGTCGAGCAGGGTCGTCAGTTCGTCGGTGAACGCGCGGGTGCGCGGGGCGTCGAGGCCGCCGAGCGGCTCCAGCAACTGCTGGAGCAGTCCCTGGACCGCCGCGATGGCCTGCCGCGTGACGGCCCGGCCCCGCTCGGTGAGGGCGAGCTGCACGGCGCGCGGGTCGCGGGGATCGCGGGTGCGCTCGATCAGCCCCGCCGCCTCCAGGGCACGCGCCAGCTTCGAGACGTACAGCGCCTCCAGGCCGGTGTGGTCGGCCAGCCGGCGCTGGCTGGGCCGTTCGCCCGTGTGCCGCATGCCGTACAGCGAGGCGACCACCGAGTACTGCGCGTGGGTGAGGCCCAGCGGAGCCACCGCGCGATCGACCGCGACGCGCCACTTGTTGGCGAGCCGCCACACCAGGAAACCGGGCGTGGGACCCGGCGAACCCTTGCTCATGCCATTTAGAGTACATGGCTACTATAGCCATGGCTACTATGTTCTGACTATGTCGGTCACGACAACTAAGCTCCCGCGCATGAGTGAGGCAGACAGAGGCACCGAACGGCGGGTCGTCGACGGGCGCTTCGAGCTGGAGGCCCGCCTCGGTGGCGGCGGGATGGGGACGGTCTGGCGGGCCAGGGACCTGGTGCTGCACCGGCAGGTGGCGATCAAGGAGGTCCGCCCGCCCGACCAGGACCTCGCCGAGTACGACCCCGAGGCCGCGCGGATGCTGCGCGAGCGGGTCCTGCGCGAGGCACGGGCGCTGGCCAGGATCGACCATCCGAACGTCGTGACGATCCACCACATCGTCGACGGCGGCGACGGGACCTATCCGTGGATCGTGATGGAACTCGTCACCGGCGGCTCACTGGCCGACCGGCTGGCCCGGGGACCGATGCCGCCCGAGGAGGCGGCCCGGATCGGCCGGGGCGTGCTGGCCGCGCTGACCGCCGCGCACGACGCCGGCATCCAGCACCGGGACGTCAAGCCCGCCAACGTCCTGCTGCGCCCCGACGGCCGCCCCGTGCTCACCGACTTCGGCATCGCGGCGATCCGTGAGAACACCTCCCTCACCGCGACCGGGTCCATCATCGGCACCCCGGACTTCATGGCGCCGGAACGCATCACGGGGCAGGAGGGCGGAGCCGCGTCCGACCTGTGGTCGCTGGCCATGATGCTGTACACGGCCGTGGAGGGACACCACCCGCTGCGCCGCGGCACCACCATCGCCACGCTCGCCGCGGTCCTCCATGAGGACGTGCCGCCGCCGGTGCGGGCGGGCTCACTGCAGGACGTGCTGACGAGCGTGCTCGTGCGGGATCCGTCGGCACGGCCGGACGCCGCCACACTGGACCGGATGCTGGTCGCGGCGGAAACGGGAGCCCCCCGGCCGGCTGTCCCCGGAGGAGCACCGCCGCTCGGCCAGCCCACCTCCTACGCCCTGCACCCGCCGTCCGGCCAGCTCGGCGCCGGGCACCCCACCGCGCCCGCGCACCCGTCGGCCTCCGCGGGCTTCGGTCCGCCGCCGGCCCCGTTCGGGCCCGCGGCCACGGCCCCGCCGCAGAAGGTGACCGCGCCCATACGCACGGACGGCCGACGCGGCTCCGGCCGGGCCGTCCTGCTGAGCGTGCTGGGCGCCTCCCTCGCGGGCACCGTGGCACTGGTCTGGTGGCTGGTCCCGCTCGGCGGCGACTCCGGCGACTCCGGCGACGCGAAGGCCGGCGCCTCCGCCACCGCCACGGCATCGGGCGGGACCGCGTCGGGCGGGACCGCCTTGGACACGACCGCCTCGCCCACCACCACCGCACCCGCCGCCGACGGGGCACCGGACAACCAGAGCGACGGCCTGCTCACCCCCGACGGCATCCGGAGCGCCGTCAAGGCGTTCAAGAAGGCGACCGGCCGGACCATGTTCGGCGACTTCACCGTCTACCCCGACTTCGCCAACGCCCGGATGATGGTCAAGGGCAGCAAGACCCGCTACGACTCCTACACCTACCGTCCCGGCCAGGGCGTGACGAAGGACATCATCTCCGGCACCCTGACCGGCGGAACTCAGCCCGTCAGTCTCGACGACTTCAACTGGGACAGGGTCCCGGCGCTCTTCGCGCAGGCGGAGAAGAAGCTGAACGTCGAGGATCCGCAGTCGCGTTACCTGCTCGTGAGGCAGCCCGACACCACGTTCGGCGACCCGGCCGGCATGGCCGTCTACCTGTCGGGCACCTACGGCTCCGGCTACATCGAGGCCGACACCGACGGCAAGGTGAGGCGGGTGGTGCCCGCGGAGGGCTGACCGCCGCAACCGTACGTCAGGCAGGCCGGCTTCGCCGGGGACCGGGAACGCCGGAATCGGCCGGTTCCCGGGCCCTCGCCGCCGATCCCTGCCTGACGTGATCAACTCGTACGCGGACCTCGACGACACCGAGGTGGCGGTGGCCGCGGCGCGGCGGTGCGGCGGCGGTGGCCGATCCGTTCAGCGGCGAGGTCTTCCTCACCGACGTGAGACCGCCCGGGTACGGCGCGACGGTGTCGATGCCCTGCCCGCACCCACGCCCGCGGCCCGGCTCGTGGACGTGAACCTGGATCCCCCGTTCCCCGGCGCCCCCGGCTTCCGGGCTGTGGACCTGCTCCGGCACCCCGGGTTCACGGAACGGCTCCGGCCCCGGGTGAAGGCCCGGCCCGCGCCCTGACGGCCCCCTCCGTCATACGGCCCCCTCCGTCATACGGCCGCCGCGTCCCCGGCCCGCGCCGGCGGGGCGCTGTCGGCCGTCCGCTCGGGCCGCCTCGACGGCACGGGTTCGAGGTGCTGGGCGGCCTCGGCGGCGGTGTACGAGGAGGCGAAGGTGAACGCGCGCGGGGACGGCCCGTGCGCCCGCAGGTGGGCCAGCCGTTCCAGGGCCTCGCCGACGGTCGGGAGGCGGCCGGCGGGGACCCACCACAGCGCCAGGTGCGCCTCGGCGTGCCGCTCGAACCACTCGCGGCGCCGCCGCATCACCTCCAGGTGCCCGCTGCGGTAGGTGAAGTCCCACAGGGCCTCCGGGGACTCCCACACCGTCAGGTTGACGATGACGTTCTCCCCCGCCGGGCGCAGGCCGGTGGCGTCGGCCGCCCCTTCCTCCACGAGCCGCCACACGAAGCCGGGCGCGCCCTCGGCGGCGGCGTTGACCGGGTCGAGCATCTCGACGAACGGCGCCGTGCGCGGGTCGTCGAGGGGGTGGCGGAGCGTGGCGACGTTGAGCTGGGCGAGGTGGGCGGCGGGCACGGGTGTGGTCATGGCCTCATCCCAGCACGGCCCCCATTTCTATGTCAATCAACTTTGTTTTTAGAATCCTCGACCACCACGCAGCACTCCCCCGGCCGGGCGTCCATCCGGGCGCGCACGGGACCGTCCGTGCCGAGCAGCCCCTCCAGCAGGGCGAGATTCATGCCGCACACGAGCGGCGGGAAGCGTTCGGCGACGGCGTGGAAGGGGCAGTTGCGCATCCGGACCACGCGCCGGGCCTCCCCGGCCTCCCCGCCCGCATCCCCGGCGCCCGCCAGGTACGGTTCGTAGCCCCGGGCGGCCAGCATCTCCGCGGCCTCGTCGAGCCCGCCGCAGGGCGCCGCCGCGCCGCGCAGGGCCTCGCCCCGGCGGCGCGCGGCCGCGCACAGTCCGGCGTCCAGCCCGGCCTCCTCGGCGGCCTCGGCGAGGAGTTCCGCGGCCGTGCGGTAGTCGCGGGCGGGCAGCGACACCGCCCGTTCGCCCCGCGCCCGCGTGTACACCTTCGCGGGACGCCCCGCCCCGGGCCCCGAACGGCCGGTCAGGCGGCGGCTGCCGCTCTCCAGCAGCCCCGCCTCCGTCAGCCGGTCCAGGTGGTGCGCGGCCAGCGTGCGCGCCACCCCGGCCGCCTCCGCGGCCTCGTTGCGGCCGACCTCACGCCCCTGCGCCACCACGTACTCGTACAGACGGCGCCGTACCGGATCCTGCAGCGCCGCGATCGCTTCGATGTCCTCCACCCGGCCATTCTAGGAACAACCCAGGTTGGAGATAGAAGGGTCACGCCACGCCGACGCGGTCACCGAGCGGTCCCTACGTGATCACCGGCCTGGAGCAGATCGACGACGGGGCCGTACTCAGGATCTCGCCCGGACGGGAAGGCTCGAACGCCCACAAGAACTGGGTCCGCGACCACAGCGAGGGTGACGACGTGCTGTCGTAGCGAGCGGGACCGGCGGCGGGCCGGTCACTCCGGCAGCAGGCGCAGTGCGTGCAGGGCGGTGCCCAGGTCGGCGAGGGCGGCCGGGTCGGACAGCGACCGTCCCGTCAGTTCCTCGACGCGGCGGAGCCGGTAGCGCACGGTGTTGGGGTGGACGTAGAGCCCCTTCGCCGCCTCGGCCGCGGCGCCGCCCGCGGCGAACCACTGCCCCAGGGTCTCCAGCAGCCGCGCGCGCTCCGCGGCGGGCAGGGCCAGCACCGGGCCCAGGACGACCTCCACCAGACGTTTCGCCTCCGCCGGGGCCGCCGTGACCAGCATCGCGAGGGGACGGTCGTCGAAGCGGGCCACGCCCGGACCGTCGCCCGGCACACGGTTCAGGGCGAGCCGGGCGAAGCGCAGTGCCTGCGGTGTGTCGCGCAGCGAGTCGAAGAGGGGGCTGACGCCCACGCGGGCGCGGTGCCGGCGCAGCAGGCGCAGGCCCACGGTCTCGGCGCCGGGGTGCGTCAGTGAGACCACGCCGATCTGGACGTCGGGCAGCAGGCGCCAGGCGGAGGGCACACGGGCCTCGCGCAACGCGCCCTCGATCCCGGGCAGCGGCTCCTGGCCGGGATCCGGCACGGCCGCGGCCACCACCGCGTACGGTCCGCGCTCGCTCAGGCCGAGCTGCCCGGCGGCTTCCCACGGCGTGGTGCGCTCCGCCAGGGCGCCGGTGAACAGTGCCTCGACCAGTGCCGAACGGCGCGCCTCGCGGCGCAGCGCCAGTTCCGCGCTGGTCTCCCGGTAGGAGGCGGCCACGGCCTCGGCGTAGCGTCCGGACAGCGCCCAGATGTCCGACGAGCCCGCGACCAGCTGCGCGTCCGTGACCTCGGGGTGCCGCCGGGCCTCGTCGATCATCCGTGACCAGAGGTACTCGAAGCCGACCCGGAAGGCGTGCAGGGTGTCCGCCAGGGGGACGCCCTGCTCGGCGCGCAGGCGGCCGGTCTCCCAGGCGGAGCGCACGTCGGGGTCCGTGCGGCAGGCGAGATGGCCGAGCACCATGTCGGCGTTGGCCGTGCAGGAATCGTGCAGCGAGGCGAACGGGATCAGCGTCTCGTCGGTGTAGGACTCGACCTCGGAACGGATGCGCCGCGCCATGTTCCCGCCCATTTCCGGCAGCCGGTCACGCAACGCCGCGGCCACGTCCGAGAGTCCCATACCCGCAGCGTACGGCCTGTTCATTGTCCCCAGGAACAATCCGGTGGGGTGGGAGCTGTCCGCGCCGCCATGGACCCGTCCGGTCCCGGGCGTGAACATTCCGGCAGCGGTGACGGCGGGACCCGTCAGCCGCGAGCGGGATGCGAGGAGGCATCATGGCCAATCTGGCGGAATTCCTGGTGGAGACGGCGCGTCGGCAGCCCGAGCGGCCGGCGCTGCGGCTGGGGACGGCGACCACCGACTACGCCGAACTGGACCGGCTGAGCGCGCAGGCCGCGGCGCTGCTGCGCACCGAGGGCCTGCGGGTGGGCGACCGGGTCGCCCTCATGCTGCCGAACGTGCCGGAGTTCGTGGTGCTCTACTACGGCATCCTGCGCGCCGGGGGCATCGTGGTGCCGATGAACCCGCTGCTCAAGGCCCGGGAGACCGAGTACCACCTGCGGGACTCGGGCGCCGTGCTGCTGTTCGAGTGGCACGCGGCTCCGGGCGAGGGAGCGCAGGGCGCGGCCGCCGCCGGGGTGCGGCACATCGCCGTGGAGCCCGCCGCCTTCGCCGCCGAGCTGGCGCCGCTGGAGCCGCTCCACGAGGTGGCCGCGGTGGCCGGCGACGACATCGCCGTCCTGCTGTACACCTCCGGCACCACCGGCCGCCCCAAGGGCGCCGCGCTCACCCACGCGGGGCTGCGCCACAACACGGAGGTCAACGTCACCGACGTGCAGCACCTCACGCCCGAGGACGTCATCGTGGGCTGTCTGCCGTTGTTCCACATCTTCGGCCAGACCTGCACGATGAACACCGCCGTCTTCGGCGGCGCCTCGCTCACGCTCATCCCGCGCTTCGATCCGGCGACCGTGTTCGAGGCCATCGTCCGCGACGGGGCGACGGTGTTCGAGGGCGTGCCCACGATGTACGCGGCCCTGCTCCAGCACCCGGCCGGCGCCGAGGCCGACGTCTCCACCCTGCGGATGTGCGTCTCGGGCGGCGCGTCGCTGCCGGTGGAGCTGCTGCACGCCTTCGAGCGCCGCTTCGGCTGCGCCATCCTCGAGGGCTTCGGCATGTCCGAGACCAGCCCGGTCGTCTCCTTCAACCATCTCGACCGCCCCCGCAAGCCGGGGTCCATCGGCACTCCCATCCGCGACGTCGAGGTCCGGCTGGTCGACGACGCCGGCCAGGACGTCGCCCCCGGCACGGTCGGCGAACTGGCCGTCCGCGGGCCGAACGTGATGAAGGAGTACTGGAACCGCCCGGAGGAGACCGCGGCCGCGGTGCCCGACGGCTGGCTGCGCACCGGCGATCTGGCGCGTCAGGACGAGGACGGCTACCTCTACATCGTCGACCGCAAGAAGGACCTCATCATCCGCGGCGGCTACAACGTCTACCCGCGGGAGATCGAGGAGGTGCTGCACGAGCACCCGGCGGTCGCCCTCGCCGCCGTCGTGGGCGTCCCCGACGACAGGCTCGGCGAGGAGGTGGCGGCGGCGGTCGTCCTGCGCGCGGGTGCCGAGGAGACGGCCGCGGGGCTGCAGGAGTTCGTGCGCGAGCGGGTGGCCGCGTACAAGTACCCGCGTCAGGTGTGGCTGATGGACGCGCTGCCGATGGGCCCGAGCGGCAAGATCCTCAAGCGGGAGATCACCGCCCGGCTCTCCTGAGGGCCCTGCTCGCGGGGCGCCGGCTCCCGGAAATCCGGGAGCGAAGAGGTGCGCCGGACATCCGGGAGAAAAATATCGCGGAGGGATGTCGAGATCGCGGGTGCGGCCGCGTCCCCTGGGTGAAGACGGCCACAATGGGCCGTAGCGCACCGAGGAGAACACCATGGCCAAGTACCTGTTGCTCAAGCACTACCGGGGCGCGCCGGCGGCGGTCAACGACGTGCCGATGGACCAGTGGACGCCGGAGGAGGTCTCGGCGCACATCCAGTACATGCAGGACTTCGCGGCCCGCCTCGAAGGCACCGGGGAGTTCGTCGACGGGCAGGCGCTCTCCCCGGAGGGCACGTTCGTCCGCTACGACGGCGAGGGGCGGCCGCCGGTCACCGACGGCCCGTTCGCGGAGACCAAGGACCTGATCGCCGGCTGGATGGTGATCGACGTCGACAGCTACGAGCGGGCGCTGGAGCTGGCCGGCGAGCTGTCCGCGGCTCCCGGCGCGGGCGGGAAGCCGATCCACGAGTGGCTCGAGGTGCGCCCGTTCCTGACCGCGCCCGAGACCATCACGGAGTGACCCCGGTGGACGAGGCCCTGCTGCGGACCCTCGCCCCTGCCGTGACCGGCGTCCTCGTCCGCCGCGGAGCCGACTTCGCGGCGGCCGAGGACGCCGTGCAGGAGGCGCTGATCGAAGCGGTGCGCGTGTGGCCGGACGATCCGCCGCGGGACCACATGGGCTGGCTGGTCGCCGTGGCCTGGCGGAAGTTCCTGGACTCCGTCCGTGCCGACACCTCCCGGCGGCGGCGCGAGGCACTCGTCGAGGGCGAGCCCGCGCCCGGGCCGGGCGCGGCGCGGGACGACACGCTCCAGCTGTACTTCCTGTGCGCGCACCCCTCCCTGACGCCGGCCTCGGCGGTCGCGCTGACGCTGCGCGCGGTGGGCGGTCTGACCACACGGCAGATCGCCCGGGCCTACCTCGTGCCGGAGGCGACCATGGCCCAGCGCATCAGCAGGGCCAAGCGGACCGTCGCGGGCGTCCGCTTCGATCAGCCCGGTGACGTGGCGACGGTGCTGCGGGTGCTCTACCTGGTCTTCAACGAGGGCTACTCCGGCGACGTCGACCTCGCCGCGGAGGCGATCCGGCTCACCCGCCGGCTCGCGGCCATGACCCGACATGAGGAGGTGGCGGGCCTGCTCGCGCTCATGCTGCTGCACCACGCGCGGCGCCGGGCGCGGACCGGCCCGGACGGCAGGCTCGTCCCTCTCGCCGAGCAGGACCGCGGCCTGTGGGACACCCGTCTGATCGCCGAGGGCGTCGGCGTGCTGCAGGCCGCCCTCGCCCGCGACCGGCTGGGCGAGTTCCAGGCCCAGGCCGCCGTCGCCGCCCTGCACGCGGACGCCCGGACGGCCGAGGAGACCGACTGGGTGCAGATCGTCGAGTGGTACGACGAACTGGTGCGGCTCACCGACAGCCCGGTGGCCCGCCTCAACCGGGCCGTCGCGGTCGGCGAGGCCGACGGCCCGCGGGCCGGTCTGGCCGCCCTCGCGGTCCTCGACCCCGCCCTGCCCCGCCACACCGCCGTCGCGGCGTACCTGCACGAGCGCGACGGTGACCTGGTGACCGCGGCGCGGCTTTACGCGGAAGCCGCCCGGGCGGCGCCCAACCTCCCCGAGCGTGACCATCTCACCCGGCAGGCCGCACGGCTCAACGCCCAGCTCCGCCGCTGACCGCCCGTCCGTGGAGGGCGGGCGCCCGGCCGGCTTCACTCCCGTTCACTCCCGGGGCCCGCCGCGCCCTTGGAAGTCCCGCCGTACGGCCGCGCCCTGGTCCTCGACCAGCCCGGCGTCGTCGGGGAAGTCCAGTACGGCGCCGCAGTGTTCGCACAGCTCCCCGGCTCCGGCCGGCGTGCCGCAGGCCTTGCGGAAGCGGCCGGCCCTCGTGCCTTCGCTCTTCGCCGTCGAAGTGGCGCAGCTTCTTCGCCGCGGTCGCCGTGCTGGCTTGTCCGGCGGTGCTGACGCTGCCCGGACGGGCTGCGGCGGAGCGGGTGAAGGCCGCCGAGCCCGCCGTCACCCGTCCCGTATGACCACACGTTCTCCTACTGCTCCCGGGGAGAAGGCGAGGTGGCCTCCGGAAAGCCCAGCCCGTCCAGCAGGGCGTCGAACAGGTCCTCCACGAACGTCTCGTCCGAGCGCAGGATCTCCTCGATCCGGGGCTGCCCCGCCCCGGTCGGGACGCCGGCCCCGACAGCCCGGGCGAGGGCCCCCGCGGCGTCGCCCGGGACCTCGGCGTCGAGCTCCGCCCGCTTCCCCGACGGGGTGCCGGCCGCCATCGACGAGTACCGGCCCGACGTCGCCGTCCTCGACGTCCGCATGCCGCCCAGCCACACCGACGAGGGCATCCGCGCCGCCGTCGAGGCCCGGCGCCGCAGGCCCGGCCTCGCGGTGCTGGTGCTGTCCGCGTACGTCGAGCAGACCTTCGCCACCGAGCTGCTCACCGGCGGGGTGAGCGGCCTGGGCTACCTGCTGAAGGAGCGGGTCGGCCGGGTGGAGGAGTTCCTCGACGCGCTGCACCGGGTGGCGTCCGGCGGCACGGCCATCGACCCGGATGTGGTCGCCCAGCTGTTCACCCGCTCCCGTCAGGACCACCGGCTGGAACGGCTCAGCCCCCGCGAACGGGAGGTCCTCGCGCTGATGGCGGAGGGCCTGGGCAACAGCGCCATCGCGCGGCGGCTCGTCGTCACCGACGGGGCGGTGCACAAGCACATCCGCTCCATCTTCGCCAAGCTCGACCTGTCGCCGGCCGGCCAGGTGGACCGGCGGGTGGCCGCGGTGCTGCGCTACCTGGACGGCGCCCGCCGCCTGCCCTGAACGGCCAGGGCCGCCGGGCGGGGTCAGGCCGCGAGTTCGTCGAGGAGGTGCGGGCCGTTGTTGTGGACGTTGTTGACCGCGGTGGAGACCGGGCGGGCGTTCAGGTGGCCGCCTGCCGGACGGTCCAGCAGGGCCCGCAGCTCGTCGGGGTCCTGGTGGGCGGGGTCGAGCCAGGCCTCGTAGTGGCCGGGGGTGAGGGCGAGCGGCATGCGGGGGTGGACGCGGCCGGCCTCGTCGGTGGCCTCGGTGGTGATGATCGTGCAGGTCATCAGCCAGGCGGCGGAGTCGTCGTCGTGCCCGACGGCCGGGTCGCGCCAGTACTCGTACAGACCGGCGAGCGCCATCACCTGTCCGTCCTCGGGGTGGATGAAGTACGGCTGCTTGCGCGGCCTGCCGGTGCGGGGGTCCTCGGCCTGCTCCCACTCGTAGAAGCCGTCGGCGGGCAGCAGGCAGCGGCGGCGGGCGAACGCGCGGCGGAAGGCGGGTTTCTCGTGCACGGTCTCCATCCGCGCGTTGATCAGGCGGGCGCCGATCTTCACGTCCTTCGCCCAGGACGGCACCAGGCCCCAGCGCAGGGGCCGCAGTTCCCGCTCCGCCGCGGCCGTCCCGTCCGTGTCCCTCGGCGTGCGTTCCAGGACGGCCCACACGTCGTCGGTCGGGGCGACGTTCCAGTTCGGCGCGAGCGTCTCGTCGGCGCGCCAGTCGGTCACCCCGAACAGCGGGGCCAGTTCCTGCGGGCTGCGAGTGGACACGTATCGACCGCACATGCGGCCACTCTGCCACCGTGGCCTGCCCGGTCACCACGCCGCGGCCGCGGTTCGACGGCCTGGGCGTGACGGCGCGGGCCCGGGCGGCTGCCTTCCCCCGCAGCGTGGAGGCAGCCGCCCGGACGGTCCCCCGGTCCGGCGGTCAGTCCTGGGTGATCTGCATGACGACCGCCTTGGGTTCGGTGAAGAACTCGCGGCTGAAGTTGCCGCCCTCGCGGCCGACGCCGGAGTCGCCGACGCCGCCGAAGGGGGCGCGCAGGTCGCGGACGAAGAAGCAGTTCACCCATACGGTGCCCGCCGTGAGGGCGGCGGAGACCCGGTGCGCGCGGTGCAGGTTCTCGGTGAACAGCATGGCGTTGAGGCCGTAGGGGGTGTCGTTGGCCAGCCGTACCGCCTCCGCCTCGGTGTCGAAGGGGTGGACGACGACCACCGGTCCGAAGATCTCCTCGCGGACGTGCCGGGAGTCCAGCGGCAGGTCGGCCAGCACGGTCGGCCTGACCACCCAGCCGTCGCCGAGGCCGCCCGTGAGCATCTTGCCGCCCTGCTCGTCGACCGACTCCACGTAGCCGCGGACCTTCGTGTAGTGCTCCTGCGAGGCCAGCGGGCCGAACTGGGTCGCCTCGTCCTTCGGGTCGCCGATCACCAGCGCCTCGGCCGCGGCGGTGAAGCGGGAGAGGAACTCGTCGTAGATCTCCCGCTGCACGTAGAGCCGGCTGCCGGCCAGGCAGACCTGGCCCGCGTTGCGGAAGATCGCCTGGACCGACCAGTCGACCGCGTTGTCCAGGTCGGCGTCGGCGAAGACGATGTTGGCGCCCTTGCCGCCGAGTTCGAGGCTGACCGGGGTCAGGTTGGCCGCCGCCGCGCGGGCGATGACGCGGCCGGTGCCGGACTCGCCGGTGAAGGTGATCCGGTCGACGCGGGGGTCCTCGGTGAGGGCCTGCCCGGCCGAGTCGGGGCCGTAGCCGTGGACCACGTTGAGCACGCCCGGCGGCATCCCGGCCTCCAAGGCCAGCCGCGCCAGCAGGGTGGCGGAGACCGGGGTGTCCTCGGCGGGCTTGAGGACCACGGTGTTGCCCCAGGCCAGGGCCGGGGCGACCTTCCAGGTCTCCAGCATCAGCGGGAAGTTCCACGGCGCGATGGCCGCGACCACGCCGGCCGCCTCGAACCGGGTGTAGCTGTGGTGGCCGGAGTCCATCGGCAGCGTCTCGCCGGTCGACAGGCGCGCGTGGTCGGCGAAGAAGCGGAAGTTCTGCGCCGAGCGGGCCACGTCGTGCCGGGCCTGGACCAGCGGCTTGCCCATGTCCCGGGTGTCGGCCAGCGCCAGCTCGTCGGTGTGCTCCTCCATCAGGTCCGCCAGCCGGTGCAGGATGCGTCCCCGCTCGGCGAACCCCATCCGCGGCCACGGTCCCTCGTCGAAGGCGCGGCGCGCCGCGGTCACCGCACGGCCGGCGTCCGCCGCGCCGCCCAGGGGCACCTCGGCCCAGGCCGCACGGGTCCACGGATCGACGGTGTCGAAGCGGGCGCCGTCCAGTGACTCCCCCTCCACCCCGTCGATCACGTGCCCGAAGAACTCCTTGTCAGCCATGGGTCGACTCTCTTTCTGCGATCGTCACGTCTCCTGCGGCGAAGTGCGTCCTGGGTATCTCCCGCACCACCACCCGGACGCTCTGCTGGGGCGCGCCCACCGCCCGCACCACGGCGGCGGTGACTTCGCTGATCAGCGCGCGCACCTGCTCGGGCGTACGGCCCTCGGTGAGGGTGACCTCGACCAGCGGCATCAGCCCTCCCCCTCCCCGGCGGCCGGCCCGCCGCTGAGGAACACCGACCCGAGGTGCGTGAAGTGGCAGGCGATGCTCGCGCCGGGCGGCGCGAACACCGCGTCGGTCATCCCGCCGGTCAGCACCACCCAGCCGGGCTCGATGGCCAGGCCCCGGCGTCCGAGGTCGTTCGCCGCCAGGGCCAGCGCCTCGGCGGGGTGGCCCTGCACGGCGGCTCCGGTGGCGGAGTCGACGATCCGGCCGTCGACCTCCACCAGCACCGCCTCCATGGCCAGGTCCAGGGACCGCGGGTCGAGGCCGACCGGTCCGGTGACGTAGGCGCCGGAGGAGGCGTTGTCGGCGACCACGTCCGGCAGGGTGAACCGGAAGTCGCGGTAGCGGCTGTCGATGACCTCCGCGCCGCCGAACACCGTGCCCACCGCGGACATCGCCTGCGCCGCCGTCACGCCGGGTCCGGCGAGGCGGTCCTTCATCACGAAGACGATCTCCGGCTCCACCCGCGGGTGGATCAGCCGGTCCTGCGGCACGGGCTCGCCCGCGGGCAGCACCATGGCGTCGGTCAGCCAGGCGGTGAGCGGCGAGTCGACGCCCATCCGCTTCTGCTTGGCGCGGCTGGTCAGGCCCAGCTTGACGCCGATCAGCCGCTCGCCGCGGTCCAGCCGACGGCGCAGCGTCTCGTCCTGGACGCGGTAGGCGGTGGCCAGGTCGAGCTCCGGCCACTCGTCGGTGAGGGGCGGGCGGTCTCTGCGGTCGTCCTCGCAGCCGAGCAGCACCCGTGCGGCCCGGTCGACGTCCCAGGTCGTCGTCATCAGCGCACCCCCTGGGCGGCGAGGTCGCCGAGATCGCGTTCCTCCGCGAGCTGCAGGGCGATGTCGATGATCATGTCCTCCTGGCCGCCGACGTACCCGGCCTGCCCCACCCGTTCGAGGATCTCGTGCGCGGGGACGCCGTAGCGCTCGGAGGCGCGTTCGGCGTGCAGCAGGAACGAGGAGTACACCCCGGCGTGGCCCTGCACGATCGCCGAGCGGTCCATCCACGGCAGCCGGGGGATGACCGGCCTGACCACGTCCTGCGCGGCGGACATCACGCCCTGGACGTCGATGCCGGCGTGGATGCCCATCCGGTCGAAGGTGGCGGCGAGCACCTCGGTCGGCGCGTTGCCCGCGCCGGCCCCGAGGGCGCACAGCGCGCCGTCGATCTGCCGGGCGCCCGCCTGGTAGGCGAGGACGGAGTTGGCGACGCCGAGGGAGAGGTTCTGGTGGCCGTGGAAGCCGACCTGCGCCTGGTCGCCGATCTCGTCGAGCAGCGCCCGCACCCGGGCCTGCGCGTCGGACAGCACCAGCGCGCCGGCGGAGTCGACGACGTAGACGCACTGGGCGCCGGCGTCGACCATGATCCGCGCCTGCCTGGCGAGCTGCTCGGGGCCGATGCGGTGGGAGAGCATCAGGAAGCCGACGGTCTCCATGCCGAGGTCGCGGGCCGCGCCGAAGTGCTGCACGGACACGTCCGCCTCGGTGCAGTGGGTGGCGATCCGGGCCACCGACGCGCCCACCGACTGCGCCCGCTTCAGGTGCTCGACGGTGCCCAGGCCGGGCAGCATCAGCACCGCGATCCGGGCCCGCTCGGCCTCGTCCACGGCCGCCGCGATCAGGTCGAACTCGTCCTCCAGGGAGAAGCCGTAGTTGAAGCTCGACCCGCCGAGGCCGTCGCCGTGCGCGACCTCGATGACCTCGACGCCGCTGGTGTCCAGCGCGTGCACGATCGCCCGCACCTGGCCCTCGGTGAACTGGTGGCTCATCGCGTGCGAGCCGTCCCGCAGGGTCGAGTCGGTGATGCGCAGGTCGCGCGGGTTCTCGGGTGGGGTGCTCATGCCGTCACTCCTTGCTCGGCGAGGCGGGCGGCGGCCAGCAGTTCGCCCACCCGGGCGGCCGAGGCCGTGATGATGTCGAGGTTTCCGGCGTAGTCGGGCAGGTAGTCGCCGCGCCCGCGGACCTCCAGGAACACCGCGACCCGGGCCATCCCGCGCCACTGGGTCCGCGCCGGGTCGTACTGCGGCTCGGCGCGCAGCGTGTAGCCGGGCACGTACTCCTGCACGGCGGCGACCATGGCGTGGATCGACTCGGTGACCTTGTCCTGCAGCGGACCTGGCTCGGCGGCTTCGGCGGGTATCGCGCAGAACACCGTGTCGCGCATGACCATCGGCGGCTCGACGGGGTTGAGGATGATGATGGCCTTGCCGCGGCCGGCGCCGCCGACCTTCTCGATCGCGGTGGAGGTGGTCTCGGTGAACTCGTCGATGTTGGCGCGGGTGCCGGGCCCGGCGGAGCGGGAGGCGATCGAGGCGACGATCTCGGCGTACTCCACGGGCACCACGGAGGACACCGCGGACACGATCGGTACGGTGGCCTGACCGCCGCAGGTGATCATGTTGACGTTGGCCGCGTCGAGGTTGAGGTCGAGGTTGACCGGCGGGCAGACGAACGGGCCGACGGCGGCCGGGGTGAGGTCCACGGCCACGATGCCCGCCTCGGCGTAGCGGGGGGCGTTGGCCTTGTGGGCGTAGGCGCTGGTCGCCTCGAAGACGACGTCGGGCAGCGGGTCCTGGCGCAGCAGCCAGTCCACGCCCTCGTGGCTGGTCTGAAGCCCCATCCGCCTGGCGCGGGCCAGGCCGTCGGAGGTGGGGTCGACGCCGACCATGAACCGCGGCTGGAGGATCTCGCTGTGCCGCAGCAGCTTGAACATCAGGTCGGTGCCGATGTTGCCGGGGCCCACGATGGCGGCGGTGGCGCGCCGCTTTCCGTCGCCGCTCATGAGTTCTCCTTCGCGAAGCACGCGGTCACCGAGCCGAGGCCGGCGAACGTCGCGGTGAACGAGTCGCCCGGGGACACGGCGACCGCCGCGGTCACCGAGCCGGGCAGGATGACCTGGCCGGGCTGAAGCACGACGCCCCGCGCGCCGAGGGTGTCGGCGAGCCACACCAGCGAGTTCAGGGGCGAGCCGAGCACGGCGCCGCCGGCGCCGGTGGCCACCAGTTCGCCGTTGCGGTGCAGCAGACAGCCGGACAGCCGCAGATCGACCTGGTGCAGAGGGGTGGGGCGGCTGCCGAGCACCACTCCGCCGGAGGAGGCGTTGTCGGCGATGGTGTCCAGGATGCCGATCTTCCAGTCCCTGATCCGGCTGTCGATGACCTCCAGGGCGGGCAGCACGAAGTCGACGGCCGCGGCCGCCTCCGCCGCCGTGACGCCGGGGCCGCGCAGCGGGCGCTTCAGCACGAACGCGATCTCCGGCTCGACGCGCGGCTGGAGGTAGGCGGAGGCGGGGATCGGCTGGTGCTCCAGATGGAACATGTCGTCCAGCAGGTGACCGTAGTCGGGCTGGTCGACGCCCATCTGACGCTGCATCGCCAGGGAGGTCAGGCCCACCTTGTGTCCCCTGACCCGTGCCCCGGCGGCCTGGCGGGCCTGGATCTGGAGCACCTGGATCTCGTAGGAGTCCTCCAGGGTCATGCCGTCGTACGTTTCGCTGAGCGGCTCGACGGGCTTGCGCGAGGCGTACGCCTCGGCCAGGAGCCCGGCCGCCTCGGCCCGGGACACCACTTCCACGTGGGACCTTCTTCCAGTTCGGCACTCGGATGCGGCCCGGCGGGCGGGGTGTGCCGCGTCGGTACGCCTGGCAGTGACGCTAGGCAGGTCCGGCGCCGGGCGCCTGTCGTGTTCCTTGGTCCGGAACGGCCGGAAAAGTGGCGTATGTCACAGACCGCTGAGGTAGGCGGCCGGATCCCAGACGATGTCGTCGTCCGGGCCGGCATCGTCCGGTGCGGCGCCGGTCACCGGGCGGGCCTGGAGCAGCCACACCCGGCCCTGGGGGTCGAGGGCCCATTCGACGTCCACGGGGTGGCCGAGGACGTCCTCCGCATGGTGGACGGCGTCGACGACGTGGCGGAGGTCCTCGTCCGACAGCAGGGGGCGGCCGGCGCTGCCGTACTCGCGCCGCAGCACACGCACGCCGGGGCGCGCTACCTCCAGCCGTTCGGGCTCCGGCCCGCCGCCGACGGCGCCGCCGACGCCGGGCGCGGCCTCGACGACCGTCCGGTCCCGGCGCCCGGTCACCGGATGCATCGAGAAGGCCGCTCCGGAGACCCGGGCGGGCACCATCTCCATGACGCCCACGCCCATGGCCAGGGCGTCGACCGGCAGTCCGGCGTGCATCCGGTAGGCGAGGGACCGGTGGGTGAACAGGCTCGCCCAGCAGCCTTGGACCGCGGCCACCACCTCGTCGGGCGACCGCACGCCGAGGAAGCTGTCGAACATGCCGGCGAAGCTGTGGTCGGCGCCGTCCTCGGCCACCGCGGAACTGCGGACGGCGACGGGACCGCGGCAGTGCCGGGCGTGGGCCCGGGTGATCTCGGCGCGCAGCGGCCCCGCGACCGGGGTGTCGCGCACCAGCCGGCGCAGCGCGGCCGAGGCGGCGGCGAGGGCGGCGTGGTCCAGCGGACCGGGCAGGGCGGCCAGGCGGGCGGGGAGGACGCCGGCCAGACCGGAGTCCGCCAGGTGGCGCCGGAACGCGTGCGCGGTGACCGCGAACCCGCCCGGCACCCGCAGCCCGGCCCCCGCCAGCCGCGCCAGACGCGCCAGCTTGACCCCGGTGACGGCGGCGCCGCCGGCTCTGGCCAGGTCGTCCGGCGACACCACGAGCCGATGTCCCGTCATCGGGGAACCGTCCTCTCCCGGACCCGCTCCGACGGTGACCGGCCGGCGGGCACGCACGGCCGGGGCGGCGTCGCGGGTGCGGACGCGCGCCGGCGTGCCGTCGTGAGGGCCGTGGCACGCGCACGGGGCACGGGGGCCCGTCGGAGTGCTTGTCGGAGTGCCTGTCGGACTGCCCGTCGGATGGGCCGTCGGACTGACCGTCGGATTCGGTCTCGTCGTCGCGGCGGCGCGGCGGGCACGGCCGTACACGGCCGGAGCCTCCGCCCCGCCGCGTGTCCGCGCCCGCGTGCCGAGGTCCTCATTGCCGCAGCACCCGCACCGTGCCGTGGGTGCCGTCGACCTCCACCTCGTCGCCGTCGCGGATGGCGTGGGTGGCCGAGCCGACCGCTGTGACGGTGGGCACGCCGTACTCCCGGCCGACGATCGCGGCGTGGGAGAGGATCCCGCCCGAGTCGCACACGCATGCCGCGATCACCGCGAAGGCCGGCGTCCAGTTGGGGGACGTCGACTCGCACACCAGGACGTCCCCCGGCCGCAGCCGGGACAGCCCCTCCGCGTCGGTGAGCACCCGCGCCCTGCCCCGGGCGGTGCCGCGGGCCGCCGGTACGCCGTCGAGCCGGGTGACCGTCCGCGTGGCCGCCGCCCGGACGTTGCCGAGGAAGGTGCGGTCGATGCCGAACACCTCGGCCACCACCGGGTCCTGCGGGGCGTCGTCGGTCAGGCTGCCCAGCACCTTCGGCAACGACGGCCGGCGGGCCCGCCACCGCTCGAAGAAGTCCCGCCGCTCCCCCACCAGGCCGCGCAGGGCCGCGTACCGGGAGCGTCCCCCGGCGAGGGCGGCCAGCTCCGGCCAGAACAGGAACACGGCGTCGTCGGCGCGGTCCGCTCCGGCCCGCGCGGCGGTCTCCAGGGCCGCCCGGCGCAGCGGCAGCGCGATCCGCAGGTCGAGGGAGACGTTGTGGTCGTCCTGCCACTTCGGCAGGTTCGCCGCCCGGCAGGAGGCGAGGGCGGCGTCGAACAGCCGCTGGTCCCGACCGCCGAGGGAGCCGCGGATCGCGTCGGCGGCGGCGTCGCGCTGCTGACGGGCGCGGGCCAGTTCGGCGTCGAAGTCGTGCTCGGCGGGCAGATCCAGGAAGGACGCGATGGCTCTGAGGGCCGGGGCGGGGTCCTCCAGCCAGCTGGGCAGGGCCACGTCCGAGGTGCCCTCCGTGCGGTGGCCGTGCGTTCGCAGGAAGTCGCCGAACGCGGTGACCCAGGCGGCCCGCGCGCCGCCGGCCGCGGTGAGGCCGGCCAGCACCCGCTCCCCGGGCGCGGCGGTGAGCACGGCGGCGGACACGCCCGCGCGCCGGGCGGCCCGCGCCAGCTCGCACAGCGCCCGGTCGGTGTCCATCACCCGGGTCCGCTCGCCCTGCAGCAGCACGCCGACCAGGGCCGGGTCCACGCCCAGGGAGTCGCACAGGCGGCGGAAGGCGACGTGGTTGGCCAGCAGCGGGTACATCACCTCGAAGTGGATCTCGAAGGCTCGGCGGTGGAAGCGCCGGGTCTCGGCGAGGTGGGCGGCCAGGTCCGCCGCGTCCAGCCCGGCCGGGTCGGTCGACCACAGCCGCTGCCACCACTGCTCGACCTCCGCCTCCCGGGCGGCCCAGATCCGCGGGAACTCCTCCAGGAAGCGGTTCAGGGCGGCGCGCAGCCGGTCGGCCCTGGCCCGGCGCTCGTACTCGGAGGCCACCGGGATCGCCGCGGCGTAGGTGTGGGTGCCCACCAGACGCTGGGTGATCCCGCGGCTCCCGGGCAGCGGCAGGCACTCGGCGGCCAGTTGGGAGCCCCAGCCGTAGCCGTCCTGGTTGACCAGCAGGCCGAGCGGGGTCAGGCCGCGCGGCCAGTGGAAGTCGAGGAACCACAGGCGGGAGCCGTCCGGCTCGTCGAAGGGGCGGAACGGCTCCACCGCGTACGCCGACTCGGCGTGCTCCGGCCGGAAGCCCGGGTAGCACTCCGTGCCGGCGATCTCCTCGGGACAGGCCGTGGGCGTGCTCACACCCCCAGACACTGGGCGACCTTGCGGGCGGCGACCGTCACCAGCTGGGCCTGACGGCCGAGGTCCCTGGCGATCTCGGCGGTCGAGCCGACCAGGGAGATCGCGGCCCGGGACCTGCCCGACCGGTCCCGCACCGGGGCGGCCACCGAGGCGGCGCCGTCCTTGGCCTCGCTGAGGTTGGTGGCGTAGCCGGTGCGGCGCACCTGCTCCAGCGCCCGGCCGAACTCGTCGGCGCTGCGGATCGTGCGCTCGGTGCAGGACGGGAAGCCGGCCGCCGCGCGGGCCGCCGCCAGGCCGGGGTCGAACGCCGCGATCACCTTCCCGGAGCTGGTGGCGTGCAGCGGCCAGCGGCGGCGGACGTGCGCCATCAGCGGGATCGCGCGGATGCTCTCCAGGCGCTCGATCTGGAGCACGTCGACGCCGTCCGGGATCGACAGGTGCACCGTGCACCCGCTGACCTCGCGCAGTTCCTCCAGCATCGGGAAGGCGGCCCTGCGCAGTTCCAGCCGGCTGTGCGCGATCTGGCCCAGCTCGACCAGGTGCATGCCCAGCCGGTACTGGCGGGTGGCGGGATCCTTCTCGGTCAGTCCCCGCGCGCACAGCGCGCTCAGCAGCCGGTGCGCGGTACTCTTGGCCACTCCCAGGCGCCGGGCGACGTCGCTGACGCCCAACTGCTCCTCGAGGGCGAAGCACTCCAGTACGTCGAGGGCCGCGCCCACCGACCTCAGGCCGCCGTCCCGCAACGCGCCATCGGCGGTTTCCGGCGGTTCCCCCTGGTTCCGCGTCTGCACCGGGATGCGGGTGGACCGAGCCGGATCGGTGATCGCAACCACAGGGGACCTCCTCATTGAGAGCCTCGCGTGCCTGGACTGTGGCCCAGATCTCGCCAAGAATGCAACTGATGTTTCCCACTGAGCGGGACGCTCCCGCACCCTCCGTCCTGGCCCGTGCCGTCTCCGTGCTGGACGCGTTCTCGCCGGACGACGCCGCGGTGACCGTCTCGGAGCTGGGCCGCCGCACGGGGCTGGCCAAGTCGACGGTGCACCGGCTCGCCGTCGAGCTGTGCCGGCTCGGTCTGCTGGAGCAGACGCCGCGCGGGCTGCGGCTGGGGCTGCACCTGTTCGAACTCGGCCAGTTGGTGCCCCGGCGGCGCGATCTGCGGGAGGCGGCGCTGCCGCTCATGGAGGACCTGCGCGAGGTCACCCGCGCCAGGGTGCACCTCGCGGTGCGCGACGGCGTGGAGGTCTTCTACATCGAGATCCTGGGCAGCAAGGCCTACCCGGGCCTGCCCTCGCGGGTCGGCGGCCGGATGCCCGCCCACGCCACCGGGGTCGGCAAGGCGATCCTGGCCTTCTCGCCGCCCGAGGTTCCGGCCGAGCGGATCAGGGCGGGGCTGACGCCGTGCAGCCCGTTCACCGTCGTCACACCGGGAGCGCTGCTGCGGGAGCTGGAGAACATCCGCAGGACCGGGATCGCCTACGACCGGGAGGAGTCCGGCGTGGGCACGGTCTGCGTCGCGGCGCCCGTCCTGGACGCGGACGGACGGGCGATCGCGGCCCTGTCGGCGACGGGCCGGAGCACCCAGTTGGACATCGAACGGATGGGCCCGGCCGTACGCACCGCCGCGCTGGCCCTCGGCCGCCAGCTGGCGGCCAAGCGCAGCGGCTCGGGCGGCCCGGAACCCACCGCCCGCTCACAGTCCGCCTGACGGCCCGGGGCACGCCCGCACCGTGCCGACCGGGTGCCCCTTCGCCGACGGCGCGGGGCGCGCGCGGTCCGTACGCACGGCGGGCGCGGCCCATCCGACGACGCGGGTCGTGCGCGGCCCGCCATCGGCACGTGCACAGCCCGCCCGGCGGGACGGGCACGGCTCCGCACGACGGGGCGGACGCGATGTCCGGCCCGGACGGCGTTCCGGCCGACGGGCGCGGCAGCGCTCACCAATGCCCGCCGAGGACCGTACCTCGGGGCACGGGAGAGCACCCGAAGCGCGGGCGCGGAGCGGG
>NZ_JBFADM010000065.1:45837-47672 GCF_040641355.1 Streptomyces sp. NPDC020996
GGGCCTCGCACGCGGGCGCGGAGCGGGGCCTCGCACGCGGGCGCGGAGCGGGGCCTCGCACGCGGGCGCGGAGCGGGGCCTCGCACGCGGGCGCGGAGCGGGGCCTCGCACGCGGGCGCGGCCGGGCCGCATCGCACGGGGCGAGGACGGCCCGCTCGGCGGCCGTGGTCGCCGGCGAGGGGGCCAGGCGGGGCCCCGTAGTCTGCCCGAGGCCGGTCAGGCGGTCACCGCTGCCGCGCCCGCCTCCGCTATCGCCCTGTCCTGCTCCGCGGTGCCGCCGGAGACGCCCACCGCGCCGAGCAGGTCGCCGTCCGCGCGGACCGGGACGCCGCCGCCGAAGATCACCAGGCGTTCGGTGTGGACGATGCCGTGCAGCAGGGCCGGCTCGCCGGAGATCAAGTCGTACCAGCGATGCGTGGGCAGGCCGTTGAAGGCCGCCACGGAGTACGCCTTGTCCTGCGCGATCTGCGCGGACATCAGCGGTGCGCCGTCCATCCGGCCGAAGGCCAGCGGGTGGCCGGCGCTGTCGGCGACCGCCACGCAGACGGCGACCCGCAGCCGCTCCGCCTCCTCGGCCGCCACCGCCAGGACCCGCCGCGCCGCCGCGTACGTCAGCGTCGCGGTCCGCCTGACGTCGGGCACCGGGGCATCGGGCACGGGAGCTCCTGGCACGGGGGCATCCGGCATGGGGGTCACCTCTTGATCAGGGGGGAGCGGACGGCGGCGCCGCCCGTGCGGTCGCCCTCGTCGAAGAAGTCCTCCCGGTAGATGTCCCGCGGGAACAGCCTCTTGCTCATCAGCGTCTTCAGGGCGGCCTCGACCATGCCGGGCGGACCGCAGACGTAGCCGACGTGGCCGCGCAGCGAGGCGTGGTCGGCGGCCAGGACGTCGGTGACGAGGCCGTCGGCGAAGCCCTCGGCCGACTCCTCCGACAGGCAGGGCCGGTAGCGGAAGCGGCCGGGGTGGGCCTGCTCCAGCGCGCGGAAGAACTCCACGTCGTAGAGCCACTCCCGGGTGCGGGCGCCCTGGTAGAGGGTGAGGTGGCCGTCATGGGCGCCGTCCTCCAGGGCGTGCAGGATCATCGCCTTCAGCGGGGCCAGGCCGGTCCCGCCGGCTACCATGACCGCGGGTTCCTCGCGCGAGGTGCGCAGCACGAAGCGGCCGTAGGGGCCGGACAGATCGATCCGGTCGCCCACGGCGAGGGTGCTGAAGATCCAGCCGTCGGTGGCGCGGCCGCCCGGGGTGCGCCGGATGTGGAACTCCAGGGTGCGCGGCCGGGACGGCGGGCAGGCGATCGAGTAGGTGCGGTCCACGTCGCCGCCGGGCACGGTGAACCGCAGGTACTGTCCGGGGTTGAAAGCGAGGTCGCGGTCGAGTTCGACGATCAGCCGCCGGGTGTCGAGGGCGATCTCCTCCAGCGCCACGACCGTGCCGGTGAAGTCGGTCACGGGGTGGACCTCGACGTCCTCGTCCACGTCGACGTCCGCCTCGATCACCACGTCGGAGCGCGGCCGGGCGCAGCAGGTGAGGGCCTTGCCCTCGTCGCGTTCGAAGTCCATGAGGGCGAAGGCGGACGCCTCACCGTGGTCCACCTCGCCGTCGAGCACCTCCGACTTGCAGGTGGCGCACGTGCCGTGGGTGCAGGAGTGGGGCAGCCAGACGCCTGCCCGCAGGCACGCGTCCAGGATGGTCTGGTCCTCGCGGCACTCGACCTCGCGCCCGATCGGTTCCACGGTGATGCGGTGGATCTGGGTCGTGCCGGAGGCATCGCCGGGGTGCGGCAGCACCTGGGTGCCGGCGAAACCGGCGGCCGGGGTGTGCCGGCCCTCGTGCAT
>NZ_JBFADM010000066.1:0-46057 GCF_040641355.1 Streptomyces sp. NPDC020996
CCCGCTCGATATCGCTGCTGCTGCCGCCATAGCCCTACATCTGGTATGTCACTTTGTTTCAGTTGTGGATAATAAGCACGACCCGCCCCGGGTGGCCGGTGATCACCGGCCACCCGGGGAGAACCACACACGGTGCACCCCGGGACCGAGACCGCCGTACCCCCGGTGTCCGCAGGCGGCGGGGAACCCGACTCCTCGCGGGACAGCCGTCCGTACGAGGCCGCCGGCCCCACCGTCTCGGCAGCCAGACCCACCCCCGGCTCCGCCCCGCACTGTCTTCTCCACGTCCGTACTGGTCAGCGTCCCATTCGACCGGAACTCGCGGGGTTTTCATGACCGCAAACGCGCCACGGGGATTCAGCACGTCCAGGCGGTGATCGCCCTCGCCCGCCGACGCGTCAGCGTCATCCGGGCTCCGATTCGTGACCGCGGTGCTGCGAAGTGACACCGTCGGTGACTGTGACAGCTCGACACCAGCCTTAGGGAGCGATCTCGCGGTGAGCGGCGGGCCGGGGTGCCTTCGCGGCGGTGCTGCGGGCCGCGGCGCGGGCTGCGGCGTCCGGGAGGGTGAAGGCGAAGACCGCGGTCGCCGCCGCGAGAGCGGCCAGGGCGAGGTAGGTGTACTGGTAGGCGGAGACCGGCGGGTCGGCGGCCGCCGACGCGGGGGTGCTCAGGACGAGGGCGGTGGTGACCGCGACGGGCGCCAGGGCTCCGCCGGTCTGGCGTACCACGGTGTTGAGCGTGGACGCCTGGGCCAGGTCGTGGCGGTCGATGTTGGCGAGCGAGGCCACCGTCGTCGGCATGAAGACTCCGCCCATGGCGATGCCGAGCAGGAACATGTAGACGCGGAACGTCCACAGGCCGGTGTCCTGGTCGCAGGTCGCGAACAGCACGAGGACCGCGGCGACGCCGGCCATGCCGCACCCGATGATGATCCGCGGGCCGACACGGGCGTAGAGGACTCCGGCGACCTGGACGGTCAGCAGGACGCCGAAGGCCTCGGGGAAGGTGCTGGTGCCGGACTCCAGGGCGGTGCGGCCCTGCGCCTGCTGGAGGAAGAGCGGGCCGAGGTACATGGCGCCGAGGATCGGGATCAGGCCGACCAGGTTGATCAGGTTGGTGTCACGGAAGAGGCGGTCGGCGAACAGGCGGAGCTTCAGCAACGGTTCGGCGGCGCGCAGTTGGTGGACGGCGGTGGCGGCCAGCAGGACCGCTCCGAGGGCGAGGGAGACGAGCACGGCGGCGGAGGACCAGCCGCGGTTGGGGCCTTCGGATATCCCGAACATCGCGGCGCCGAGGCCGGCGGCGCTCAGCAGCAGGCCTGTCAGGTCGAAGCGGCCGGGGAGCCTGCCGCGGTGCCCGGTCAGGAAGAGCAGACCGAACAGGACGACTGGGAGGCCCACCGGGACGTTGACGTAGAAGACCCAGCGCCAGGACAGGTGGTCCACGAGCAGGCCGCCGAGGACGGGGGCGGCGGCCGGGGCCATCTGCTGCGGGATGATCATGTACCGGGAGATCCGCACCTGGTCGGACGTGTTGAAGGTGGCGAAGAGCAGCGCGGCGGAGGCCGGGAAGAGCACGCCGGCGGACAGGCCCTGGAGCGCGCGGAAGGCGACGAGCTGGACGAGGTCGGCGGCCAGGCCGCACAGCAGGGAGGAGCCGAGGAAGGCGGTGAGCGCGGTGAGCAGGACGCGCTTGCCGCCGAAGCGTTCGACGAGCCAGGCGGAGGCGGGGATCGTCATGGCCAGGCACACCGTGTAGGCCACGACCACCCCGTCGAGGGCGGCCGTCGTCAGCTGGAACTGCCGGGCGATGGAGGGGAGCGCCACCGTGGTGATCGCCCCGTCGACGATCGCGATGAAGGTGACGCTGACGCACATCACGGGCACGACCAGCCGCTGGCTCAGCCGGAGGGAGCGCGGCGGTCTGCGGGAGCGGGAGGAAGGAGACTGCGACACATGCTGAGCATACTCACTATGTCGGTGCTCATAGAATCGGTTTCACGGCGGAACGCGCGACGGGGAGCGGCACATGGCAGTGCAGGGCAGCAGTGACGTCCTGATCGACGAGCTGTACGACACGACGTACCGGCTGCGCCGCTTCGTGGAGGCCCGGCTGAGGACGAGCGGGGCATCGGTGGCGCGGCTGCGCGCGATGCGGATGCTGGCGCGCAGCGAACGTCCTCTGCGGATGCGGGACCTGAGCGAGATGACGGGCGTCGCGGCGCGCACCGCGACCAGCATCGTCGACAGCCTGGAACGAGACGGTCTGGTCGAGCGCGTGCGTCACCCCGAGGACCGGCGCGCCTTCCTGCTGCGGCTGACCGACGCGGGCCGCGCGTGCCACCGTGAGGCGGAGGAGGTGGACCGGCTCGCGCTCGCGGAGGCGACGGCCGGGCTCAGCGCCGAGGACCGCGCCCGGTTCCGGGCCCTGCTGGCCGTCGTCCGCGAGGCGACGGCCGGACAGGACTGATCCCGGGGGACGGCCGCTTCGTCCCGGCCCGTCAGGATCGACCGGGCCCACGTCCGCCACCGCCCGCCGGTGATACCCGTGCACCTTCGCGGTCGGCACCCCGTACACCGGGCACGGCACCGGGACATCCCGTGTCCGGGCTGTCACCCGGACCACCTCACCATCGTCCACCATCCACCACATCCTCGATGATCAACGCCGATCGCCCGGAAAACACCACATTCGCGGGAGAGTTGACCTCGCCCGCACCTCGTGATCGCAGCCAGGCACCGCAGCGTCACCACCGGCTACGGAACAGACCCGTTGATCAGACACTCCCCCGCATCCCCCGGTTGCTGCCGTCGAGTGATTTGTCTGACCGCATGCATGTCGCTGGGCCGTGGAACACGGTCCGCGATCTGTCCATGGCTCGCGCGATGCATACCGGTGCGTCGTTTCCGGCGGCGTCGGAGGAGCGGGTCATGGGCTCGACCGTGGCAGGCAGCGACGGACGTGCAGGAAGCCGCCGGCCGCGCGGCGAAGCTGCTGGCGGGCGCGGGCCTGACCGAGTGTCCAGTGAACCTACGCGGCCGGTCCGCACGAAGCATGTCCTGTTCGACGTCGACGGCACGTTGATCGACGCGGTGAGCAACCAGCGCAAGGTCTGGGGAACCTGGGTGGAGCGGTACGGGCTGGATGCGGAGGAGGTCCACCAGGTGCTCTGCGGACGCGGCCGATGGAGACGTTCGCCCAGGTCGCTGCGGACCGAGACCCGCGTGAGGGCCTGGCCACGCTGCATGCGCTGAAGGACGAAGACGTCCGATCCGGCGTCTGCACGGCCTCGACGGCGCGTCGGAGCTGATGCACGGCCTGCCATTGAAGTCGTGGGCGCTGGTGCCCTGGAACTACGAGCACCGGGTCCGCGGCCGTTTCCTGCGGACGGGCTTGCCGGTGCCGGGCGTGATCGTGCACACGGCCGCTGTCGAGGAGGGCAAGCCGTCTCCCGTCCCGTATCTGCCGGCCTCCGAGCAACTCCGAGCCGAGCCGGGAGACTGCCTGGTCATCGCAGCGGCCTGCGGCGCGTGACGCCGTCACCGTCGCGGGATGTTCCCGGAGTGTTCGAGACGGCCGTCCGTGAGTGCTCGGTCGGGCGCCATCGTGGCCTCTCCTCCGGCGGGGGCCCGGGCATCCCGCACCGCGCACCCCTTCGTGTGTTCAGGGCTTCTCCTCCTGTTCCCCCATCGCGCTCTTCGAGTCACGCTGGTTCGCCTGCGTGTCGGTCGGACGGCCTCGGGCTCTTCACGGTCGCCGTCGATTCATCAGGCCGCTTGGAGTCGATCACCTAGGCTGGCGCGGTGACTGATGAGCAGCAGTGGGTGCAGCCGTCGGGAGTGTGGGCCACGGCGGTGGGGGTGGCCAGGGTGCGGGCGCTGGAGACCGAGCGGGAGGACGCGCTGTTCCGCGACCCACTGGCGCAGGCCTTCGCCGCGGTCGGTGGCCTGTGGCCCTCCTCGCCGCCGCAGCCCGACGGCGAGGCCGCGCGCCGCCGCCGGCTGGCCGTGGCGTTCTCCGTCGTCATCAGAACGAAGTTCCTCGACGACCTGTTGCGGCAGGCCGTCGCGTCCGGGATCCGGCAGGTCGTTCTGCTGGGCGCCGGCATGGACAGCCGGGCCTTCCGGATGGACTGGCCCGAGGGCACCCGGCTGTTCGAGGTCGACACCGCCGCGCCACTGGACTTCAAGGCTTCGGTGCTGCGCCGGGAGCGGGCCGTCGCACTCTGCGAGCGGATCACCGTCGCGGCGGATCTGCGTGAGGACTGGCCGGCCGCGCTGGCCGCCGCAGGGCACGACCCGGCGGCGGCGACCGTGTGGATCGCCGAAGGACTGCTGATCTATCTGCCCGAGGACGCGGTGGAACTGCTGCTGGCCCGGATCGGCGCGCAGTCGGCGGCAGGCAGCCGGATGGGGCTGACGTTGGGCTCGCGCGGCGTGATCGAGCGCTTCGGCGCGGACGCCGTGCCAGGATCGGCGGCGTCGATGTGGGTGTCGGAGATGCCTGACGATCCGGTGGGCTGGCTGGCCGGGCACGGCTGGGAGGCCGACAGCCACACCCTGCGCGAGCGCGCTGCCGCTTACGGCCGCCCGATCAGCACCCCGCCGCGGCGCGAGGAGCGGCCCGGCGGACTCATCTCGGCGGTCCGTCGGCAGACCGCCTCCCGGTTCCCTGGCTGATCCATTCCAAGGGGCCGTGCCAGGCCGCTTCGCGGTGCCCTACTCGTGTCGACGGGTCCGCGCGGGTCCGGTAGACGTATGCGCCTTCCAGTCGGCGCGCCCGCCGACACCCATGACACCGACGTCGGCAGCCAGGTCTGCCTGCGACTGCGTACGCAGTTCTCGGCGGGTGATGCTGGCCACCGCGGCCGGGAACAGGGGCCTCAGAGGCTGGCACCAGCGAAGCCACGGCGGGGCGTAGACGTGGGGGGCGCGGTGGGCGATGCCGGTGGTGAGCCACTCGGCCACCTGCGCCGGGGTGTGCACCCGGCGGGCGAACCAAGGCTGGTTCCGTCGCAGGGCGCGGAGAACGGGGTGCTCGTCGATATTGCTGACCATGTCGGTGCCGGTCCAGTGCAGGTAGGCGATGCCGACGCCCACACCGTCGGGTTCGACTTCACCACGCAGCGCTCGCGCGAAGGACTCTGCGCCCGCCTTCGAGGCACAGTAGGCGCTCATCATCGGCGCGGAGCCGAAGGCAGCCGTGGAGGCGATCTGGAGGAAGTAGCCGCGTGTTTCCGTCAGTTGGGGCAGGAATGCCCTGGCGGTGTTGGCGGCTCCGACCAGGTTGACGTCGATGACGCGCTTCCACAGGTCGGCCGCGGTCCGGTTGAAGGGTCCGCCGACGGCGATGCCGGCGTTGGCCACGACGACGCTTGCCGGGCCGAGCTCTGCCTCCACCCGGTGGGCGGCACGGTCGAGCGCGGTCTGATCGGTGACGTCGGCCTCGACGCAGATGCTCCGGGTGGGCAGGGAGGCAGCCGCCCGGCACAGGCTTTCCTCTTCACGGCCGAGGAGCGCGACACGCATCCCGGCATCGGACAGGCGTCGCGCCAGGGCTTCGCCGATGCCGCGGGCCGCTCCCGTCACGGCGGCCACGCGGCCTTGGAGCGGTGTGTCCCCAGTGAGCCTGTCTGTGGCGGTGCGGGCGGTGTGGCGCATGCGGGCCTCGGCTCTCGTGACTTGCTTGTTCTGCACGATCTTCTTTCCGATATACCCGGAATACACCCGTTTGCTGCCCGACGTGCGCCGCAGGGCGGGCGACTCGATGCTGAGAGGAGTGTTGTCCTCCTCCGACACAAGGACGGGTACGGCTCATGGACAAGGCACGGCTCATCAAGACGGCCGCTGAAAACCTCGGCAGGCACGACGAGGACGGCGGGTTGTCGCCGGAGGAGATCGAGCGCGTACTCGATGCCGTCTTCGGCACCGTCGAACGCCCGGGTGCGATCGCCCAAGCCCTGCGAAGCGGTCAGACGGTGTCCGTGGGCAGCTTCGGCAGCTTCCGCAGCGACGACGGCACGCCGGTCTTCCGGCCGGGCACGGCCCTCAGCGAGTTCCTTCAGGGCCAGGTCCGCTGACCTGACGGACCCTGCCCCGCAGCGCGTCGCGGTACGACGTCCAGCGCGAGGCGACACCGGGCGGCCTGCCACTGGGGCTGCACCTCTCCCCCGCATCCGCCTCGGGTCTGCCCCCCTCTACGGCAGACCGGCCTCCGGCGCGAACTGGGCACTGCCGCTGCCACTGCCGTCAGCGGCCGTGACGGGTGACGCCTGCGCCGGGAGACGCCGTACGGCCGGGACGCACAGCAGCGCCAGGGCGGCGGGGACGGCGATGACCGTCATCCCGTACAGGGTGGGCCGGACGCCGAGTGCTTCGGACACCGGGCCGGCCAGTGCGAGGCCGAGCGGCATGAGGCCTGCCGACAGCAGGAAGTCGTAGGAGCTCACGCGGGACAGGGCTGCTTCCGGCACGTGGGTCTGCAGCGCGGTCTCCCAGGTGACGAAGAAGAGGGAGACGGCAATGCCGGTGACCGCTTCGAGGACGGCGATGAGGGCGACCGGGGCGCCGGATCCGATGACGATCGCCTGGCAGGAGGCCACGGCCAGCGCCGCGGCGGCGAGCACCATGGGACGCCTGGCCGTGAGCCGGTAGGCGCAGACGTCCCCGACGACGGAGCCGATGCCGAAGCCCGCGGTGATGACCGACCAGCTCGCGGCACCGCCCCACTCCTGATCGGCCAGGACGGGTCCCAGCACGAACACCGACGGCAGGACGACGACGTGGTAGACCGCCATGGCCGCCATGCCGGACCACACCCACGTGCGGCTGCGCACCTGTACCCAGCCGGCGCGCAGTTCCCCGAGGAATGCACCGGCGCTGTGCCCCGCCGTCTCGGCCGCCGCGCTTCGGGGTCGCAGCCGGGCCAGGAAAGCGGCGCTGACCGCGAACGTCACGGCGTCCAGGGCCAGGGCGCCGCCGGGTCCGGCCAGCACGACCAGGCCGCTGGCGAGGGCCGGGCCCAGTACCAGCCCGGCCGACTGGACGAACCCGCGCAGGGCATTGGCCTCCCGCAGCCGTTCGGGCCCGACGACCAGAGGCATCAGCCCGGTGGACGCCGGCATGAAGAAGGCGTCCGCGGTTCCGAACACGATCATCAGCAGCACGAGATGCGGTACGGCGGCGACGCCGGTCAGCAGCAGTAGGGCGGTCAGCCCTTGTACGGCGCACCGCACCACGTCGGAGACGAGCATGATGCGGTGCCGCCGGAAGCGGTCCGCCCACACGCCACCGACCAGGGCGAACAGGAGCATGGGCACCAGGCCCGCGGCCGCCACCGCTCCGACGTCGGAGGCCGACCCGCCCACCGAGAGCACGGCGAAGGGCACGGCCACGAAGGACACGCGGTCGCCCAGGACGGACAGGGACTGCCCGATGAACAGGCGGGCGAACTGCGGCTCTTCGCGCAGCACAGGAGGAATCAGGGATCTCACGAGCGGCCGATCGGGGGGGCGGAGGGACAAGATGTGCAGCGCCCGATCCTAAGGAGGACCGTGGTCACCGGTCACCTGGATTTCTGCCGGGCAGCAGCCAGACCGTGCACTGACGGGCCGGGTGGGTGAGATATCCGACATCCCCTCCCTGGTTACAAGTCGGCTCGTCCAGCGGAGCGATCGGGACGCCGGTACACAGCCGCTCGACCGGGCCGGTGGCTCGAGTGTGCCGCAGGACTCCGCAAGATCAGCAGGATGGTGTGTCCCACCGCAGGAGAACACGCCAACGCCCGCGCTCCCTCGTCGGAAATGGTTTGAGCGAGGCGGCGCCCCACTGCTGCTTTCGCGGTGGACCGTGAAGTCGTCGTAGGGAGGTGAGCCCCGTGAACACAGTTACCCGTGGGTGCTCCCTCAACGCGTCACGGTCCGGCGGCTGACGTTCGGCCGGCTGGCGGCGGGCCGGTTTCACGATCCGGCGCCGCGAGTGGGAGTACGACGTGCCGACCGACTCGCGGGCCACAGGGCTCGGAGCGGTCCTGCCGCCTTCCGGCGTGACGATCGTGCCCGCCGGTCAGACGGACGAGAATCTGCTGCGGGCGGTGGACCGCGCGGTCCGTGACGAGGTCGAGGCGACCGTCGGGTGGCAGTCGATGCCCGCGGAGGTGATTCCCCGCCCCGAAGGCGACACCATCGTCGACCCGACGAAGTACGCGGTGGCCGCGGCGCCGGACCGCTACCTGGGTCTGATCCGGGTGGTGACGGTGAAGCGGCCGCGCATCGGGCTGGTCGCGGTCCGGGCCGTCGAGCAGCGCCGCGGCATCGCGCGGGCGCTGCTGGCCCACGCGCAGGGTACGCTGCACCGCTCCGGGTTCGCCGCGGCCTGGACCGAGGTCCAGGAGTCCAACCAAGCAGCCTCGGCGTTGTTCGAGGGCATCGGCGCCCGGCCGATGAGCAGCGACCTGGAGCTGGTGCGATGACGAAGAACAGGAACGTCATCGAGGTCGAGGGCAAGGTCGTCGAGTGCCTGCGCAGCGCGATGTTCACCTTGGAGCTCGAGAACGGCCACCAAGTGCTCGCGCACATCAGCGGGAAGATCCGCAAGAACTACATCAAGATCATGCTGGAAGACCGAGTGCTGGTGGAACTGCCGCCGTACGATCTGACGCGCGGCCGGATCGTGTTCCGGTACCGGAACTAGCGGCGGTCGGCGCCTTCTACGGTGGCTGATCCCCCCGGGCCCCGGTCACGGCGTTTCCGTGACCGGGGCCCGGATGACGGCTCGCACGGCCGCGGCGGCCACCGCCAGCAGGTCTGGGCCGGGCCGAACCACAGCTGCGGGGGCAGCAGTTGCCAGGCGACGCGCGGATGTGTAGGCGGGCCTCGGTCCGCTCGTTGTTGAGGGGGCGGCTACGCGGGCGTCGTGACAGTCCAGGTGAGTAGAGCATGGCCGGCGCAGCCCTTGTAGGGGGAAAAGGTTCCCCCCTTTGCCGACGTACTGCTCAAAGCGGGCGCTTTTAGGTCCGCTGCGGCTGTCCGCAGCGCTCAGCGGTTTTCGATCAGGGCGAGCGCCTCAGCTGTCGGACGTACGTCACCGAAGGAGCGGTAGACGGTGTGGAGGGTCGCGTTGTGGTCCTGGTCGCGGGCGGCGGCGTTCGCGTCGGCGACCATGATGACCCGGTACCCAAGGGTGAAGGCGTCGCGGGCTGCGGACTCACAGCACACGTTGGTCACCGTACCGGTGACCAGCACTGTGTCGATCCCGCGCTTGTGCAGGAGTTCGGGCAGGAAGCAGCGGCCGGGAAAGAAGGCGCTGGGTGCGGACTTCTCCACCAGGACATCGCCGGCGCTGACGGTGAACTCGCGCCACAGCCTCTTCGGGAGCGGGCCGCTGCCGCCGGAGTGGCGGAACATCTCTGCGGCTTGAGGGCCATGGAACTCGTCGCCGACCGGGGTGCGTTCGGTGCGTGCGGGCAGTACCCAGGCCACCGTTCCGCCGGCCGCGCGCAGCCGGTCGGCGAGGCTTTGGATGTTCGGCACGATGCCGCGGCAGTAGGGGTTGGCGTCGACGAAGAACGGCACCATGTCGACCACCACCAGGACGGTCCGGGCTGGGTGGAGGCTGTTGTAGGCGAACCGACGGCCGCGGCGCTGCTCCTGGCGCCGGTATTCACGGTCCTCGATGTGCCAGGCATGCGTGCGGGCCTCGTTCTCGGTCACGACGGGATTCCTGTCATTCGTGGTCCGGGCGGAGTTTTCGGTTGGTGCCGGACCTGCCGATGTCCAGGTCCAGGAACGATGTCAGCGCGGTGCCGCTGTTCCAGAAGCCGAGCAGGTTGACGTCGATGAGTACCAGTCGGTGCTTGGCGGCGAAGTCACGGGCGGGTTTGGTGAAGACGCACGAGGCCACGAAGACGGGAGTGTCGGCGCCGTGTTCGGCACGGGCGGTGCCGTTGAAGGTCTGGATGTCACGGCTGCCGACCGTGCGGTGCTTGGCGTAGCGCTTGCACTGGATGACGAAGCGGCGGCCGTCGGGCAGGAGGCCGGTGACGTCGGCCCCGAGGTCGCCGGCGCCGCCGACCCGTTTCACGTCGGTGCAGCCGTCCCGGCGGCACAGATCGGCGACGTACTCCTCGAACTGCCGGTCGTCCATTGACCAGACGGCGTCCAATGACCGGCGGGCTCGGCGGCGCGCGTCCTCGGCCAGTCGGGCCTGCTCCGCCTGCGCCTCGTGCCGTCCGGCGCTCACCAACTTGGCGACGACGACCCCGACGGCTGCCACGGCTGCTACAGCAAGCAGCACTGTCCCCATGAGCGGGTCCCCCTTCCGCGTTCTGCTGACCTGTTGCTCCCCAACCGTCGGGCCGCCCATCCAGCGCCCTGACGGGTGGCTGTCCCGGCGCGTTGTCTTTGTCGGTTCCTCCCGCCAGGGCTACCCCTGAACTGGTTGAGGACATGCCGAGCGCGGCAGCCCGAGACGCGACGACCCCGACGCGCTGCTCCCCCGCTCGAACAGTTCACGACCGACCCATGACGGCTTGACCTCGGCAAGCCTGGCGCACGCCGTCGCAACGGCAGGGAGCCTGTCCGCTCCCCAGCCAGGTAGGGCACAGGCCCCACATGTCACCAGTTGCGGAACGCGGTTGGGGCCGCGCGCAGCCGTGAGCGTCCTTCGACGTGGTGGCGGTGAGGCCTCAACGGGCAGGTTGGGCCAGGGCCCGCAGCCCTCAGCCCTCAGTCCGCGGGCCGCAGTCCGCAGTCCGCAGTCCGCAGTCCGCAGTCCGCAGTCCGCAGCCAGCAGCCCTGGCAGCACCCGCCATTCCCGGTGCCCAGGTCCGGGAGCGCAGCCCGCCGCCGGGACCGCTCGGCTACCGAATCGCTCCCCTCACACCGAGCCGGCGCCGTCGCGGTGACGTTCATGCCACCCTCGGCCAGGACCTCGAGGACCTCGGTGAAGAGGTCACAGGGCTCACCGTCCGGTGTCTGGGTCTGGGACAGGTACGCGCGTGCGGTCGCGGCGTTGCGCCAGAGCCGCTTCCTGTAGCTGCAGCGCCCGCCGGGTGCCCTTAAGCAACGCGGCTCGTAGCTGTTCACTCCGGGCGAACCCCCGCAGGACGAGCGAGGGCGCCGGCTGCCTGGGCGGCAGTAGCAGGGGGGCGGATCCTGCTGTCTATCCGGGCAGGCCCACCAGAAGGGCGGCGGCGCAGAGGACGGCCGCCGTGCCGAACAGGAGCAGTGCGCGCCGGATGAGGGCGTACTTGGTGGCGGCGATCTTCGACACCTCGTAGATCTGGTCGACGACGGAGGCTCCCGGGGTCCGCAGCGTCCGTACGAGCCGGTCCTCCAGCGTCTCCTTCGGACGGGTGACGACATCGCCGAAGTAGCTCACCAGGTGCGCCGGGGCGGCCGTGGTGCGGCGGGTGCGGGGGCAGACGGCCCAGCCGAGGAGCGTCACCCCCGCCACCGCCGCGCACAGGCCCGCCCACCACAGCCAGGCGACAGTGTCGGTCATGGGCCGGGCGTACACCCGGCCCCTGAGCGCTGCGGAGAGAGCCGCCCCGAGGGCGACCCCCGCCCCGGCCAGCAGCAGGGACGCCTTGGCGTCGGCCTGCCGGACCTCGTTGCGGGCGTCGGCCAGCAGCCGGTCCGCGTAGGCGCGGAACTCCGCGCTCTCCGGTCCCGGGCCGGTCACCGCGGGTCCAGGGAGGCGAGGCCCGGGGAGCCAGGGTCCGGGGAGCCAGGGTCCGGGGAGCCAGGGTCCGGGGAGGCGGGGACCGGGGAGGCGGGGACCGGCGCGGCCGAGTCTGTGGCGGCGATGAACTGGCGCCGGATCAGCTCCAGTTCCCCGTCGCTCACCACGCGCCGCACGCTGACCGAGGAACCCCCGCCCGGCTGGCCGAGCAGGACGTCGGCGGCCCCGGGGACCGGCAGGCTGAGCACCGCCAGTGTGGCGCAGAACCGGTTGCGCGCGATGGGCGTCGCGTGGAACGTGCGCACCGGGACCTCGTGCCAGGTCCCGGCCGGGAAGCGGGCGGCGCGCAGGGTGGGGACCACGTCGAGGTCCTCGCCGGTCTCGTGCAGTTCGTCCCTGCCCATCACCCCCGTCGGCCGGACCTCGTAGACGCGCAGGCGCCGCGCGCCGGACGGCACCTCGCGCGGGTCGTGCGGGCCCGGGTCGACGGGCCCGTACTGCGACTCCCGGTACTCGCCCGCCAGGACGCGGGAGTACAGGCGGAAGCAGTGCTGGTGGATGGACGGGTGGCCGGGCAGGCCCCGGCGGAGCCCGTCCGGCCAGAAGTGGACCCGGACGAGGCCCAGCGCGGGCACCTGAGCGATCTCGAAGGTCGCGAAGCCGGTGGGGTGCCACAGCCCGCGGCCCAGCCGGCCCGCCCGGATCGCGGCCACCGTGCCGGCCAGCAGGTCCCCGGTCGCGGCGGCCGCCTCGTCGAGGAAGCGCAGGTGCGCGGGCTCACGGCCCGGTCCGGGTATGGACACGGGGACGGGGACCGGCACGGGTACGGGTACGGCCGCGGGGTCGCCGACCGGGGTCGGGGTCACCGCGTCTCCCCCGCCGGGGACGGCCGCTCGGTCTCCGCCGTACGCACCTGGTACACGAAGGCGTCGCCCTCGTACTCCTTGGCGGTCAGGGACGTTTCGCCGAGTGCCGTCCAGGCACCGAACGGCGACCCCGACTCCGACGGTTTCACCTGCTCAGCGAGCTGCCCGCTCACCGCGACCAGATGCGATCGCCGTGGAAGGGACGCGAACATGGGTGCACTCCTCTCCTTCGAGGCCGTCGCCAGCCCCTGTTCCAGCCGGACCGCCTCGATCACCGCGGTGCCGTCGAAGGCGGCGGCGAAACTGCGGGCGCCGGCGATCCGGCCGTAGCTGTAGTCGCCCTGGTGGAGCACCATGCGGGTGCCCACGCGCTTCTCGGGCGCGCGTATGGAGCCGTTGAGCCGCTCGATGAGGCCCACGAGGGCCTCCCAGCGGGTGACGATGTTCGTGATCAGCGCGGTGGTGTTCGTGAACGCCCGCTCGGGGAAGGCGGCCACGAACCCGTCGCCCGCGAACTGGGCCTGGGTGGTGCCGAGGTCGCCCAGCATGGTGTGCAGTTCGTGCGCGACCTGCCTGCGGAACTCGTCCTGCGCCCGGTCCGCCGTGGTGGAGAAGGTGTGCATGTGCTCGAACGCGTACCGCAGCGCGGTCCCGTATCCGGCGAGGTCCACCACGCAGAGCACCCCGCGCTCCTTGCGGTGGAACAGCTCCGGCGGTACGTCGAGGCCCTCCTCGCTGATGACGAGCCGGCGCATCTCCTCCTGGAGGACGTACTCGACGTTGCTCATCAGCGGCTTGCCGAGGAACCAGCGCTCGCTGCGGCCGTGCTCCTCGCCGGGACGCACCTCCGTCGCCGTCAGGTACCCGCGCAGCGGCAGGAAGACGTAGCCGCGCCGCTGCTCGGGGTCGGCGAGGTTGCGGGAACTGGAGGCGTCCACGCCCACCAGGCCGTGCCGGAGGATGTAGTACGCCTTCACCGTGCTCGGGGAGCGCGGGGACACCTTCAGCTCCAGGAAGGGACTGCGGCGCCGGAGCTGGGTGTCCCGCAGGCCCATCTGGTAGGCGAGGTGGTTGAGGTCCCGCTCGATGTCGATGCGGCCCGCCGCATCGGTGGCGAGCTGCAGCAGGGATCCGGCCGTCGTGGGCGGCGAGAACTCGATCGGGACCGGGTAGGCGACGAACGGCGGCGCCCAGTACCCCTCGTCGTGCGGCGGGCTGTTGCGCTGTCCGGCGAGCGGATAGCTCGGGTGGACGAGCATCAGGTGGTGGTCGTCCTGCCAGGAGACGGCGATCTCCAGCGTCGAGATGATCCACACCTGTGACGGGGGCACCGGGAGCGGCATCTTCCCCGGGCTCTCGTCGGTCAGGACCTGGTAGGTCATCTGCTCACTCTCTGTTCACCCTCACGGCCCGCCGGGGGTCAGATGCTCGACCGGATGGCAGGCAGCGCGTCCGCCACGTTGGACGACACCTTGCGGCCGAACGGCGTCTCGGACCGGGCGAGTTCCTCCGCCAGCCGGGACGGCTCGATCCACACGTGCGGCAGCTCCAGATCGAGCGCGGCGACGCGGTTGAGGAAGTAGCTGAACTCGTAGGCGGTGTAACTGTTCGACGTCTTGGAGAACTTGAGGGAGTAGTTCGTGTAGAACGGCGTCCCGCTCCAGGTGCCGTTCAGGTCGGCGATGACGTTGTTCACCCCGGTCTGGATGGCCGATACGTAGGCGTCCTGACGGCCGACGCGCAGCTGTTCCAAAGCGTCCGAGAGGGCGCGGAACGTGGATCCCTCGGTGAGGGCCAGGATCGGGCGGCTGCCGTCGTCCGGGCCGTCCGGGGCGGCGGCCAGTTCGTCGCGGGTGAGAATGAGCGACGCGTAGGGGAACATCCAGGTGTCCCAGGTGCCGGCCGGGTGCGGGTCCACCACGAGGATCTGCTTGGCGCTGTTGACGACCACCTGGGGGGCGGTCAGCGCGTACCGCTGGGGGACGACGGCGGCGTCCAGGCGTTCGTCGTTGAGGTCCGAGTCCCGGTCCCAGGAGTAGTCAGCGTTGGTCATGGGGTCACTCTCTGCTTTCTGTTCGATGGTCTCCGCGGTCCGCGAGGGCGTTCGCGTTCTGCGATTCCCGGTCTGTGGTTTCGCAGTCTGCGATCTGCGGTCCGGTCTGCGGTCTGCGGTCTGCGGTCTGCGGTCGCACTCTAGGGTCCGCGGAGGCGTTCGATCTCCCGCCGGGCGCGGGACTGCGCCCGGGACAGGAAGACGTCGGTCGGCCGGAAATCAGGGTTGCCGCTGTGCCGGAACAAGGGGGTGCGGGTGCGCACCGAGCCGGAGGGCGTGACCTCGGTGAGCGGCACGGGCGATCCTGCCGGAGGCGGATGGGTCTCGGCGGTGAGCACCGAGACCCACACGGTGCCCAGACCCTGCCGGAGGGCGGCCAGGCAGCGGTGGACCCCGTCGAGGATCAGCAACCCGTTCGGGTGACGCTCGACCAGCGGGCCGAGCAGCAGCGTGCCGTCCGGCGGCGGCCCGGCGATGACGGGCCGGTACGGGGCGATCCCGGCGCGGGTGAACGCACGTAGCAGTGCCTGGGCCGACGTGTAGGGGCCGGGCGCGACCAGCTCGATCACGCTGCGGAGCGAATGCAGACCGACCTGTTCGCATGTGACTTCCACCGCCCCGAAGCGGTCGCCCCAGACGTCGGCCACCGCCTGTCGCCAGGCCCGCGCGGCCAGGTCCGGGGAGAGCGGGGTCATCGGCGGGCCGCCGTCGGCGCGGGGCTGGCGGGGAGCCGCCAGGGCGGGTCGTCCAGCCGTGAGTCCGCCCCGTCCACCACCGACAGGACCACCAAGTCGCCTGCCGGGGTGCCGAGATGGCAGAGGTCCCCGGTGAACGTGCCCCGGTCGCCCCGTTGGAAGTCGCCGCGGTCACGCATGTGGCTGACGAGGACCGGGAGTCGGCGGGCCACCTCACCGGGCAGCGCGGCCGACACCTGTTCGGGTACAAGGCCGAGCAGGGTCGGCAGATACGCGCTGTGCGCGTCCGCCACCACCCGGCCGCTCACCGTCACGTTCCGCAGCAGCGTGCGGGCGGCGGTGAGGCCGGTGAGGGGCGCGTCGGCGGGGTCCTCGTAGCGGAAGAAGGGGCACAGGATGCCCGCGCCGGTGCGCAGCCGGATCCGCCAGTCCTTGCCGTGCTCGCGCAGCCGGGCCTCGGGGTGGGCGCGGCCGTGGGCCGACAGGCGGCGGGTGATTCGGACGGCCGCCTCCGGGCCCACGTCGAACACCACGTCGTAGTCGTGCATGCTCGACACGGTGGGGTCCCCGAGCAGCAGGCGGGCCGATCCCGTGAGTCCGAGCGGACCGGCGGGCAGTGCGTCGCCCAGGACGCGGGCCAGCTCGGCGAGATGGGACTCGGCGTAGCGGCGCAGGAAGGATCCGGGCACCGTGTCGGTGCGCGGGTCGACGACGGCGGACAGGTGCAGGTCGACCTGGGAGAGCGGCACGATCGACTTCGCCGAGAAGGGGTGCGCGTGGTCGAAGCAGGTGCCCGTCGGGAAGCGGACCAGCTCCCGCTCCCGCTCGGACATCCCCCGCCCGTCCGCCACGTACGCCTTGCGGTACCGGGACCCGAACAGCGCGTATCCGCCCGCCGCGGACGGCACGAAGGCCAGTTCCCCGACCAGGTGTCCGGGCGGGTGGCAGTGGCCGTGCACCGCCAGGATCCGGCCGTCCTTCAGTAGGACGTAGTCCTGGTCCCGGATGGGCGTCCTGTTCCCCTCGGCGCCTTCCGGGCGCCGCGGTGCCGGGGTCCGTGCTCCCGCTCGCATGCCGGCTCCGCCTTTCGCCGTGTCGGAGGTGATCAACGCCGATGGCAGGTTTCCGGCGTCCGGCGGGCTCCCGCCCGCGCGACCCTCCGGCCGTGATCGACAGTCCTCCCAGGATGGGCCGATACCGCACGCGTGCCCAGGGGTTGCCCGCTAGCCTGGTGGTCCGGCAACAGGCAAGACCTTGGAGCGCACCGTGGAATCCTTCGGCACGCGACTGCGCCGGTACCGGGGCGAACGGCAGTGGTCGCTGTCGGATCTCGCCGCGCGGACGCACTACTCTCCGGGGCACCTGAGCAAGGTGGAGAACGGCCTGCGCACACCGACCCGGGAACTGGCGGCGAGTTGTGACGCGGCGCTGGGCGCCCGGGGCAGCCTCCTCGCGGCGCTGGGCGCGGGCCGGACCGACGACGCGGCGCGAGGCGCGGGCGGGCCCGGAACGTCGGCGCCCGCGGCGGCGTTACCCGACGAGGCCGCCCTGCCCGCACTGCCCGCCACCCTGTCCGCCGGAGCGGCCACCCCGGTCGTCGCGGCGCTGACCACCGTCCTCGACGGGCTGCGGACCACCGCGCAAAGCGCCGGCCCCGGAGCCGTGCTGGAGAGCGCGGCCGCACAGGTGCGGGCCCTGCGCGACATGGCGGCGCACGCCCGCGGCCCCGAGGCCGGGCATCTGCTGTCCCTGGCCGGCCGCTACGCGGAGTTCATCGCCTGGATGTGCCAGGAGGCCGACGACGAACGGTCCGCCCTCGGCTGGGCGCGCACCACGGCCTCCCTCGCCCGGCACGTCGGCTCACCGGACATGGAGGCCAACGCCGTCCTGCGGCGCTCCCTGCTCGCCCTCTACTGCGACGACGGCGCTGCCACCGTCGAACTGGCCTCCGCCGCGGCCGGCTTCACGGCCTCCCCGGCCACCCGGGTGCGGGCGCTGCTGCGCCTGGCCCAGGGCCACGCCCTCAGCGGCGACGACCTCCGCTGCCGCCGCGCGCTCGACGACGCGTACAGCCTGCTGTCCGGCACGGCGCTTTCCGGCACGGCGCTCTCCGCCACGGCCGTGGGTTCGGTCGCGGGTGCGGCCGTGGGTTCGGTCGCGGGTTCGGTCCAAGGCTCGTTTCCGGGTCCGGCCGCGGGTCGGTTCCCGACGGGGCCGCCCTCGCCGCCGCGTCCGGCGCCGCTTACGCCGCCGGTCACGGGAGCGGTCACTACGGCACCCGGCACGTCGCCGATCCCGCCGCCATGGCGAGGGGCTGGTGCCTCCAGGTGCTCGGCCACCACGAGGAGGCGCTCGGCCTGCTGGGCGCCGAGGCGCGCCGCATCCCGGCCCACGCGCACCGGGCGCGGGCCCGGTTCGAGGTCAGGGTCGCGCTCGCCGCGCTCGGCACCAACGACGTCGACCGGGCCTGCGCCACGCTGCGCGACGTCCTCACGGTCGCGCCGGGCCTCGACTCCGCCACCCTTCGCACCGACCTGCGCGGCTGTGTCCGGGCCCTGTCGCGGCACCGCCGGCACCCGGCCGTCGCGGAGCTGCTGCCCGTCGTCAGCCGCCAGGCGTCCCGCCGTACGGCCGCATGACCGCGCCCGTGCCCGTGCCCGTGCCCACCGGCATCTTCGTCAACTACCGGGTGGGCGACTGCGAGACGGAGGCGGCGCTGCTGCACCGCCTTCTGGCCGACCGGTTCGGTGACGAGCAGGTGTTCTTCGCCAGCAGTTCCATCCGTCTGTCCGAGGACTTCACCGAAGCCCTCCCCGAGGGCCTCACCCGCTCCTCCGTCCTGATCGCCCTGATCGGACCGGAGTGGTTGACCGTCACCGACGCCCACGGCGCCCCGCGGATCCATCTGGAGAAGGACTGGGTCCGCCGCGAACTCGCCCACGCCTTCCAGCACGGGATCCCTGTCGTCCCCGTCCTGGTCGACCGGGGACGGCGCATCCGGATGCCCTCGGCCGCCGAACTGCCCGACGACCTCGCCAGACTGGAACGCTGCCAATACCTGCGGATGCACTACCAGGACCTGCGACTGGACCGCCTCTTCGCGGAACTCGCGGTGCTGACCCCGCAGACCTTCGCCCACCGCGTCCTGCTGCCCGCCGAGGAACTGCCCCCCGAGCCCGTCCCCAGCATGCTGCTGCGCGCCGAGTACGGCGTCGTCCCCTTCCACGGCCGGGAGACCGAGCAGGAGGAGTTCCACGCCTGGTGCGAGGAACCGGCGGGATCGGCCGTACGCCTGATCACCGGGCCCGGCGGCCAGGGCAAGACCCGTCTCGCCCTGCACCTGTGCCGGCAGGCCGCCGAGCGGGGTTGGTTGGCGGGGTTCGTCGACGAGTCCTGCGCACCGGACGACCTCGCCGTGCTGGCCCGCTGCACCGCGCCCCTCCTTCTGGTCCTCGACTACGCCGAGGCCCGCGCCGAGCAGTTGCTCGTCCTCGCCGCCGAGTGCGTACGCCGCGACGCCGGCGCCGGGCCGGTGCGTCTGCTGCTGCTCAGCCGGGCCGGCGGGGAGTGGCAGCGCCCGCTCGCCGAGCACGCCGACGACCGGATCGCCGTCCTGTTCGCGGCCATGACGGAACGCCGGCTCGCCCCGCTGGTGCCGTCCGCGGCGCAGCGGCAGGCCGAGTTCGTCGGCGCGGCCCAGGAGTTCTCGGCCCACCTGGCCGGTACCCGCCCCGAGGCCGCCGTGGTCCCCGCCGACCTGTGCGCCGCCCGCTACGACCGGATCCTGGACGTGCACGCCGCCGCCATGGTCGCGCTGCTCGAACAGGACGAGCCGCTGGGCAGCGTTCCTTCGGCTTCACCCGACCCGGTGGCCCGGGTGCTCGCCCACGAACGCCGGTACTGGAGACGGCTGCTGGCGGTCCACGGGCTCCCCGAGGACACCTCGCTGCACGCGGACGCGCTGATCGCGGTCGCGACCCTCTTCGGGGCCGGCACCGAGGAGGGGGCGCTCGCCCTGCTGTCGGACACCCCCACCTTCGAGGACGCGTCCGTGCCGCTCCGGCGCCGCCATCTGCGCTGGGCCTCGGCCGTCCTCCAGGGTGGCCCCGGACTGCACCCCCTGCGCCCCGACCGGCTCGGCGAGGAACACGTCTCGCGCGTCCTGGCCTCCCTCCCCGAGGTGGCCACCGCCCCCCTGCCGGGGCTGGACGACGGCCAGGCCCGCCGGGCGCTGACCGTCCTCGGCCGCGCCGCCGTACGCCACCCGGTCGCCGCCCGCACCGTCACGGCGCTGCTCGCCCACGACATCGACCGCATGCTGCCCCTGGGCATGGAGGTCGCACCCCAGCTGGAGAATCCGCGCGTCTTCGCCCGGACCCTGCTGGACGCCCTGCAGGCGCACGACGACGACCACACCGTGCGCCTGGTCCTCACCCACCTGCCCGACGAGAGCGTCGCCCTCGCGGACCTGGCGGTGCTCGCCAGCGAACTCACCCTGGACAACGTCAAACGGCACGCGTCCGTCAACCCGGCCGCCACCGCCCGCCTGCTGCTGCGCTACACCTACCACCTCAAGAGCAGCGGGCGCCGCCGGGAAGGCCTGCGCGCGGCCGAGGAGGCGGCCGGGCTCTTCGAGCAGCTCGCGGCGGACAGCCGCCAGACGCATCTGGCCGACCTCGGCCGCGCCCTGCACAGCCTCGCCGTCATGCTCGACGAGACGGGCGAGCGGGAGCGGGGCCTGCGCACGATCCGCCGCGCCGTCGAGGTGCGCAGGGAGCTGTGCGAGCAGAGCGATGTCTACCTGCCCGAGCTGGCGCTCTCGCTCGACGTCCTCGGCGCCGACCTCGCCGAGCGGGGCCACCGGGCCGAGGGCCTCGCGGCCGGCCGGGAGGCCGTACGGATCTTCGAAGGGCTCGCCGCCGACCGTCCGGTGCTGTACGAGGCGCAACTGGCCACCGCCCTCGGCAACCTGGCGCTCCAGTGGGAACGCTTCGGCGATCCCGGCGAGGCATGCGCGGTCTCCGCGCGCTGCGTGGACGTGCTGCGCCGCCTGTCCGACCAGAACCCCGACGCACACCTGCTCAAGTACGCCGAGGCACTGAACCACCACGCGTCCGCACTGGCCAGGGCGGGCCGGCGCGCGGAGGCGCTCGCCCCCGTCGTGGAGGCGGTGGAACTGCTGCGCGGCCTCGTCGAGACCGACCCGGGACTCACCGAGGACGCCTCCAACCCGAGCGTCCGGCTGGCCTCGGCGCTCGTCAACCTGTCGATCGTGCAGTCCGCGAACGGACTGCACGCCGAGGCGCTCGCCTCGGCGGTGGAGGCGGTGGAGGCCCACCGGCGCCTGGCCGAGGCCCTGCACGGGGTCTACCGGCCGCGCCTGGCCGTCGCGCTCACCACGCTGGCCGCCCGGCACGGCGCGGCCGGCAATCTCAAGGAGGCGCTGGCGGCGGCCGTCGAGGCGGTCCGCATCCGCCGGTCCGACCCGGAGGGCCGCCCGGCGGACCTCGCGCACGCGTTGGGCAACCTCGCGGCGCTGCTCGCGCGGGCGAAGCAGTGGCCGTACGCAGAGCAGACCGCCGCCGACGCCGTGGCGGTCTACCGCTCGCTCGGGGATCTCGACGAGCAGGCGCACGCCGAGGCGCTGGCGGGGGCGCTGCACACCCGCGCCGCGGCGGCGAGCCACGTAGAGGGGGCCACCGACCGCATGATCGAGGCCATCGACGCCTCCGTGGAGCTGCGGCGCGCGCAGGCCGCGACGCTCGGGGGCCGCCACGAAGCGGCGCTGACCAGTGCCCTGTTCGCCCAGGCGGTCCTGCACGAACGGGCCGGCCTGCCCGACGCCCCCGCGATCCACGCCGAGGCGACGAAGCGCCGGGACGATCTCCAGAAGCCCGCGCCCTGAGCGCTCGTGGTCCGGCACGTCCACGGTCGTCTCGAGGCCCTGCCACTGTCCGGTGCCGGGCCGCGCGGCCGCCGTACCTTCGAACCTGCTCGAATCCTGGCACGGAACGTCGCGGTGGCAGGCCTCATCGGCGCAGCCTGGTGGCCCGCGGCGTGGTCGCCGGGGGAGCCGAGGGGGGACCTCACGGGTGCCCGCATAACAGGAGGGAGCGACGTGCGAATTCGTGTGCTTCAGGAGGTAGGGGGAGTATGAGTACCCGGTCACGTGCCGTCAGGTTCCTGGCGGCCGGTGCTTTGCTGTCCAGCGGGCTGACGGCCGCCGCCGGCGCGTCGGCCGTCGCGGCGCCTGCCGCGGCTCAGTCGGGTTCGAGTGCGCCCGTCGCCGCCGCCGCGGTGGGCTGCGGCGGCTCGTACAGTCGCGGACCGTACTTCTACGCCGGCGTGGACGCCAGCACTCGTGCGGGCAAGCGCATGGTCATGGACATCCAGGGTCCGTGGACCACTGCCGGTACGCAGGCTCACATGTGGAGCTGGTACAACGGTCAGAGCCAGTACTGGTGTCTGGCGCCGGTCCAGAACGGGAGCTCTGGCGGCACCTTCTACGGGGTCCGCAACTACTACACGGGCAAGTGCCTGGACTCGGGCGCCACCGGCTACGGCACCCTGGTCAAGCAGCAGGACTGCAGCCTGTCCAAGTACAGCCAGCTGTGGTGGATCACGAACAAGGGTTCGTACTCCACGCCGGAAGGCTCGAAGACCGCCTATGAGTTCAGGAGCCTGGCCAACGGCCAGGGCTACTGCCTGGACGTGAAGGACTTCGGCTCCACGGACGGCACCGTCCTTCAGACCTGGTCCTGCAGCAACGGGAGGAACCAGCGCTTCTACTGATGCGCAGGCTGGGCGCAGGGGACAGATCCAACCCTGCGCCCAGCCCCGGGTGAACCGGGCGCAGCCGTCGCGGGCGGCACGCTCCAGCAGGCCGTGACCGACCGCGCCGTACGTCGCCCCGTGCCCACGCCGGTGCTCGGCCGTGAGCGTCAGCCCGACCGAAGTGGCCGGATACGGCGGGCACCGGCCGCGGTGCCGCCGGCGCGCGCGGCCGACGGGCGGCTGGTGCCGGCCGTCGACGTCACCTGCCGGCTGCGACCGGGACGCCCACACCTCACCGCAGCGGACTCTGTGCCACACCTACGGCCGGGGCAGAACCGGCACATCCCCGCCCCAGCCGGCCATGCTCAATCGTCTGAGCCCTCGGACCGAGCCGCGGCTCGTGGTCCGCGCCCCCTGCTGGACGCCCCGCGTCTGAACCGCGGGAACGGCACCGCCACCGTCACCGCCCGGCAACTGCGCGAGCTGGTCCAGCAACTGATCAGTACAGGTGAGTGGCAGCCGGGTGACCTGGACGCCCTCGTCGTCGGGGCCGCCGGACAGGACGCACCTCGCCTGGCCTCTCTGCCGGACGGCCTGCCGGTGCAGGTGCTGTCCCGGATGCGCTCGGGCCGCATCCTGCGCGGAGCCGTCCTACCCCGGCAGCCGCACACCCCGGGCCGTCCGTCTCGCCACGGCGGCGATTTCGTTTCGGGCAGCCGGCCACCCGGGGTGCCCAGACACACCCGACACCCGGCTCTGCGGCCAAGCCACCACCTGCGCCCCCAGCACATCCGACCCACCGTCGCCTGTCCAGCCCGGGCGCCGAAACCCTCCAACCCCGGCCCCGGACTGCCGCCAGGACGCAAGGACACCCGGCCCGCCCCACGCCACGACGTACGCGCCCCGAACAGCAGACCCCGCGAAACAACGAACGAAGAAGCCGATCACCCCACGGCCCCGCCGCACAGGTCAAAGATCAAGCCACAGCCTCCCCTTCGTCGACTGGACGTACCTCACCCCCACCTCGATTCCGTGCGCTAGCCAGCGAGCTGGGCTGCGCGGCGAGCGCGGCAGGCTCAGCGAGGTGCGCGGCCGCCGTACGCCACGCGCTGGTCACCGCCGCGCGGGCTCGCGCCGTGCGTACGGTGCTGTCGCCGGTCAGAACGATCGGAGCGCCGATATGGACATGCAGTGCGGGCCGGCGCAGCGGGGCTGTGGCGAGACCGGCGATCTGCTTGATCACGCTGCCCGACGTGATGCGGCGGGCACCCGCCTGGCCGACGGGCACGACAGGGGCACCGGTGCGCTCGCAGAGGCGGGCCAGGCCGGTGCGGAAGTCACCCGGGGCCGCTTCCGCGACGTCCCTGCGGCGGGGCAGGCCGCCCTCGGCGTAGATGAGCAGGTACCGGCCCTGCTCGAGCGCGCGGGCGGCCAGGTCGAGCGCGGCCGGGGCCCGTCGGTCGCCGCGGTGCACAGGGATGTGTCCCTCGCGGGTGAGGGAGCGGCCGAGTACGGGCAAGCGCCACAGGCCGGCGGTGGCCATGATGACCGGTTCGATGCCCAGGCGGTGCAGGGCCGCGATCACGACGGCGGGGTCGGCGAGCGAGGTGTGGTTGACGGCGATGATGCTGCCCGGTGCCAGGTCGGCGCCGGGGTCGGTGGTCACCGACAGGCGGCCGAAGGCGGGCACCAAGGTGTCGGCGATGCGGCTGAGCACGGAGCGGTCTCCAGATCTCGACGATGTTGGTCTTCATCGTCGGCGGCGGGGCGCCCGTCGGCCTGAGTTGTCGTACTCATCTTCCCCGCCTGCTGGTGCTCAGCTCGGACCTGTCGCAGCCGACGGCCCCGGGCCGACGTCCGTGCCGATGCCCGCGCCGCGCCTCGTCTTCGGGCCACTGCGGCTCCGCCACCGGTCTCACCGTGTCGCGCAGACTCCGTCTCACGAATGCCCGCCGTCCGTTCGCGCGAGGTGGCACCGTCCGGCCCGGACTCCTCGCCGGTGCGGGCTCGTCCGTGCTTCGTGACGCAGTCGCCGGGGAGTCACGCCGGCACGGTGCCGGGCAGCCGACGTCCTGCGGCGGGCGGTCCGCAAGACGCGTCCCTTCCCAGTCTGGTCCGGGCCGTGGACCGGGAGACGGCGGCCGCCTTGCAGCGGGGGTTCCCGGCCGGCTGCGGGCACGGCACGGAAGGCGGGGGCCGGGGGCCATCGAGCCGTGGAGCCGTGGAGCCGACGGCTGCCGTCGGCGCGCGGTCAGCCGCCCGGGCCGCCCGTGTCCTGCCGGCCCGTCCGGTGCTCCGCCAGTTGCCGGAGGATCACCCAACGGGTCACGGCGTATCCGAGCAGACCGGTGTATGCGGCCATGAAGGCCACGAAGGCCCACAGGCCGAGGCCGGACAGCCCCAGCGCACCGAGCAGCCGCAGCACGACGGCGGCGACGACGCCCGCCGCCACCCCGATCAGCAGGCCGAGCGCCCACCACCGAGCGGGCAGCCGCGCAAGCAGGCGCCCCGACCTGGGGGGTTCGTCCGCCGCCACCAGGCGTCCGGCGGTGAGCTCGTGTCGTACTCCTTTCGTGATGAACAGCGCCACCAGCAACGACAGCAGGACCGAGGTCACGAAGACGTCGGTGGTGATGCCGTTGCTCCCGGCGAGCGGGACGAAGTCCGTGCGGCGATGGCCGAGCCAGGTGATCAGCGCGTTGACCACTACGTTGATGAGCGCGGCGGTCGTCGCCTGCCTGCGCAGGTAGGAGGTCACCGGCATACGAGTCCTCCGTTGCACGGCCGGGTCCGCTCCCGGCTACAGCCTGACCACGAGGCGCACCGGGTCGCCCTCTTTCGTCCGCAGCCGCTCCACACCCCGGGCGATTTTCTCCAGGGGCAGCACCTCGGAGACCGAGCGGGACAGGTCGAGGCGGCCGGCCGCCAGCAGGCGCATGAGCTGGGTGAGGTGGCGGCGGGTGTAGCCGTCGTGGCCGAGGACGGAGTGGTTGTGGTGGGCGAAGAGGATGGTGTTCTCGGCGAGGTGGACCGATTGCGGCGACATGCCGATCACGACGGCCCGTCCGTACCGGCCGAGACAGGAGACTGCCTGTGCGAGGGCGCTGCCGGCGCCGGAGAGTTCGGCCGTCAGGTCCAGCCCCTCGCCGTCGGTGAGCCGCCGCACCTGCTCGTGGACGTCGGTCGTCGTCGGGTCGAAGGCGTGGTCGGCTCCGGCCTCCAGCGCCCGCCGGCGGGCGGAGTCGAGGGGGTCGACGGCGACGACGAGGCTCGCCCCGGCCAGGAGGGCGACCTGGACCGCGTGCACGCCGAGGCCGCCGACACCCCATACGCCGGCCCGCTCCCCCGGGCGCAGCCCACCGCGTTCGACGATTCCCGAGAACGGTGTGGCGACCGCGTCGGCGCAGATCGCCGCCTGCTCGACGGGCACCCCGTCGGGCACCTCCACCAGGGTCTGGAACGGTGTGATGACGTACTGCGCCCAGGCGCCGTCCCAGTTCTGCCCCATCGTCTGCGGGGTGAGGCAGCCCTGTACGTCACCGCAGTGGCGGCAGGAACCGCAGGCCCTGCCCGGCGCGACGACCACCCGCCGGCCCGGCTGCCAGTAGGGGACGTCGGCGCCCACCCGGGCGATGGTGCCCGCCGGCTCGTGGCCCGGGGTGACCTCTTCCAGCGGGCAGTCGAGGGTGTCGTCGATCATATGCACGTCCGACAAGCAGATCCCGCAGGCGCCGACGCGGGCCAGCGCGTCGGACGGTCCCGGCTGCGGCACCGGCACCTGCGCCACCCGCAACTGGCGGTCGGCCCGAAAGAAGCGCGCCGCACGCATGGTCGGCGTCGTCATCAGCTCACCTCCGGTGAACGCGTTGACACGATCACCGTGTGACCAAATGACCGACATCTACGCTTCTGGCGGACCCAGCCCGGCAGCGGATCCGGGCCCCTCGTCCCGCCGTCCCTCTCTCCGGGCCCTCGGCTGTGCCCACCCGCCCTCCTCGCCCACACGCCCCGAGGCGCCGGTTCTGTGCAGCCCGGTTCGGCTGAATGCGTCCTTCGCCGAGGCAACCGCTCACTGCTAGCGTCGGGCGAGGTGCGGACCGGGCGGGTACGGGGGCGGGCGACGGGGGCGGGCGATGTCAGCAGCCGAGGTGATCGATCTGGTCGCGCTGGGCGAGGACTTCGTCCGCGATCCCTATCCGGTCTATGCGGCGCTGCGGGAACGCGGCCCCGTGCACAAGGTGCGGATTCCAGAGGGTACGGAGGCCTGGCTCGTTGTCGGGTACGAGGCCGGCCGGGCGGCGCTCGTGGACCCGCGGTTGTCCAAGCAGTGGAAGAACGCCTCGCCCTCCTTTCCGATCCCCAGTCCCTCCGCGGGGCCGCACATGCTCAACTCCGATCCGCCGGACCACGAGCGGCTGCGCAGGCTCGTCGTCCGCGAGTTCACACCGCGCCGGGTCGAGCAGCTCGCGCCGCGTGTGCAGCAGATCACCGACGAATTGCTCGACACGATGGTGGCGCTTCCGGAAGGGCGGGCCGATCTCGTCGAGGCGCTCTCGTTCCCGCTGCCGATCTCGGTGATCTGCGAGCTGCTGGGGGTGCCGATGCTGGACCGGGCCGCTTTCCGGGCCTGGACCAGCACGATCCTCACCGACCCCGACCCGGAGGCGCGGTCGGCGGCGACGGGTGAGACGTCCGCTTACCTCGTCGACTTACTGGAGCGCAAGCGCCTGGCCCCGGGCGAGGATCTGATGAGCGCTCTGATCCGCACCACCGATGAGGACGGTGACCGGCTGTCCGCGGACGAACTGCGCGGTACCGCCTGGCTGCTGCTGGTCGCGGGGCATGAGACCACGGTCAATCTGATCTCCAACGGCGTCTTGGCCCTGCTGACCCATCCCGACCAACTCACCGCACTGCGCGAGGACATGACGCTCATCGACAACGCGGTGGAGGAGATGCTGCGCTACGACGGGCCGGTGGAGACGCCGACGTTCAGGTTCACCACGGAGCCGGTCGAGATCGGCGGTACCGTCATCCCCGGCGGTGGTGAGCTGGTCCTCGTCGCCCTGGCGGACTCCAATCACGACCCGGCACGCTTCCCCGACCCCGACCGCTTCGACATCCGGCGGGCCGCGGGCGGTCACGTCGCCTTCGGTCACGGCATCCACTACTGCCTCGGCGCGCCGCTCGCCCGCATGGAGGCGCGGGTCGCGATCCGCGCCCTGCTGGAGCGCTGCCCCGACCTCGCACTCGACGCCCACCCGGCCGCCCTGACCTGGCGCCACGGCATGCTCATCCGGGGCCCCCGCCAGCTGCCGGTGCGGTGGAAGGAGCCGCGCCCTTGAGCTCGCGCGATGGCACACCCGCCGACGCCTGCGAACCGGCCGGCTTGTAGAGCAGCGAACGATCGCGGTAACCGCTGGGCGGACGCATCTCGGATCCGACCCTTCGGAGTAATCATTACTGGTCACAGTGTGCCGCTGACCAGGAATCATGAGCCGGATGAGCAATGTGTGGCAAGGGACAGTCATGTACGGCTCCCGATTCGTGGTTCCGGCGTCGGGTGTGAGGCCGAGGCATGTGCTGTGCGCGGTCGGGGTGGGCTTGGATGCCGGCGCACTCAGCGCGGCAATCGAGGAGGCTGGTGGGGGGGAGTTCACGCTCGCGGAGTTGCGGAAGCGGCCGGATCCTCGCATGCGCGCGGCGTTCGGCGCCGCGCTGGACGCCCGCCGGTCCGTCCTCGATGACGAGTTCACCGACGACGACTGGGCTGCGGTGGATGCCCACGACTCTGTCGCTTACGTGCTCTCACCGCGTATCTCGCAGTCCACCGCCCTCGATGTCTCCGAGCGGGCGCTGGCTGTGACGGCCGCACTGCTGAACTGCGGTGCCACCGCGGTGAGGAACGAGTCCAGTGGAGTGACCTGCGGGCGTGAGCGGTGGCTTGCCCTGGCGGACATGGCTGCGGCTGCTGGGGATGCGTATGACCTGGCGACCGCGCTGAGCCGGGCGTGGGTGGTACCGGCTCTCCGGAGCGAGCGCGATGGCGTGCTGTACAGCTGCGGCATGCATCTGCTCGGCGAAGCCGACGTGGAAATAGCGCCTGGCCGTCAGCACCTGGAAGAGCCAGAACTGCAGCGTGAGTGGGTGACCACCCTGCATATCGCGGCGTACTACCTGCTCACCGACCAGCCCGAACAGGGCATCCGGAACGGTGAAGGGTTCCGGATCTCTCCGGATGCACCCCGATGGGTCATGCATCGACTGGAATGTGAGCGTTACTCCTCAGAATCATTCCTCTTCAACCCCTACGGATATTGGCGGCTCACCCCCGGGTAGGACACAGGAACCTGAGAAGCCTGTGCCCAGGTCCGGCGGAGGTACAGGCATGGACGAAGCCCCGGGCGGAGCGCGACGGCCGTGGGCGGGTGCGGCCCGAGGCCCGCGGCCGTCGCCGCACCCGCCGCCGAACGCCCGAGGGACACGGCAGGGCGGGGCCAGGTCCGCAGGCCCGCGTTGCCACCGGCCGGCCCGCGTCGCGGCGTCACAGACCGCCGCCGCGACGACGGGAGCGGCACCGTGGGAGCGGCACCGTGGGAGCGGCATAGCCGGCACGGTGCCCCGCCGGCGCACGGCCGGCAGGCCGCAGGCCGCTTCCGGTCAGTTGCCGTCCACGCCGTGGTCCTGCTCCGCCACCTTCCGCAGGGCCTCGGCGACGACTTGGGCGTCCTCGTCGCTGAGGTATACCGAAAAGCGGCGGTGGATGCTGCGCAGATACACCGGAGCGGTGGCGCGCAGCATGGCAGCGCCCTCCTCGGTGATCGCCGCCCAGGACACCCGGCCGTCATACGGATCGGGCGTCTTGTGCACCAGCCCTGCGCGCACCATGTCGTCCACCAGACGGCTCACTCGGGTGCGACTCAGTACGACGCGGTCTGCGACCTCCCGCATGCGCAGGCCCTCCGCGCCGGCCGCCTTGAGTTCGAGCAGTACGTCGTACCACGTGAGCGGGACACGACCGTCGCGCTGGACGTCGCTCTCGATCGCCTGCAGTGCGGCCTTGTGGGCGAGCAACATCGCCCGCCATGCCTCTAGTCCGTAGTCGCGGTCAGCCATCAGGCCATTGTATTCAGGGTTGCGTGCGTGCGCACACAAACGTTAAAGTGTGTGCGCACGCACGGAAATCCCGGCTGGTGTGGTCGCGTGCGTTCCCACACGGCCCGTGTCTCATCGGAGGTACCACATGGTGCAGAACCTGACCCGCGACGAGGTCAAGCAGAAGATCGACGCCGGCGCGACGGTCCTTGAGGCCCTGCCGGAGCAGTACTGGGAGGACGCCCATCTGCCGGGCGCCCACTGCCTGCCGCTCGACCGGGTGGACACCCTCGCTCCGGAGCTGGTGCCCGACAAGCAGTCCGAAGTGATCGTCTACTGCACCGGTCCCACCTGCCCGAACTCCGGCCAGGCCGCCGGTCGGCTGACCCAGCTCGGCTACCAGCAGGTCTACACCTACAAGGACGGCAAGGAGGACTGGATCGGCGCCGGACTGCCGACCGAGTCCGCGAAGCAGGCACAGGGAAGCGGAGACGACCGATGACCGAGAACACGATCACGCCGACTCGCTCGGTCGGCGGTGTGGAACTGCCGGCGCCGGGCATCTGGAAGGTCGACCCGGGCCATGCCGAGGTCGGCTTCATGGGACGCCACCTGATGCTGACGAAGGTGCGTGGGCGCTTCACCTCGGTGGACGCCACCGTCCACATCGGCGATCGGCCCGAGGACACCACGGTGACCGCGGTGATCGACATGGCCAGTGTCGACAGCGGTGACCGGACGCGCGACGACCACCTGCGCTCCGGCGACCTCTTCGACGTGGAGAACCACCCGCGGGCCACCTTCCAGTCCACCTCGGTGACCTGGGACGGCACGACCGGAAAGCTCGTCGGAGACCTGACGATCAAGGGTGTGACCCACCCCGTCACGCTCGATGTCGACTACCTGGGCTACGTCCGCGACCCGTGGGGCGGCGACCGCACGGTCTTCTCCGCCGCAGGCCGGGTCAACCGGGAAGACTGGGGACTGACCTGGAACATGGCCCTCGAGACCGGCGGCATCCTCGTCTCCAAGGAGATCGAACTGTCACTGGAGATCGAGGCGATCCAGCAGGTCTGAACCCTCGACGCCCCGGGCCCGGCACCCGTCCGGGCCCGGGAGACGTCCGGCACTGGCGGCGTCCAGCCCGGGAGGCGGACGGGCCGGGAGGCATCCGGGCCGGGAGGCGGACGAAGGGCGTTCCACGGGCGGCGGCGTGTGCGTCCCCGCGGGCACCGGCCGCCCTGACGGCGCCCGGCGACTGTACCCGTCTCACCGCCGAGGATCCCACCTCCACGCCGGTCGATCACCTAAGCCGGATGAGTACGCGTGCTCAGGCGCGCCGTCGTGTCCGGCTCCTAACCTCCGTCACATGCACGAAGACCATTTGGTTCGCGGTCCCGGCCTCCGGGCGGGCATCACAGCCGTCGCCTCCTGCCTGCCCGGGCACGAGGTGACGTCCCAGGACCTGCAGCAGCGGATCACCGAAGAGTCCGGCCTCCGGTTGCCGGACCGGATGCTCGAACGCGTCACCGGCATCACCTCACGCCGGACCGCGGCACAGGACGAGTACGCCTCGACGCTCGCGGTGCGGGCGGCCCGCAGGGCGCTCAGCCGGGCCGGACTCGCGCCCTACGACGTGGACCTGCTGGTGTTCGCCTCCGCCACCCGGGACATGGCGGAACCGGCGACCGCCCATGTCGTCCAGGCCGAGCTGGGCTCGGCCGCGCACGCGCTGGACGTGACGAACGCGTGCAACAGCTTCGTCAACGGCATCGACACCGCCCGGTCGATGATCCTGGCCGGACGCGCCCGCCGGGCTCTCGTCGTGACCGGGGAGACACCGAGCCGGGCCGTCCGGTACGACCCCCGCGGCCTGGACCAGTTCCGGAACGGCTTCGCGGGCTACACCTTCGGGGATGCCGGGGCCGCGGTCGTGGTCGAGGCGGTGGACCGGGGCGGCATAGTCGACGTGGGCACCGAGACGCACTCCGAGCACTGGGACGTGGGCGGCATCTTCGGCGGCGGCTCCCGTCACCCCCGCAGTGCGGAGCACACGTACTTCACCGGCGACGGGGCCGGTCTGCGCACGGTGTTCGAGAAGGCCGGAACCGCCGTGCTGGACCGCATGAAGGAGCGCACCGGCCTGGACTGGGACGACTTCCGTCACATCCTGGTGCACCAGGTCACCATGCCCTACCTGGAACGGTTCGTGGAACTCACCGGTGTCCCGCGCGAGCGGCTCGTCGTCACCCTCCCCCGGCTCGGCAACATGGCCAGCGCCACCCTGGGCGTGCAGCTGGACCTGGTCCACGAACGGCTGCGCTCCGGCGACCGGGTGCTGTTCGTGGGCCTGGGCGGCGGCGTGAGCATGATGACGATGGTCTGGGAGAAGTCGTGAGCGCCCTGTGGGTGGTCGTCCCCGCGCACCAGGAGGCCACGCGTATCGGCGCCACACTGCACGCGCTCGCCGCGCAGCACGACCGTGACTTCACCCTCGTCGTCGTGGACAACGCCTCCAGCGACGGCACCGCGGCGGTCGTCCACGACTTCGCCCGGTGGGCACCCTTCCCCGTCCACGTCCTCAGCGAGCCGGAGAAGGGCACCGGCTGCGCGGTGGACACCGGCTTCCGCTACGCCATCGGCAACGGCGCCACGATGCTGGCCCGCACCGACGCGGACTGCCTGCCGCGCCCCGGCTGGACGGCCGCGGCCCGCGAAGCCCTGGGACGGGGCGCGGGCCTGGTGTGCGGGCGCATCGACGCGCGCCGCGACGAGCACGGACCCCTCGGGCGCGCCGCCTTCCGCACGCTGGTCCGCATCGCCGCGTTCTTCGGCCGCATCCGCCCCGCGCACCGGCGCCGGCACGGCTACCTCACCCCCTACCGGATGCACGCGGGCAACAACATGGCCGTCACGGCCGGCCTGTACGAAGCCGTCGGCGGCATGCCGCGCCGCCCCTCCCCCACCGACCGCCTGTTCCTGAACCGGGTCCGCCGCCACACCACCGCCGTGGTCCACGCCCGCGACATGGTCGTGGAGAACTCCACCCGGCGGCTGCGCGCCTACGGTCTGCTCGGCACCGCCCGCTGGTACCTCGACAGAGGGCCGGGCCGTCACACGGAGGACCCCCGCTGATGCTCGACGCACTCCATCACGCTCTGCGCGCCGCCCCCGACCGGCCCGCTGTCCTCGGCGCCGCCCGCACCGGCGCCGTACGCGTCAAGGCCACCTGCGCAGACCTGGCCGACCTCACCGACCGGTACGCCGCCGCTCTGCACCGGCGCGGCATCACCCGGGGCAGCACCGTCGGCGTCGCCGTACGGCCCGGCGCCCGCGCCCTGGCCGTGATGCTCGCCGTGCACCGGCTCGGCGCACGGGCCGCGGTCCTCGACCCCGGTGCCGGACCGGACGTGCTGCGGGCCCGGCTCGCCCTCGCCCGGCCCGATGCCGTCCTCGCCGACGCCGCCGCCCAGGCCGTGGCCGGATGGGGCCGACGGCTCGCCCACCACGCGCGTCTGGCTCTGCCCGATCTCGAGGACCTGGGCCCGGTGGCCACCGTCGGGCCGCGGCTGCCCGGCTGCGCACCCGTTCTGGACGGCGACGCCGTACCGGCAGCCCTGCCGCGCCCGGTGGACGAGGACGGCGACGCGGTCATCGTCTTCACCTCCGGCACCACCTCCCGGCCGCGCGCGGTGGTGCACACCCGCTCGTCACTCGCCGCCGGCATGACCGCGGTCGCCGCGCTGGCCCGGCCCGAGGCCGGCCGGCCCGTCCTGGGCGGCACGTTCTTCGTCCTCGTCCCCTCCCTCGCCGCCGGCGCGGCGGTCGCACTGCCCGCCCGCCCGCCACGTCTGCTGGCGCGGCAGCTGGCCGGGCTGGACCCCCAGCTCACCTACCTGACACCGCCGCAGCTGCGCCGCCTGCTCGCCCGGCGGGCCCGCTTCACGGGACGGGTGTGGACCGGGTCGGCGCCGGTCAGCGCCGGCCTGCTCACCCGCGTCAAGCAGGCGGGCGCAGACGAGGCATGGGGGGTGTACGCGCTGACCGAGCTGTTCCCCGCCGCCGCCGTGGAACAGGCCGACAAGGCCGCCTTCACCGGGCAGGGCGACCTGGTGGGCGCCCCGCTGCCCGGAGTGACCGCCAGGACGGACGCCACCGGCCAGCTGCTGCTGTCCGGGCCCGCCGCCCGCCACCGCTACCTGGGCGAGGACCCGGACCCCTGGATCGCCACCGGGGACCGGGCGCACCTGGACGGCGGCCGGATCGTGCTCGAGGGCCGCTGCAAGGACATGGTGCTCAGGCGTGCCGAGAACATCTACCCCGGCCTGTACGAGCCCTCCTTGCACATACCCGGGGTGGAGTCCGCACTGCTGGTGGGAGTGCCGGCCGCCGACGGCGACGAACGCCTGGTCGCCGTCGTACAGCCGGTCCCGGGCACCGACCCGGCCGCGCTGCGGGCCGCGCTGGCCGGGCCGCTGCGGCGGATGGGGTCCGCACGCCCGGACGCGGTCCTGCTGGCCGACATCCCGCTGTCCGGACGCTCCCGCAAGCCGGACCGCGCCGCCGCCTCACGCCTGGCCGCCGCCCGCCTCGGCGCCGCCCGTCCCACCGCCGGCGGCCGCGGATGAACGCCCGGGACGACGCGCCCCTTTGGGTGGTGGTGCCGGCGTTCAACGAGGAGGCCGGGATCGGCGCCACCCTGGCCGCGCTCGCCGCCCAGACCGACACCCGCTTCAGCCTGGTCGTCGTCGACAACGCCTCCACGGACACCACCGCGGACGTCGTACGCCGCTTCGCCGCCCGCGCGCCGTTCCCCGTGCACCTGGTCCGCGAGGACGAACCGGGCACCGGGGCAGCCGCCGACACCGGATTCCGCTACGCCATCGAACGCGGCGCCGAGCTGCTCGCCCGGACCGACGCCGACTGCCTGCCCGCCGCCGACTGGATCAGCGAGGTACGCGCGGAACTCGGGCGCGGCACGGAACTGGCCTGCGGCCGCAGCGTCCCCCGCGCCGACGAGCGGCCCTCGCCCGCCGAGCGGTACCTGCTGCCGGCGGTGATCCGGGCGACCGCACTGTACGGCCGTTGGCGGCGGGAACACCGCCACCCGCGCTACCGCGCCCCGTACGTGCTGTGCCACGGGCACAACATCGCCGTCACGGCCGCCCTCTACCTGCGCTGCGGAGGCGCGCCCCGCGTCCCGCTGGCCGGGCCGCCCGAGGACGTCGTCCTGCTCAACCGGGCGCGCGAGCACAGCGACCGCATCGCGCGGGCCGAGCGGATGGTGGTCCACTCCAGCCTGCGCCGTCTGCGGGCTTGGGGCGCCCGCCGGACGCTGCTGTGGTGCTGGGACCGCCGCTACCGCCCCGCCGACGAAAGAAAGGTGCACGTCCGATGACCCCGCCGCCCCGTCCGGCCGCCGTCCGGGCGGCACGCCGCCGCGACCGGCGCGTCTACACCCGTTCCCACCCCCTCCTGTTCGCCCTGCTCGCCGCCACCCGCCGCCGGCCGGTGACCCGGATCGGCGGAACACTGCTGATACACGGCAGCGACCCGTACCGCCACGCCCTCACCCGCATACCGCTGGACCGCACCGCCGCCGGCACCACGGCAGGCGCGGCACGGCAACTGTCCGCCGGCACCGTCCTGTTCGACCAGGACGGCACCGGCCACCGCGACACCCGCCGCGCCGTCGCGGACCGTCTCGGCGCGGCCGGCGTGGAACGGCTGCGGCCGGTGTGGCAGGAGGTACTGGAACGCCGGCTGGCCCCGCTCGCCGCCGGCCGCACCGTCGACCTCGTCCCGGTGGCACACGAGCTAGCCGGAGCCACCGTCCGCGCGCTGCTCGGGGCCCACGCGAACCCGCAGCACATCGCCGACGCCGCCGTCCGCACCGCGGCCGCCGCCGTACGCGACCACCTCCCCGGGCCGCGACGGCCCGGCACGGCACACGCAGCAGCCGAGCCCGCGGCACAACTGCACAGCCTGCTCGCGCCCGGCCGGAGCGGGACACCGGGCCGTCACCGGCCACAGCACCCGCTCACACCCGGCGAAGCCGAGGAGACGGGCCTTCGGGCGATGCTCGCGGTCGCCGCCGTCACCACCACCGTGGCCGCTCTCCCCCGCGCCGCGGCCTGGTGCGCCGACGCGGCACTGTGGGAGCAGGCCGCCGACGACCGGCTGCGGCCGGCGCTGGTGCAGGAACTGCTCCGCGTGCTCGCACCCTCCCCGCTGCTGCCGCGCGTGGCGGCAGCCGACGCCGACCTCGGCGGGTGCCCGGTCCGGGCCGGCGACCGGCTGATTCTCGTGGCCCGGCACGCGGCCCGGGCCCACTCGGCTCCGCCGGACGCCCTCAGCCCCGCACCACCCGCCGTGGCACACCTCGTCTTCGGCGCCGGCCCTCACGCCTGCCCGGGCGCCCGCCTGGCCCGCGCCCAGCTCGACGACCTCCTCGCCGCGCTCGCCCCTCACCGGCCCAACGTGGTGCGCGCCCGCGCCGACCGCACCTCGGCCCTGCCCGGCTGGCGCTCCCTCACCGTCCGCGCCGCCCTCCCTCCGGGGCAGGACCGATGACCACGATCGCCGTCACCGGAGCAAGCGGCTTCTGCGGCTCCCACGTCGCCGCCACGGCGGCCGCCCGGGGCGCCGACGTACTGTGCGTGGGGCGCCGCCCCGGTCCGGCCGGCCGGCACATCCCCTGGGACGCCGCCCGCGAAGTGCCCGACCTGTCCGGCGCCGACATCGTGGTGCACTGCGCCGCGGCGGTCGGCGACCCACCACCCGGCTCCGCCGCCGAGGCCGCGATGCACGCCGTCAACGTCGACGGCACGGCCCGGCTGCTGCAGGCCGCCGCCGGCCGGCCGGTGGTATGGGTCAGCAGCGCCAGCGTCTACGCGCCCGACCCCGATCGCACCGCCCTCACCGAAGACCATCCCGTACGGGACCACCTCAACGCCTACGGCCGCACCAAAGCGGCCGGCGAGACGCTGGCGCTCGCCGCGGGCGCCGTCGTGCTGCGCCCACGCGCCGTCTACGGCACCGGCGACCCGCACCTCGTACCCCGGCTGCTGTCCCGCGTCCGCCGTGGAGTGCTCCTGCTGCCCGGGCCCAGCGTCCCGCTCAGCCTGACCGCCGTGGAGAACCTCACCGAAGCATGCCTGGCCGCGGCCGACTGGCCGCCGGGCCCCTACAACATCGCCGACCCGGCACCCTACGACCGCGACGAAGCCGTCCGCGACGTCCTGCACGCCCACGGCACGAACGCGCGAATCCGCCACGTCCCGGTGGCGGCCGCCCGCGCCGCGGCGCACGCCGCCCACGCACTCGCCCGGCTACGCCCGCACACGCAGCCGCTCCTCACCCCCTACGCCGTGCACCAGCTGACCGGCTCCCTCACCCTGGACACCACCAGAGCCCGGGCCCAGGGCTGGACCCCCCACCACACCCTCACCCACTACACGACGCGATTCGCACCGAGGGCGGGGGCGAACGGCTGAGGCACTGCACACCGGTGACATGGACGCCGCAGGCGGTGCTCGTGTTGCGTCACTTGCTTCCGCCCCTACGGTGAAGACGGCGATTGTGCTATTCAGGAGATGTGCGGTGGGGGATCTCGGGGCCCGATCGCACGGACTCGGGAATGTCTCTCCGGCGCAGGCCGGAGGCAGCGAGCTGAGTGAGCCTGCATGGACCCCACCCCTTCCTCGTCGTCCCGGCCGCCGTTCGACATGGTCAGCGGTGCCCTGTCGGATTACATCCGCCGGGCCGGAACCACCGAGGCATCGGGTCCTGCCGCTCCCCAGAGCGACCCCAGTGCCCGTCGGCCCGCAGGTGACAGCGCGGAGGCCGGAGGTCAGGAACAGATCCTCGGGGTGGTCAATCTCAACACGAAACTCAGGATCACCAGCTTCAATCTGAGCGCCGCCGCTTTCGCCGGGGTGAGCGTCGCGGCGGGGGCCGCTTTCGCCGAACTGCTGCCACCGGAGGACGTGGCGACGGTCACGCAGCGGCTGCGGAACGTCATCGAGACGCAGGAGGCGCACGTCGCCCGGGTCCAGCGCTTGCGGCGCGACGACGGGACGGAGCTGGTGGTCTCGATGAGCATCCTGCCGGCCGCAGCGCCGCAGGGAGGCCTGACGGTCTCCCTGATCGCCATGGCCAAGCGGCTCCACCTGTACGCGGCCGCGGCCGCGATCGGGACGTCACTGGACATCGGCGAGACCGCCCAGTCCCTGGCCCAGTCCCTGCTGGCCTGGGGAGACGTGGCCGCCGTCGACTTCGACTTCGCCGTGTGGACGGGGGAGGCCGTCACCGAGCAGGCGCACGAGCGCATCCGGCTGCGCCGGGCGGCCCTGGCGCCGGACCGGGCCTGGCCCGAGGGATACGTGACGTGCGGGGACAACCTGCCCCGCGAAGCGAGCCGTCTGCTGGTCGGCGCGGTCATGCGCGACGACGTACCGCAGGCCATCGTCCTCACCGACCGTGAGGCGATCGCGCGGGCCCTCGGCGATCCGCGGCTGGTACGCGCTCTGGTGCCCGGCGACCTGCCGGCGAACGTGGCATGCATACCGTTGGTCGTCGAAGGACCGGAAGGCACACCAGGGCCCATCGTGCTGGGCGTGACGGAAGTCTGGCGGCGGCAGGAGCGCCCCTTCCGCGACAGCGAACTGCTCGACCTGCAGGAACTCGTGGCCAAGACCGCCCGTCACGTGGACCTGGCCCGCCAGCACCAGCGTGAGCACGCACAGGTCCTGGCGTTGCAGCGCCGACTGCTGCCGCGGACCAGCAGCGACACCATCGAGGTCGCCACCGTGTACCAGCCCACCACCCCCGACAGCGCGGGTGTCGGCGGTGACTGGGTGAACAGCTTTCCGCTGCCCGGTGACCGTACCGCCCTGGTGGTCGGCGACGTCATAGGGCATGGTCTGGGGGCCGCGGCGGCCATGGGCCAGCTGAGCATGGAGGCCCGCGCGCTGTTGTCGGCGGGGCTGGGCCCCGGGGAGGTGCTGGAGCGTCTCGACGAGACGGTCACGCTCCTGGACGACACGGACGCGGGCCTGGCGGCCGGCTACAGCGCGCTGGGCTCGACGTGCTGCATCGCGGTCTACGATCCGGTCGACCATCGGGTGGTGATGTCCAACGCTGGACACCTGCCGCCCGTCCTGGTCCGTCCCGACGGCTCCGCCGCAACCATCACGGCGCAGCCTCACCCGGGCCTGGGAGCCGAGTTCGCGGTGCGGGAGCCGTTCGACGTGCACGAGTTCACCGCGCCGCCCGGCTCGCTTCTCGCCCTCTACACCGACGGTCTGGTCGAGGACCCGGTGGCCTCCATCGACGACGGCATCAGCCGCCTCAAAGACGTGGTGCGTGAGGTGCATCCCTGGGACGATCTGCAGCAGGCGGCACGCCGCGTGGTCGCCGGTCTGGCCCCGCAGGGGCGCCTGCGCGACGACGTGACCCTGCTGCTCGCCCGGATGACCGGCCGCCACAGCCGGGACACCGCGACCTGGCGGCTGCCCGCGCGCGACGACACACCCGCTCGCGCCCGCACCCTGGCCTCTTCCCTCCTGCGGCGATGGCGCACCGGCGACCGGACCCGGGACGACGCCGGTCTGGTGATCAGCGAACTGGTCACCAACGCCGTCCTCTTCGGTACCGGACCCGTCACCCTGCGACTGGTGAGAGCGGGGAGGCGCCTGACGTGCGAGGTCGGCGACACCGGCAACAGCCGGCCGCGCCTGCGCCGCAGCGACGTACTCGACGACCAGGGACGCGGCCTGCTGGTGGTCCACAAACTCACCACACGCTGGGGAGTACGGTGGACCGCCACCGGCAAGGCCGTCTGGGCAGAACTGAACATCCCGCGCGTCCACTGAGACGAACCTGACGAACGCGCGGCGCCTGCGTCCCGGGCCGCACCGGCGCCGTGGCGAGCCGGACCCACAGGGTTGCCAGGGCACTCGCTCGGCTCGCGGCCCGCTCATCCGTGGGCCCGGGGGCGGTCAGGCGGTGGACGCCAGGTGCCAGGTGGCCTGGACCAACGCCCGTTCCGTGCCGGTCAGGTAGACGGCCGCCGCCAGCCATGCGCGGGCGTATGCGTCCGGGTCGGTGTCCTCCAGGCGGCCGAACGCGTCGCGGGTGCGGCGGGCGGCCTCGCCGGTCAGCTGCGCGGTGAGATCAGCGGCCGTCGCGAAACCGCTGCGGCGCAGCCGTGCCGTGACGCCGTCGCCCGGCGCTTCGGCGACGGTCCTGCGGCCTCCCGAGACGGCGATCTCCACCAGCCGGCGCAGCCGCCACAGGGGGGCTTCGGCCAGGGGGTCCGGGGGGACGTCGGTGGATCCGTGGGGCCGGTCGAGGGTTTCGGCGGGTGGGAAGTGGGCCACCTCCAGACGGTCGTAGCCGAGGTCGGCGTGGCCGCCCCAGTCGGCGGGCAGCCGGAGGGTCGCCTCGATGCCGGGCACGGGCGCGACGGCGAGCGGGCGGAGGGTGGCGGCGCGGTCGGGGTCCAGCCGGCCGATGACGCGCAGACGCAGTCCGGGGCGGGACGCGAGGCGGCGGAAGTTCGCCGTGTGGGCCAGGCCGGGGTGGCTGTTGGCCGGTGTGAGCCGGACCAGCAGGCCGTCCACACCGCGAGGGCGCAGTTCCCGCGCGAAGATCTGGTCGCCCGCGGCTCCGGTCAGGACCAGGTCGCAGCCGATCAGTGCACGGTTCGTCGTGCCCTCCTGCTCCGGGTCGGCGTCGGCCGGTGCGCTCAGGCGCTCGGCGACCGCCTCGTCCAGGGGGCGGGCGAACAGGGCGGCCAAGGGCCCGTCCGTCCAGGGCCGTCCCGTCAGCGGAGTCGCGCGTACTCCCTTGCCTGCTCCCAGGCGGCCGTCCGGGGAGAGCGTCGCCCCGGAGACCAGCAGACCGCCGCGGGCGAGACCCGCGTGGTCCAGGGTGTGCGAGCCGAGGGCGACAGTGGCGGTGCCGGCGCCCCGGGCCCGGGCGACTCCGCCGGGCTTGACGTCGGACACGGAGAACCACTGCCCGTCGTCCCCGACCAGATGGGTGACGACACCGCCGTAGCCGGTGGCGGTGACGACCGGTTCGCGGCACACGCCGTGGACGCGGAGGCCGCCGCCCGGCCGGTAAGCGCGGCGGGCGATGCCGATCAGGGCGGGGTCGGGGTCCTGTGCCGTCAGCCGGTGCGCGATGAGGAGCACCTCGCGCAGGCCCGCGACCAGGTCCGCCAGGCGGTGGCCGTCGTGGCGGGCGCGGGCGCCGCGCACCTGGCGCACCACCCGCAGGGCCGCCGCCTCGGCACGGTGCAGGCCGGCGAGTCGCGCGGTGTGCGCGGCACGCAGCAGCTCCGCCTGCGGCACCGCGCCCGTCGCCGGCACCCCGCCGGTGAGGACGGCCGCGGCCGCCGACCAGAGCCCGCGTGCGGCGGCCACCTGGGCGGCGGTGGGAGCCGTGCGCGCGGGTGCCGGGGCCGCCCCCGGGCCGGCGGGTCCGGGTGCGGCGTCGGCCGCCGGACCTGCGGGTCCGGGGGCCTGGACCGCCGCCGCCGGGTCTGCGGGTTCCGGTGCGGTGTCCGCCGTCGCTTCGGCCGGTTCGGCCGGGGCCGTGGTGTCCGCCACCGGGCATGCGCCGAGTACGGCCGCGCGATGCAGACAACGCGGCGCCAGCAGGCAGGTGCACGTCACCTGCGCCGCCTCCGTGACCGCGCCCGACGGGCCGGGCACGAGAACGACCTCGGCGTCCTCGCCGCAGCGGACCCTGCGCGCGGTTCCGTCGTCGACGACCGGCGCGGTGGTGTACGTCTCCACGGCGGCGTCCAGCCTCTTGCGCAGCCGGGCGGTCAGGACCTCCACGGCGGCCGCCACGACGTCGGGCGCCGCCGGGGGCAGTTCGGGATTCATCGGTTCTCTCCGCGCAGACGGTCGCCCACCCAGCGGGCGAGGGCTTGGGGACTGAGGGCGGCCACGGGCATCCCGGCCGCGACGAGTTGCCGGGCGACGGGCACCGAGTAGCGGGGCGTGCCGGTGTCGTCCAGGGCGGCGCAGCCCAGCAGATGTACCCCGGAGCCGGCCAGGGACCGTACCTCGCCCAGGAGTCCGCCCAGCGGGGCGCCCTCCTCGAAGTCGCTCACCACGACCACCAGGGTCCGGCTGGGGACGGTCACGAGCGTCCGGGCGTGGGCCAGTCCGGCGGCGATGTGGGTGCCGCCGCCGACTCGGACCTCCAGCAGCAGCGACAGCGGGTCGTCGACCCGGTCGGTGAAGTCGATCACCGTTGTGGAGAACGCCAGGAAGTGCGTCGACAGGGTGGGTACGCCGCCCAGGACCGCCGCGGTCAGCGCCGACCACACGACGGACGCCTCCATCGACGCGGACACGTCGACGACCAGGATCAGGCGCCAGTCCGCCTCCGTGCGGGAGCGGGTGGAGAACACGGGTTGCTGCGGGACGACCAGCGTACGGCCGTCGGCGGTACGGCGGGTGTGGGCCAGGTTGGCGCGCAGGGTGCGCGGCAGGTCGAGGCGGCCGCCGGGGCGGCGGGTGGGACGCGGGGTGGCCAGTCCGGTCAGCGCGGGCCGCATCCGGGTGGCCAGTTCCCTGGCCAGTTCCTCCACCAGGCGGCGCACCAGCGGGCGCAGCCGGGCGAGGTGGTGTTCGGGCAGTCCGCCGGCGAGGGACAGCACGGAGGTCAGCAGGTCGATCGAGGGGCGGACCGCGTCCGGGTCCAGCTCCGCGAGCACGTCGGTACGGCCCTGGTCGGCGGCGCGGGCCAGGACCTCCTCGCGGACCTCCGTCCCGAACAGCGCCTCCAGTTCCTCGGCCCATTCCCTGGCGGTGGGGAAGGACGCCTCCTGGCCGCCGCCCTGGCCCTGGCCGTCGCCCCGGCCGAGGTCCGCGGAGCCTTCGCCGCGGCCCGCGCCGTACAGCTCGTCCAGGGCGTGGGCGTACCGGCGGGCGTGCTGCGGCAGTCTGTCGGTCTCCCGGCCGAGCAGGAGACGCCAGCGGTCGGTGGGCGGGAGGTCGCGGGCGGCCTGCGGCGCGGGCCCGGGCCGGGGTGCGGGGTGTTCCGGGTGCGTCTCCTGGGTGGCGGGGTGGGCCGGCTGCTCCGTGCTGAGCGGGAGGCCCAGTGCGGTGAGCGCGGTGCGGCCCGCGGTGTCCGCGGCCGTCCACAGCGCGAGCAGGTCGGGCGGGGCGTTCAGTGACAGGTCGACGCGGTGGCCGAGGCGTTCGGTCACCGTGTGCAGCAGCCGGTCGCGACCGGCGGGCGTGAGGGTGTCGAAGCCGCCGCGCAGGGCCGGGAGCCGGTCCAGGAATTCCTGGTCGGACAGCGTGTCGATGCGTTCGAGGAGCGGGTCGAGAGCGGCGGGCGCCGACTGGAGCAGCGGTGCGGCGCCGCTCAGCAGCCCGGTGAGGCGGCGGGCCAGCGCACGGCGTCCGTCGGGGGTGGAGGCCGCGTCGGTCCATCCGGCGGCGCGTGCGCCGAGGTCGGCGACGGGGTCCAGGTCGAGCAGGGTGCGGGAGGCCAGGGCGGCGCCCTGCATGAGGGGCGAACCTTCGCGGGCGAGGGTTCGCAGGGCGTCGTCCATGCGCAGCCCCAGGCGGTGTTCGCCGGCCCGCGCGGACAGTGCCACGAGGGCGGCCGCGTCCTGCGGATCGTCGCTGCCCGCGAGTCCGGGCAGCGCCCTTACGGCCGCCTCCAGCAGCTCCGTGGCCAGGTGGGCGGCGGTTCGGCGGGCCTGTGGGGTGGTGCCGGGGAGGTGCTCGCGCCGCAGTGCCTCCATCAGGTCGAGCGCGGTGAGCAGTTCGGGGAGGGTGGCCGTGGTGGGAAGCACCTCGGCGGCGTCCGTCAGGCGCTCGGCGAGCAGGGCGGGCAGGTCGCACCGGGCGGCCGCCTCCAGGCCGGCGAGGACCAGGGCGGAGGTGGGCCCCCCGTCCGCCGCCTCCTTGCGGAACGTCTCGCGCAGGGTGCCTTCGGCGGCCAGGGCCGCGGTCACCCCCCGGGTGCCGGCCAGGTCCAGCCGTACCGGGACGGACGGGGACCAGGACAGCCGCCAGCGGGTGGTGAGGGCGGTGCCGTCGCCGGTGCCTGTCACGCGCACGGGCTCGCCGTATCCGGCCGCGCACACGGCGAGGCGCTGGAGCAGGATCTCGCGGCGGCCGTCGAGGGCGGAGCGGAGCGGGTCGAGGCGTATCTCGCGGGGGGCGGGGTCGTCGGGGTGGGGCAGCCGGAGGGCGGCGAGTTCCGCCTCCACGGAGGGGCCGAGGCCGGAGCGGGGGGTGCCCGGCGCGGTCCGGCCGCGGTCGGTGCCGACCAGGACGGTCTCCAGGGCCCGTGCGAGGGCCCGGCCGCGGCCGAGGGGTTCCCCCTGGCCCATGACGGCGGTGAGTGCTTCGAGGATCTCGCTGCGTCCGGGGGCGGCGAGGCCGCGCAGCGCGGCCAGGTCGCAGGCGACCCGCAGGGTCTCCGCGGCCTCGCCGGTGCCCGCGGTGTGCCCGGCAGCACGCAGTTCCCGGCACACGTCGGTGATGGCGCGCGCTGCGGCCCGGCGCAGTTCCTCGGGGTCGCCGGCGGCGGTGAACACCGCCTGCTGCCAGCGCGGGTCGCGGATTCCGGCCGGGTATCCGGAGCGGGAGTCCAGCAGGTCGAAGGCGTACGGGACGAGGGAGGTGACGACGGCCGGCCCTTCGCCGACGGCAGCCGGCCGGCCGGTGGTGCTCCGACGGGGGGTGTCCGGCGCCGGGGCCTGCGGAGCGGTCGACGCGGGGACACCCGCGGCCGTCGGCCCGGCGGTGTCCGGGGCCGTCGACGCGGGGACGTCCGCGGCGGTCGGCCCCGCAGTCTCCGCGGCTGGCGGCCCGGCGATGTCCGTGACAGCCGGCCCTGTGGTGTCCGGGGCGGCCGGCCCGGCGACGTCCGTAGCCGTCAGTCCCGCAGTGTCCGCGGCGGCCGGCCCGGCGTTGTCCGTGGCGGTCAGCGCCGGGGCGTGGAAGGCGCCCACGACGGCCGCGACCCGGCGTCCGCCCTCCCCCGCGCGGGCGATGGTCTCGCGCATATGGGCCTCCCGGGCCAGGTCGGCCTCGGGGACGCCGCCGGCCGACTCCGCGTCGCGGCGCAGTGCCCAGCCGACTCCGAGGGCGGCCCGGCGGATCGCCTCCGGCGTACAGCCGGGGGCGAGGACCTCCACGCAGCGGTCCCACAGGTCGTCGCCGTCGCGGCCGGTGCCGGCGGCGGCGAGGGCGTCCGCGAAGGGGGTGGCTCCGGATCCGGGTCCGGTCTCCGCCGCGGTGACCGCGGTGCGGGTGTCGCCCGCCGGCAGGGCGGCCTCGGTGTGCCAGCGCGGGTCGGACATCGGCAGGTCGCAGCAGACGACGTCGGCGCCGCGCTCCCGGGCCCAGCGCACGGCGGCGAGTTCGGGCGAGAAGTCGGCGAACGGGTAGAACCCGAGCCGCCCGCCCGCGCCGGTCCCGGCCAGCGCGACCGGCGCGACGGTCCCCGGGGCGGCCAGGTGCGCCAGCCACGGCTGGAACTCGGCGGGCAGTTCCACGCACACGACCTCGGCGCGGCAGGCGTCCAGCAGGGCGGGCACCGCGGCGGCCAGCGCCGGGCTGTGGTGGCGGACGCCGAGCAGGTACGGCTCGGTGTGATCGGCGAGGACGGCGACGGCCGCCCTCGGTTCCAGGGCAGTCGTCACCGCAGGTTCTCCCGCAGGTCCCACAGGCGGCGCCACAGCGCGGACCCGTCCTCGGCGCGGCGGCGCACCGGGCCGTCCCAGTAGCCCAGCAGCCGCGCGTGGTCGGCCGGGTCGTCCTTGCGGACCACGCCGAGGAGGTGGCCGGGGACCAGGTCGAGGGCGTCGCCGCCGGGCAGGTAGGCGGTGGCCACGCCGAGCGAGACGGCGACCTGCACGGCTTCGGCGGTGGACATCACCGTGCCGGGCCGCTCCACGTCCCAGCCCTCCGCGGACCGGCCTGACCGCAGGTCGCGGAAGGCGGTGACCAGGACGTCGAGGACCGCGTCGTCGACGCCGAATGCCGCACCGGCCCGTTCGACGGCGGCGGTGGCCTGCCGCCGGACGAGCGCCGTCTCGGCCTCCACGTCCCCGATGGGGTGCACGGTCTCGAAGTTGAAGCGGCGCTTGAGCGCGGCGGACATCTCCGACACACCCCGGTCGCGCAGGTTGGCGGTGGCGATGACGGTGAACCCGGGGGCGGCGGCGACCTGGGCGTCGTCCGTGCCGGACAGCTCGGGGACGCTCATCCGGCGGTCGGACAGGATCGACACCAGGGCGTCCTGGACCTCTGGCAGACAGCGGGTGATCTCCTCGATGCGCGCGACCCGGCCCGCGCGCATCGCCGCCAGCACCGGCGAGTCGACCAGGGCCTGCGGGGTCGGGCCCTGGGCGAGGAGCAGGGCGTAGTTCCAGCCGTAGCGCAGGGCGTCCTCGGTGGTGCCGGCGGTACCCTGCACGGTCAGCGCGCTGGTGCCGCTGACGGCGGCGGACAGCAGTTCGGAGAGCATCGACTTGGCGGTGCCGGGTTCGCCGACGAGGAGCAGGCCGCGCTCGCCGGCGAGGGTGACGACGCACCGCTCGACCAGGGCCCGTTCCCCGATGAACTTGGGGGTGATGACCAGCTTGTCGGGCAGGGTGGCGTGGGGCTTGGGCAGGGTGAGGGGCTGGTCGGCGCTGCCGCAGACGAACGTGACCACGGAGCGGGGGGTGAGCCGCCAGCCGGGCGGGCGGGGGCCCTCGTCATGGGCGGCGAGGAAGGCGAGTTCGGTGGCGTGGCGTTCCTCGGCGTAACGAGGTCGGAGGAACCGAAACTCACTTGTGTCAACTGCGCCATCTGTTGGCAGCATCCCGGCAGCGGAACATCACCGTGCAAGTGCTGC